>NZ_JBYSWT010000017.1:0-158055 GCF_058781435.1 Pseudomonas sp. FW507-12TSA
GCCCCAGGGCCACCACCCCCAAAACCAGGTCAAGACCGCTACGCCGCTGCCAGCCCCGCGCCACCAGCAACCCCAGGGCCAGGGTCGGCAGCACGTTCAGGGTGTCGGGCTCGGGAACGAACAACCGGTAGGGAATTTCACTGAGCCCGCTGAAGGCCAGCAGCCAACCCAGGTAGCTCCACTGCCCGGGCCGCCGCGCAGCGCCGACGCGCCAAAGATTGGCCGCCATCGCCAGGCAGAACCAGGGAAACGCCAGGCGTCCGGGCACATACAGCCAGTCCAGTTCCAGGCCCACATAGCGCAAGTGGTCCAGGACCATGCTCAACAGCGCCAGCCACTTCAACGCATCCAGTGCGCCGTCGCGCTGCAAGGGGACGGGCGTCAACATCGCGTCACGCATAAATCCTCATGTGCCATGCATTATTACCCGCTAACAGAGCGTGTGCGGGGCCGTTATTCTTGGGTAAAGTGCGCACCATAATCGACCACGGAACCCTCTCATACGGAAGCCGGCCATGACCGACAAGAGCCAACAATTCGCCAGCGACAACTACTCCGGTATCTGCCCCGAGGCCTGGGCCGCCATGGAACAGGCCAACCATGGCCACGACCGCGCCTACGGCGACGACCAGTGGACCGCCCGCGCCGCGGATCATTTCCGCCGCCTGTTCGAGACCGACTGCGAAGTGTTCTTCGCCTTCAACGGCACCGCCGCCAACTCCCTGGCCCTGTCGTCGCTGTGCCAGAGCTATCACAGCGTGATCTGCTCGGAAACCGCCCACGTCGAGACCGACGAATGCGGCGCCCCGGAATTTTTCTCCAACGGCTCCAAGCTGCTGATCGCCGGCACCGAGAACGGCAAGATCACCCCGGCCTCGATCCGCGAAGTGGCCCTCAAGCGCCAGGACATCCACTACCCCAAGCCCCGGGTCGTGACCCTGACCCAGGCCACCGAAGTCGGCAGCGTCTACACCCCGCAAGAAGTACGCGCCATCAGCGACACCTGCAAGGAACTGGGCCTGAACCTGCACATGGACGGCGCGCGGTTCTCCAACGCCTGCGCCTTCCTCGGCTGCTCGCCGGCGGACCTGACCTGGAAGGCCGGGGTCGACGTGCTGTGCTTCGGCGGCACCAAGAACGGCATGGCGGTGGGTGAGGCGATCCTGTTCTTCAACCACAAGCTGGCCGAAGACTTCGACTACCGCTGCAAGCAGGCTGGCCAGCTGGCCTCGAAGATGCGCTTCCTCTCGGCGCCCTGGGTCGGCCTGCTGGAAAACGATGCCTGGCTCAAGTACGGCCACCACGCCAACCACTGCGCGCAACTGCTGGCCAAGCTGGTGGAAGACATTCCCGGCGTGGAGCTGATGTTCCCGGTGCAGGCCAACGGCGTGTTCCTGCAACTTTCGGAACCGGCCATTGCGGCGCTGACCGCCCGGGGCTGGCGCTTCTACACCTTCATCGGCAAGGGCGGCGCGCGCTTCATGTGCTCCTGGGACACCGAGGAAGAGCGCGTGCGCGAGCTGGCGGCGGACATCCGCACCGTGATGAGCGCCTGAGCCACGCGCCTGGCGAGGCAGCCCGCGCCTCGCTCAAGAGCCGGCCCCTGCGCGGGGCCGGTCATCAGTTCACAAATTCCTGAACTGATTATTTGCCTTCACTGATTCAACATCCGCGTCCTATATCAGAGACTCCGGGGTCGTCCTATAAAAACAAAGGCACCGCCCCATGACGACCTCCTCCTGCGCTACCGCGAAAGCCCCGCCTGCGTCCCTCAAGATCGAAACCCGCTCCATCGACTATGTGCCGCGCAACGAGCGCCACGGCAAGGTCTGGCACCAGGGCCCGTTCTGGTTCACCGGCAACTTCGTGCTCACCACCATGGTCACCGGCTTCACCGGCGCGGCCCTGGGCCTGGCCCTGCAATACGCGATCCTGGCCATCGTCATCGGCGTCTGCCTGGGCACCTTCTGCATGGCCTTCCATGCCAACCAGGGGCCACGCATGGGCCTGCCGCAGATGATCCAGTCCCGCGCCCAGTTCGGCCTGCGTGGCGCCATCGTGCCCTTCACCGCCGTGGTGTTCGTCTACATCGGCTTCAACGTGTTCAACGTGATCCTGGCCACCGACGCCATCAACACCGTGATCCCCGGCGCCCGGGCGCCCTGGTACTCGCTGATGATCGCCATCGCGGTGCTGATCGCCGTGGTCGGCCACGACCTGCTGCACAGCGTGCAGCGCTGGCTGACCTACGTGATGATCAGCGTGTTCGCGGTGCTCACCGTCAGCGCCCTGATGACCCTGCAAGCCGACTCGGCGGTGGCCGATGCGCACTTTTCCTGGTCGGCATTCCTGATCCAGCTGTCGGCCGCCGCCGGCTACCAGATCAGCTACTCGGTGTACGTCTCCGACTACTCGCGCTACCTGCCGCACCAGACGCCGTCACGCCAGGTGATCTTCTGGACCTACCTGGGCGCCGCCGGCTCGGCCCTGTGGCTGATGTCCCTGGGCGCGTTCCTCGCCTCGGCCCTGCCCTCGCCGGACGCCATCGCCAGCGTGCGCGACGTCGGCAACCGGTTGATCCCGGGCTTCGGCACCTTCACCGTGCTGATCGCGGTGCCGGCGCTGGTGGGCATCATGGCGGTCAACTGCTACGGCGCCATGCTCACCGGCATCAGCGCCATCGACGGCTTCAAGTCGATCAAGCCCGACCTCAAGAGCCGGGTCGCCGGAATCCTGCTGGTGGCGGCGGTGATCTTCCTGATCGCCCTGAACATTCCCGAGAGCTACCTGGGCAGCTTCAACACCTTCGTGCTGCTGATGCTGTACTTCCTGGTGCCCTGGACCGCCGTGAACCTGACGGACTTCTACCTGGTACGCAAAGGCCACTACGCCATCAGCGACATCTTCAACCCCGCCGGCATCTACGGCCGCTGGTCCGCCGCCGGGCTCACCGCGTACTTCCTCGGCCTGTTGGCGATGGTGCCGTTCATGTCCCTGAGCTTCTACCAGGGCCCGCTGGCCCTGGCCCTGGGCGGCGCCGACATCGCCTTCGTGATCGGCCTGGCGGTGGCCGGGCTGGTCTACTGGGCCCTGACCCGCAACCTGGACCTGGCCGCTGAAGAACGCGCCATCCAGGCCAGCGAACGAACCCTGGAAGGAGCGGCCCGATGAATACCCCGAGCACCTTGAAAGTAGCCTGCCAGCAACTGGCGCCACGCATCGGCGAGCTGGACTACAACCGCGAGCTCGGCGCGACGGCGATCCGCCAGGCCGCCGCCCGGGGCGCCCAGGTGGTGGTGCTGCCGGAGCTGGTGCAGAGCGGCTACCTGTTCCATGACCGGCAGGAGGCCCTGGCCCTCTCGGAGCCCCTGGACGGCCCCACCCTTAGCCTGTGGAAGGCGTTGGCCGCAGAGCTGCAGGTGGTCATCGTCGGTGGCTTCTGCGAGCGCCTGGAGCAAGGCCAGGTGGCCAACAGCGCGGCCCTGGTCGAGCCGGAAGGAACGCTGACCCTGTACCGCAAGGCCCACCTGTGGGATGGCGAGAACCTGATCTTCACCCCCGGCAACGAGCCACCGCCGGTGGTGGCCACGCGCTTTGGGCCGATCGCCGTAATGATCTGCTACGACCTGGAGTTTCCCGAGTGGGTGCGCCTGCCGGCACTGGCCGGGGCGGCGCTGCTGTGCGCGCCGGTGAACTGGCCCAACGGGCCGCGACCGGCCGGCGAACGCCCGGCGGAGATGGTCCGGGTGCAGGCCAATGCGGCGGTCAACCGGATGTTCATCGCCGCCTGCGACCGCTGTGGCGAGGAACGTGGAGTGGACTGGGTCGGCGGCTCGACCATCGTCGACGCCGATGGCTATCCGCTGGCCGGCCGCGAGCGCCAAGCCGGCGCACAGTTGCTGCTGGCGGAGCTGGACCTGGGCCAGGCCTGGCACAAGTCCATCAGTGAACATAACCATGTGCACCTGGACCGCCGCCCGGCGTTGTATTGAGCCCAAGGCCCGGTTGCCAGAGCGAGCCGCCTGTGGCGAGGCAGCTTGCTCCCGCGCCACGAAAGCCGATCAGAACTCCACGCGCACATCGCCCTTGGGCACGCTGCAGCACGACAGGATGTAGCCTTCGGCTTCGTCTTCCTCGGTGATCCCGCCGTTGTGCTCCATTTCCACCTCGCCCCCCAGCTTGAGCACCTTGCAGGTGCCGCAGATACCCATGCCGCAGGCCTTGGGGATCATCAGGCCAAGCTTGGCCGCCGCCGCGTGCACGGTCTCCCCCGGGGCCACGCGGATGCTCTTGCCCGAGGCGGTGAACTCCACCTGGTGCAGGTCGGCGGCATCCACCTCCGGTGCCTCGGCGGCCTGTTCGGCCTGCTCCACCGCATCGGCCCGGGCATCGGCCGGCGTCGCGCCGAACGACTCCTCGTGGTAGCGGGCCATGTCGAAGCCGGCGGCCTCCAGCAGGCGCTTGACCGCGTGCATGTAGGGCGTGGGGCCGCAGCAGAACACCTCCCGCTCGAGGAAGTCCGGCGCCATCAGCTCCAGCATCTTGTGGTTGAGATAGCCGCGATAACCGGCCCAGGGCTCGCCCAGGCCATGGCGTTCGCAGATCAGGTGCAGGCTGAAGTTGTCGATCCGCGAGGCCATGTGCTCCAGCTCGCGGTGGTAGATGATGTCCTTGGGCGAGCGGGCGCTGTGGATGAACACCATGTCGACATTGGCGTTGGTGTCGTAGAACCAGCGCGCCATGGACATCACCGGAGTGATGCCGACCCCGCCGCTGAGGTAGAGGATCTTCGGGTTGGGGAAGTCGATGGCGTTGAACAACCCCACCGGCCCGTGTACCGCCAGCTCCTGGCCTTCGTGCAGGGTGTCGTGCAGGTGGTTGGAGACCTTGCCTCCGGGTACGCGCTTGATGGTCACCGAGAAGCTGTAGGGCACCGACGGCGAACTGGAGATGGTGTAGGAGCGCATCACCGGCTGGCCTTCGATCTCCAGCTCCAGGGTGACGAACTGCCCCGGCTTGAAGAAGAACATGATCGGCTGGTCGGCCATGAAGCAGAAGGTCCGTACGTCCCAGGTTTCCTGGATGACTTTGACGCAACGGACGATGTGACGACCATTGGCCCAGGTCTGGGTGGTTACCGGGTTGAGGAAGGTGTTGGACATGCTGTTCTCCACGGCCGACTGTCGGCGTCTTGCCAGCGATTCTGCGTAAGGCGCCCAGGGCCTGTTTACCTATCCGCGACATTCACATGCTTATCGCGACCAGGCCCCGGCTACAGGGCCTACGGCGTCGGGAACAGATTGGGCCATGTCGCCCATGGATAAGGTTCGCGGCGCCTGGGGACCCACACTCGGCCCCACGACAACAGCTGCTTTTTCGTGACTTGCGTAGCACCGACCGTAGCCACTCCCTAATACGCCGGCCGCACCGAACGGCCATGAGGACCTGAACGATGGACGTCACCACCCTGAGCCTGGGCGATCCACTGGAACCCGCACGCAAGGCCACCGCGCAGATGCTGCAGGAACGCGAGCGGACCTTCTCCCTGCCGCAACCCTTCTACTGCGATCAAAGGCTGTTCGAAATCGACATGCAGGAGATCTTCCACAAGGAATGGCTGATCGCCGGCATGACCTCGGAGATTCCCACCAAGGGCAACTTCATCACCCTGCAGATCGGCAAGAACCCGATCATCGTCATCCGCGGCGCCGACGGCGTGGTCCACGCCTTCCACAACGTCTGCCGGCACCGTGGCTCGCGCTTGTGCACCAGCGACAAGGGCAAGGTGGCCAAGCTGGTCTGCCCCTACCACCAGTGGACCTACGAAGTGGACGGCCGCCTGCTGTTCGCCGGCACCGAGATGGGCGCCGACTTCGACATGAAGCAGTACAGCCTCAAGCCGGTGCAAGTGAAGACCGCCGGTGGCTACATCTTCATCTCGCTGGCCGAGAACCCGCCGGCCATCGATGACTTCCTGGCGACCCTGTCCCACTACATGGAGCCCTACGACATGGAGAACACCAAGGTGGCGGTGCAGACCACCTTGATGGAAAAGGCCAACTGGAAACTGGTGCTGGAGAACAACCGCGAGTGCTACCACTGCAATGCCTCGCACCCGGAACTGCTCAAGACCCTGCTGGAATGGGACGACGTTACCGACCCACGGGCCGACCAGGCCTTCAAGGACCACGTAGCCGCCTCCGCCGCCGCCTGGGAAGCCGAGAAGATCCCCTACGCCCACGCCAGCTTCGGCCTGCGCAACCGCATCGTGCGCATGCCACTGCTCAAGGGCACCGTGTCCATGACCCTGGACGGCAAGCAGGGCTGCAAGAAGCTCATGGGCCGGATCAAGAACCCGGACCTGGGTTCGATGCGCATCCTGCACCTGCCCCATTCGTGGAACCACTGCATGGGCGACCACATCATTGTGTTCACGGTGTGGCCGATCAGCGCCCAGGAAACCATGGTCACCACCAAGTGGCTGGTGCACAAGGACGCCGTGGAAGGCGTGGACTATGACGTGGAGCGCATGCGCCAGGTATGGGACGCCACCAACGACCAGGACCGGCGCCTGGCCGAGGAGAACCAGCGCGGCATCAACTCCACCGCCTACCAGCCCGGGCCCTACTCCAAGACCTACGAGTTCGGCGTGGTCAACTTCATCGACTGGTACAGCGAGCGCCTGCTCAACAACCTCGGCGCCGAACCGGCGCCCTACCTCAAGGGCGTACCGGTCACCGGCTGAACTGCGCCCGCCCGCAAATCTGAGGGCCTGGCAAGCTCGGCAGTGGCTACACGAAACTCATCTGTAGCCGCTGCTGAGCGCCAGCGAAGCTGCGCCCGAGCGCAACACGAGGGCAATGCCGCTGCTCTGGAAGGCCTGCCGGCCTGAACAGCCGCTACACAGCCGAACGGGACCCAACGTCAAGACAGGCATCGGCACTGTATGAAATTTGATCTATTGCCGTACACGCCATGAATTACAAGGCCCGTGGCGGTTGGCGAACAACTTATCCACATCTTGGCCCACAGCAATTGTGGGCAAGTGCACTGGGGATGGGGATATTTCCCCGGGATTCCCAGGAAAATCCGTGGGTTAGGCAAAAACAGCCGCTTGACGCGCCCTTGATCAATTATTGAACAAACGCCTGCAAGCCTTGCTGTACATGGCCTACAGCACGAGGCGAACATCTTATCCACAGATCGACCAACAGACTTTGGGGGCAACTACAGCCGCTGCCCGCGATTTCTGTGGAAAAGCCCTCCAGTCCAGGAAAATTCCGCCTTGCAAACGCCAGGACAGGCCCAGGATCACGATTTGGGTGTTTTTTGATCAGATCGCGCCAAGCCTTGTCCTGCAAGGGCTACAGCCCTGAGCAAACAACTTATCCACAAAAGCGCCAACAGACTTTGGGGGCAACTGCTGTGCACAACTGCCCCCTGATGAGTCCAACACCGCGGAAAAAAGCCAGGAAAAACCACGATTTAGCCTGATCAAATTTCGTACAGATGGCTGCAGGGCTTGTTCTGCATGGGCTGGAGCAAGGCGCGAACATCTTATCCACAGAGCCGCGCACAGGGATTGTGAGTAACCGTGAAAGCAGGACTGCAAGCCAGGCCCCCGCAGGAGCAGCCGGTCGACGCTCGATTACTCGCGATAGCGCTAGTACGACCGGTGCAGCCCTAGCGGAGCACCCCTTCCTCCAGCAACAACTTGAAGATGGCCTCGGCCCCGGCTTGCGCGCTGACGTCCTTGAGCACCTGGCCGGTGCCGCCGCTGGCCTTGGCGGTGGCGGCCTTCATGCGGTCGGCGCCGCTCTTGGCCTTGATCACCTTCAAGCGCTTGGGCCTTGGCCTGGCCGGCTGCAGGCTGGCGCCGGTGAACAACTCGTCCTCCACCACCATGACCTGGTCGGCGCGCAACACCCCGCGCCGTGCCGGGCCATAGGCACTCTGGCGAGGCTTGGGCGCGGCGTTATCCACAGTGGCGAGGAACGGCAGGCGCACCTTGAGCCGGCGCCGCTGGCCCCGGGGCAAGGCTTGCAGCACATGGGCCACGCCATCCTCCAGGGATTCCACCTCGGCCAGCCCCACCACCAGCGGCCAACCCAGGTTCTCGGCCAGCAGGAACGGCAGCATGCCCGAGCCTTCGCCGGTTTCTGCCTGGCTGCCGGTCAATACCACCTGGGCCCCGGCATGGCGCAGGTACTGGGCCAAGGCTGGCAAGGCATCGGCGCCGGCCGGCTGCTCCAATACATGCAGTTGCTCCAGGCCCATGCCCAGGTAGGCACGCAGGGCCGGCTCGGCGGCATCGCCGGCGTGCAGCACCTGCAGTTGTCCACCGGCCAGTTGCAGGCCCAGTTCCACGGCCCGGGCATCCTGTTCGGCACGCCGTGGCCGACCGGAGGTCGGATGCGCGCCGATGGAGACCAGGCTGATCACGTTGCTGTTCATAAGGGTTCCCTCAAGCCGCATCGCGCTTGGCGGCGCTGCGGTAGGCTTCGACGGCGGCGATCAGCGCCTCGAGGATCGCGGCGCTGTCGCCGATCACCGCCAGGTCGGCGCGCTTGATCATGTCGCAGCCCGGGTCCATGTTGATCGCCACCACCTTGTCGCAGGCACCAATGCCCTGCAGGTGCTGGATCGCCCCGGAGATCCCCACCGCCACGTAGACCCGCGCGGTCACCCAGGTGCCGGTGGCGCCCACCTGGCGGTCGCGGGGCATGAAGCCGTCGTCCACCGCCACCCGCGAGGCGCCCTCGGTGGCCCCCAGGGCCTGGGCCGCGCGATGGAACAGCGCCCAGTCCTTGACCCCGTTGCCCCCGGACAGGATGAACTCGGCCTCGGCCATGGGAATCGCCGCCGGGTCCACCGCCACCGCGCCCAGATCCTCGATGCGTGCCAGGCTGCGGGCCACGCTTGTGGATAACTCCACCGGCAAGGCTTCGTGACGGGTTTCGCTGACCGGCTCGGCACATTCGGCCGCCGCCAGGATCAGCCGTGGCAGAGGCCGTGCCAGATCCTCCAGGCCCGCACCGGCGCGGCCGATGCATTGCCCTTCCTTGATCTGCCAGACCCGGGTCGCCGGGCGTTCGCCCAGGGCCGCGGCAAAGCGCCGGCCCAATTCGCCACCGCCGCTGCGGCTGTCGGGCAGCAGCCAATGGCGCGGGTTGAACTGGTTATCCACAGCCCGCAGGCCCTGGACCCGCTGCTCCGGTGCATAACCGTCGAACTCGCTGCCCGGCAGCACCAGCAGGCGGTCGACCCCGGCCGTGGCGAAATTCGATTCCTTGTGCTCGCCGAACACCACCGCCAGCACCGCGCCGTCCTGGCCAGCCAGTTGCCGGGCCAGGCCCAGCAAGTCGCGGTCGTGGCTGCTCAGGCGGCCGCCGACCATGTCCGGCACCACGTTGATGTAGAACGCTGGCTGCGCCAGCTGGTGCAGCGGTAGTTGCACCTCGACCGCCGCCGTGCGCTTGTGGCTGCTGCCACCTTGCTGGGCGCCGCTACGATCGATGCGCTTGAGCCCGTTGGGGCCGACGAAACCCATGCCGTGGGGGTTCTTGCGCACCAGGCCATTGGGCCCCATCCAGCTGTGCTGCGCCGGTTGCATGGCCGCATGCAGCGGGTGCAGGCGGTTGCGGGCGATCCACTCGGCGCGGGGATCGCGGCGGATAATCTCGCTCATCAGTGCACCTCCGCAGGTTCGGCTTTCACCACTGGCGCCTTGCTCGGGGCCGCGCTTTCCAACAGGGCCTCGGCCACCAGTTCGGCGATGTCCTTGATCATCGGCCGGGGCTCCACCACCCCTTCGAGCATTGCCGTGCATTGCGGACAACCCACCGCCACCAGCTCGGCGCCGGTCTCGCGAATGTCCTCCATGCGCATGTCGGGAATCCGCTGCTTGCCGGGAATGTCGGTGATCGGCGCGCCACCGCCACCGCCACAACAGCGGGAGCGGAACCCTGCGCGCTGCATTTCCTTGACCTCGATCCCCAGGGCGCGCAGCACCTGGCGCGGGGCTTCGTACTCACCGTTGTAGCGGCCCAGGTAGCAGGGGTCGTGATAGGTCACGCTGCCACCCTTGTGCCGGCCAAGATCGAGTTGGCCGGCGGCGATCAGCTCGGCGATGTAGGTGCTGTGGTGCTGTACCTGGTAGTCACCGCCCAGGGCGCCGTATTCGTTTTTCAGCACATGGAAGCTGTGGGGATCGCAGGTGACGATGCGCTGGAACTGGTACTTGGCCAGGGTCTGGATATTGCGCCGGGCCAGTTGCTGGAAGGTCGCCTCGTCGCCCAGGCGCCGGGCCACGTCGCCACTGTCGCGTTCTTCCAGGCCCAGCACGGCGAAATCCACGCCCGCGGCCTTCAGCACCTTGACGAAGGCCCGCAGGGTACGCTGGTTGCGCATGTCGAAGGCGCCGTCGCCGACCCAGAACAGCACCTCGGTGCTCTTCACTTCAGGCAGCAGCTTGAGGTTGAGGTCGGCCGCCCAGTTCATCCGCCCCCCGGGGTTGAAACCGCCCGGGTTGTCGGTGGCGATCAGGTTCTCCAGCACCTCGGCGCCCTTGTTCGGCGTGGCGCCTTTTTCCAGGGTCAGGTGGCGGCGCATGTCGACGATGGCATCGACGTGCTCGATCATCATCGGGCATTCCTCGACGCAGGCCCGGCAGGTGGTGCACGACCACAGAGTCTGGGCATCCACCAGGGCCTTGCCCTGCAGCGCGACGATCGGCAGGTGCGGGCCGCCGTGATGTTCGCCCAGCGGCTGGCTGCGACCGTCGAGGGACGGATAGGGGCTGCCGGCGAAGTGGGCATCGCTGCCACCGGCCAGGCCGACGACCATGTCCTGGATCAGCTTCTTGGGGTTCAGCGGCTGGCCGGCGGCGAAGGCCGGGCAAGCCGCCTCGCACTTGCCGCACTGCACGCAGGCATCGAAGCCCAGCAGCTGGTTCCAGGTGAAGTCCACGGGTTTCTCCACGCCCAGGGGCGCGCTGGGGTCTTCCAGGTCCAGCGGCTTGAGGCCGGTGGAGCGGCCGCCGCCGAAGCGTTCGGCGCGCCGGTGCCAGGCCAGGTGCAGGGCACCGGCGAAGGCGTGTTTCATCGGCCCGCCCCAGGTCATGCCGAGGAACAGCTCCGACACGCCCCAGAGCACGCCCAGCGCGAGGATCGCCGCCAGCAGCCAGCCACCGAACTGCTCCGGGAGGATCCCGGCCACCGGCAGGGTCACCAGGAAGAAGCTCGCGGAAAACGCCAGCAGGCTCTTGGGCAGGCGCATCCACGGGCCCTTGGACAAGCGCGATGGCGGGTTGCGCCGGCGCCGGTAGACGAAGATCGCCCCCACGAACATCAGCGCCGACATCAGCAGCAAGGCATAGGCCAGCACGCGGTTGTGCAGGCCGAAGCCGTGCACCAGCAGCGCCAGGACGATGGACGCCACCGCGCCACCGGCGGTGGCCACGTGGGTGTTGGCGATGTACTTGTCGCGGGCCACCACATGGTGCAGATCCACCATGTAGCGCCGGGGCATGGCCAGCAGGCCGCCGACCAGGTCGACCTTGGAGGCTCGCCCCCGGCGCCACATGGCCGCGCGCCGCAACGCACCGAGGACCGCCAGGCCCAGGGCAGCGAACAGCAGGATGGGAAGAAGGGTATTCAACATCACAGTCACCTTAAGGTCAGCTGCAAGCGGCTAGCTTCAAGCGGCAAGAAAAAACAAGGCTGAGCATTCGCTCTGGCTGGCCGCTCAAAACCTGCAACGGCGGCTAAAAGTCCTTACAGAACGCCAGGGGCAAGCGACAAGCAAAAGCACTGCCGAACACCTGCTTCAACTTGCCGCTTGCAGCTTGAAACTTGTCGCTGCCGTCAAAAGTCCTTGCATAGGCGCAGGGCGTCGTAGATCGCCGCATGGGTGTTGCGCTGGGACACGCAATCGCCGATGCGGAACAGCAGGTAGCCGTCGCCCGCTTCGCCCAGGCAAGGCTGCGGCTTGATCGCGAACAGCGCCTCGACGTCGATCTGGCCCTTGTTGCGCGAGCCGTCCTTGAGCCCGTAGTACAGCGCCTCGTCGGGACGCACGCCGTTCTCCACCACCACCTGGTCCACCACCCGCTCCTCGCGGGCGCCGGTGTATTCGTTCTCCAGCACGGCCACCAGCTTGTCGCCCTCGCGGTAGACCTTCTCCAGGGTCAGGTCCCCGGTCATGATCACTTCCTTGGGGTACAGGCTGCGGTAGTAGGTGGGGAACGAGGTGCCGCCGATGGCGATGCCGGGCTTGATGTCATCGGTGACGATCTCCACCTGCGAGCCCTTGTCGGCCAGGTAGTCGGCGACCGACATCCCGGTGAATTCGCAGATGGTGTCGTACACCAGCACGTTCTTGCCCGGCGCGACCCGGCCATCGAGGATGTCCCAGCTGCTGACCACCAGCCCTTCGGCGGCGCCCCAGTGTTCGTTCTGCTCGATGAACGGATGGCCGCCCACCGCCAGCACCACCACGTCGGGGCGCAGGTCGAGGATGGTCGCCGCGTCCGCCGCGGTGCCCAGGCGCAGGTCGACCTTCAGCCGTGCCAGCTCCAGTTGGTACCAGCGGGTGATGCCGGCGATCTGGTCGCGCTGCGGGGCCTTGGAGGCGGTGGTGATCTGCCCGCCGATCGCCTCTTTCTTCTCGAACAGGGTCACGTCGTGGCCGCGCTCGGCCGCCACCCGGGCAGCCTCCATGCCCGCAGGGCCGGCGCCGACCACCACCACCTTGCGCTTGGCGCCGGTGGTCTTCTCGATGATGTGCGGCACGCCCATGTATTCACGGGAAGTGGCGGCGTTCTGGATGCACAGCACGTCCAGGCCCTGGTACTGGCGGTCGATGCAGTAGTTGGCACCCACGCACTGCTTGATCTGGTCGATCTGGCCCATCTTGATCTTGGCGATCAGGTGCGGGTCGGCCATGTGTGCGCGGGTCATGCCGACCATGTCGACGTAGCCGCCCTCGAGGATGCGCGTGGCCTGGTTCGGGTCCTTGATGTTCTGTGCGTGCAGCACCGGGACCTTGACCACTTCCTTGATGCCCGCCGCCAGGTGCAGGAACGGCTCCGGCGGGAAGCTCATGTTGGGGATGACGTTGGCCAGGGTGTTGTGGGTGTCGCAACCGGAACCGACCACGCCGAGGAAATCGAGCATGCCGGTGTCGTCGTAGTACTTGGCGATCTGCTTCATGTCCTCGTGGGACAGGCCATCGGGATGGAATTCGTCGCCGCAGATGCGCATGCCGACGCAGAAATCGTCGCCGACCTCGGCGCGCACCGCCTTGAGCACCTCCAGGCCGAAGCGCATGCGCTTCTCGAAGGTGCCGCCCCATTCGTCGGTCCGCTTGTTGACCCGCGGGCTCCAGAACTGGTCGATCATGTGCTGGTGCACTGCCGACAGCTCCACGCCGTCCAGGCCACCTTCCTTGGCGCGACGGGCGGCTTGGGCGTAGTTGCCGATCACTCGCCAGATCTCTTCCACCTCGATGGTCTTGCAGGTGGCGCGGTGCACCGGCTCACGGACCCCGGACGGCGACATCAGGGTCGGCCAGTTGAAGCCGTCCCAGCGCGAGCGCCGGCCCATGTGGGTAATCTGGATCATGATCTTGGCGCCGTGCTTGTGCATGGCGTCGGAGAGGTTCTGGAAGTGCGGGATGATGCGGTCGGTGGACAGGTTCACCGAGCTCCACCATTCCTGGGGGCTGTCGATGGCCACCACCGAGGAGCCGCCGCAAATCGCCAGGCCGATGCCGCCCTTGGCCTTTTCCTCGTAGTACTTCACGTAGCGCTCGGTGGTCATGCCGCCGTCGGTGGCGTAGACCTCGGCGTGGGCGGTACTGAGCACGCGGTTGCGGATGGTCAGTTTGCCGATCTGGATCGGCTGGAACATCGCTTCGAAAGCCATTGTCTTGAACTCCGCTTACAACGCTTTGACGACGAACAGGCCGTCGTCGTGCCCTTCTTCGGAACCACCGTAGACTTGCTCTGCCACGGTGCGGATCTTGCTGCCACGGGCCGCCAGGATCTGGTCCATGGCGCCGGCGAACCAGCCGGTGAACATGTAGTCCACCTTGCGCCCGCACTTGCCGTAGACGTAGACGAAGGCCGAGTGCTCGAGCTTGACGCTGGCGGTGCCCTGGTCGAGGTCGATGTCCTGGATCTTGAACAGGCCCCAGCCGCGCTGGGAGAGGCGCTTCATGTAGTGCTCGAACACCGCCACGCCTTCCAGGCCATGGCATTGGGCTTCTTTCTCGCACCAGTGCCAGGCGGACTTGTAGCCGGCCTTGTAGAGGATCTCGGCATAGGCGTCGGCGCCCAGCACTTCCTCGATGCCCATGTGGTTGTTGACGAAGAAATGCCGCGGTACGTACAGCATCGGCAGGGCATCGGACGTCCAGACGCCGGTCTCGCTGTCGACTTCGATGGGCAGTTGCGGGGCGATCTTGGCCATGGAAACTTGACTCCAGAAATTCATTCTTGGCTTGGCAAAGCCTTGGCTTTGCATGGAAAAAATTCGCGTGAATACCGCTGGAGCCGTCGTGAGCACACCGAGAGCAAGGAGTCCCGCAGCGACAGGCGAGGGCAGTACGCATGTACGGCGAGCCTGTCGCGAGGACGCGACGCAGCTATCGGTGGGCGCAGCAGGCTCCGGGGGTGTTCATCACTCGCCCCAGACGTCCTTGAGTACATTCACCCAGTTCTCGCCCATGATCTTGCGCACCACGCGCTCGGAGTGGCCGCGCCCCAGCAGGGTCTCGGTGAGGTTGGGGAATTCGCCCACGGTGCGGATGCCCAGCGGGTTGATGATCTTGCCGAAGTTGGTCAGGCGCCGGGCGTAGCCCTTATCGTGGGTCAGGTACTCGAAGAAGTCCTGGCCGTGGCCCTGGGTGAAGTCGGTGCCGATGCCGATGGCGTCTTCACCGACGATGTTCATGGTGTACTCGATGGCCTCGGCATAGTCGTCGATGGTCGAGTCGATGCCCTTGGCCAGGAACGGCGCGAACATGGTCACGCCGACGAAGCCGCCGTGGTCGGCGATGAACTTCAGCTCTGCGTCCGACTTGTTGCGCGGGTGTTCTTTCAGGCCCGAAGGCAGGCAATGGGAGTAGCAGACCGGCTTCTTCGATTCGAGGATGACTTCCTCGCTGGTCTTGGAGCCGACGTGGGACAGGTCGCACATGATGCCGACGCGGTTCATCTCGGCGACGATCTCGCGGCCGAAACCCGACAGCCCGCCGTCGCGCTCGTAGCAGCCGGTGCCCACCAGGTTCTGGGTGTTGTAGCACATCTGCACGATGCCCACGCCCAACTGCTTGAACACGTCCACGTAGGCGATCTGGTCCTCGAAGGCGTGGGCGTTCTGGAAGCCGAAGAGGATGCCGGTCTTGCCCAGTTCCTTGGCCTTGCGGATGTCGGCGGTGGTGCGCACCGGCATCACCAGGTCGCTGTTGTCGCGGATCAGCTTCTGGCTGGCGGCGATCTGGTCGACGGTGGCCTTGAAGCCCTCCCAGACCGACACCGTGCAGTTGGCTGCGGTCAGGCCACCCTTGCGCATGTCCTCGAACAGTTCGCGGTTCCATTTGGCGATGATCAATCCGTCGATAACGATGCTGTCGGCGTGCAGTTCGGCTGGGCTCATCAGGCTGTCCCCTTTTATCTGGCGATTCCTGCGCCGAATCGTCTGCCGGCGCTTTGGGGCCAGCATATGCCTGAGGGCCAGGGCGCCCCGGTGCAAAAACGACAGGGGGTTTGCCGAAAGCGTCAAGCGCCGACGAAGCGCCATGCCAGGCTTCGCGAAAACCGCGCCAGAGCAGACACGAACAGGCGCGAAGGCACGGGCCAGGGGCCTGGATGGGCATTGCCTGCTGGGCCTGGGCGGGAGTTTTCACGCGGCCCGGGGCAGGCTCTGTTCTTTGCTCGAACCTTGGGCCAGAATTCGCCGCTTCAACCAAGGCTTCACCGGATTAGAGGCAGCGCTGCAATGAAGAAACCGATCTTCCTGGCCCTGATACTGCTGGCGAGCGGCGCCCAGGCTGCCGAAGAGGCCGACGGCTCGCCCTGCGACGGCGTGGAAAACGACGTGCAGACCCTGGAATGCGCGACCTATAACAGGACCACCGCCGAGCAACTGCTCAACGACAATGTGCAGAGCCTGCTGGAACGCCTGGGCACTTTGTATGGCAACGACAAGGCGCAGCTGGGCGACATCACCGCCAAGGTCAAGAACGCCCAGCAGCTGTGGCAGAAGCAGCGCGACGCCGACTGCGCCGTGGAGTCCTTCCCGGCCAAGCCTGGCAGCAAGGCCTACAACATCGCCAGCAACGATTGCCTGGCGCGCATGAGCGACGAGCGTTCGGAGTTCATCGAGTCCATCGCCCAGGAGTGATCCCCTGGCGCCGATCCGGGGACGCGCCAGCGTCCCCGCCCCTTCGCGAGCCGCAAGGCTGTGCTTGAATACCCTGCAAAGCCTGGACTGCCAGCCTGTTCAACGCAGGGCCAGGGGCTTTTGCCCAGGGATTGGGGGACACCATGGATTTTTCACTGGATCAGTTGCAGATGTTCGTCCAGGCCGCCCGCACCGGCTCGTTCTCGGCCGCCGCGCGCCGGCTGGGCAAGACCCAGTCCACCGTCAGCCTGGCCATCGCCAACCTGGAGGACGACCTGAAGGTGGAGCTGTTCGACCGCAGCACTCGCAGCCCGGCGTTGACCGCCACTGGTCGGAAAATCCTGCTGCAGGCCGAGACGGTGCTGGAACGCTGCCAGGACCTGCAAGCCAGCGCCGATGGCTTGTCCCAGGAGCCGGAGCCGCAACTGACGCTGGCGATCCAGGCCCCTTGCGGCCCACTGCTGCCGCTGCTGCGCGAGTTCGAGCAGGCGTTCCCCCAGGTTGACCTGCTGCTGCGCCAGCCTTACTCCAGCAGTGCCAGCGAACTGGTAGCCCGCGGCGAAGCGGTACTGGGCCTGGCCTTGTCCGCGACTGGCTATCCCCAGGCGCTGGAGTTCCAGCAAGTGGGCCGCTTGCACCTGGTGCATGCCTGCCGCCCGGACCATCCCCTGGCGCAGCGCAACCCTCTGAGCGCCGACGACTTGCAGCAGCACCGGCGCCTGTGCGCCTCCAGCCTGCCCAGCCAACAGCCCCCCAGCAGCGAGTACCTGCGTTGCCTGCGGCTGTGGCAGGTACAAGACCAACACGCACTGCTGGAGATGCTGCGTGCCGGGCTCGGCTGGGCCGCCCTGCCCCGGCAACTGGTCCTGCGCGAGCTGGCCAGGGGCGAACTGGTGGAACTGCACCTGGCCGACCCGTTCCACGGCGACTGGCAGGTAGGCGTCGATCTGCTCTGGGCACGCCAAAGCCCCCTGGGCCAGGCCGGTACCTGGCTCAAGGAGCGCCTGCTGCACAGCCGGGTGTACGAAATGGACCGTCGCGGACCGCCACCCGCCCGCTAGAGAGAGGGGCAACAAAGGGACAAGCTTCTGTCGTGGAGGAAATACAAGTCTCGGCCGCGCCGCGGCATTCGGCATTCGGCATTCGGCATTCGCGCCGACCAGCTGGAGCTGTAAGCTGCGCGCCAGCCAACGACTTTCACAAGGATTCTCCATGAGCATTTGCGGTATCGAGATCAAGGGCAGCGAAGCCATCTTCGCCCTCGCCTCCCTGCAAGGCGGCACGCTTGAACACCAGGCCATCGCCGTGAAGAAGATCGCCCTGGAAGACGACGATGAAGCGGCCAACGTGCGCACCTTCGCCGCCCAGGTGCGGGATTTTGTCCGCGAGCAGGGCATCACCCGGATCGCCATCAAGAAGCGCAGCAAGAAAGGCGAGTTCGCCGGTGGCCCCACCACCTTCAAGATCGAGGGCGTGTTCCAGTTGCTGGAGAATTGCGAGGTGACGCTGCTGTCGCCCCAGACCATCAACGCCCAGTACAAGAAGCACGGCTACGAGCTGCCGGCGAGCCTCAACAAGTACCAGCACGAGGCCTACAAGGCGGCCTGCGCGGCGCTGCTGAAGAAGTAGTCCGCGTATCTGTAGGAGCGAGCGGGCGGCGATCCGACTGGCCCGCTAGGCGTACGGCCTGACCCAACGGGTTGCCTGCATCGCGCGCCCGCTTCGCGCCCACCAATAGGGCAGCTCAGAGCCTGCTCACGGTCTAGCGAGCGACGTTCAGACCAGGCAAAAATGCCTGAGAAAGCGCAATTCAGGGTCCTGATTGAGCATTTCAAAGCCTTTTTGAACGCCCCATGGGCTAAGCGCAGCAGATCGTGGACAAGCTCTCAGGCCTTCTGGCTGTGTTGTCGGTCCTCCCGGGGGCAGCGAGTGAACCGCGCGCGGTAGCTGCGGGTGAAGTAGGACGGCGATTCGAAACCGCAGGCGATGCTCACTTCCAGCACGCTCAGGTCGCTCTGGCGCAATAACTGGCGGGCCTTGTCCAGGCGCAGCCCGAGGTAGAAATTGCTCGGCGTGTCGTTGAGGTGCAGGCGAAACAGGCGCTCCAACTGGCGCCGGGTGATTTTCACCGACTCGGCCAGGGCCAGGGTGCTCAGGGGCGGCTCGCTGTGCTGCTCCATCTCGCCGATCACCTGCACCAGTTTCTTGTTGTTGATGCCGTAGCGGCTGGCGACCTCCATGCGCTGGTGGTCCTTGCGCGGACGGATGCGCCCCAGCACGAACTGCTCGCTGACCTGGATCGCCAGCTGCGGGCCGTGGGCCTGGCCGATCAGGTCGAGCATCATGTCGATGGACGCCGTACCGCCAGCCGAGCTGATGCGCCGGCGGTCGATCTCGAACAGTTCCTGGGTGACACTCAGCTGTGGATAAGACTCCTTGAAGGCGTCGATCGCTTCCCAGTGCAAGGCTACCCGGTGCCCTTCCAGCAGCCCGGCCTCGGCCAGCACCACGCTACCGGTGTCGATCCCGCCCAGGGTCACCCCTTCCCCATCCAGGCGCCGCAGCCAGTGCTCCAGGGCCGCACCGAAGGACCGCAGCGGCTCGAACCCGGCCACCACCAGCAAGGTAGCGCCCTTCTTCAACGGCTCCAGCGCGGCATCGGCGTTGACCGACATGCCGTTGCTGGCCAGCACCGCCCCGCCATCCACACTCAATACATGCCAGCGATACAGCCCGCCGCGAAAGCGGTTGGCCACCCGCAAAGGCTCGATGGCCGAGATGAAGCCGATGGCCGAGAACCCCGGCAGCAGCAAGAAGTAGAAATCCTGGGACATGGGACGCACTCGGAGGACGGGCGGCGTGGCCATTGTGATACGCCGTTTCCCGGGTGGCTTCAAGACTCGAGGTCGCTGCAGTGCAAGAGCCGGTC
Source organism: Pseudomonas sp. FW507-12TSA (assembly GCF_058781435.1). Classification (NCBI taxonomy): domain Bacteria; kingdom Pseudomonadati; phylum Pseudomonadota; class Gammaproteobacteria; order Pseudomonadales; family Pseudomonadaceae; genus Pseudomonas; species Pseudomonas sp. FW507-12TSA. Next base: position 19,336 of record NZ_JBYSWT010000017.1, read on the forward strand.
GCCGCTGTGCGTTTTCGCAACCCGCCAGCTGCGTAACGTGGCATCACCGGCGCACGAAGACGCCGGGCCCACAATAACGACCTGCCGAGGAAACCCTCATGAAACGACTGATCAGCCGTTGCGTCCTGGCTCTTAGCGGTACCCTCCTGTTCAGCTCCGGAACCATGGCCGCCGATGCCGCCAGTTGCCAGAACGTGCGCCTGGGCGTGGTCAACTGGACCGACGTGATCGCCACCAGCGCCATGGCCCAGGTCCTGCTCGACGGCCTCGGCTACAAGACCAAGCAGACCAGCGCCTCGCAGCAGATCATCTTCGCCGGCATCCGCGACCAGCGCCTGGACCTGTTCCTGGGCTACTGGAACCCGCTGATGACCCAGACCATCACCCCGTTCGTCGAGGCCGGCCAGGTCAAGGTCCTCGACCAGCCCAGCCTGAAAGACGCCCGCGCCACCCTCGCCGTGCCCACTTACCTGGCGGACAAGGGCCTGAAGAGCTTCGCCGACATCGCCCGGTTCGAGAAGGAGCTGGGCGGCAAGATCTACGGCATCGAGCCCGGCTCCGGTGCCAATACCCAGATCAAGGCGATGATCGCCAAGAACCAGTTCGGCCTCGGCAAGTTCCAGCTGGTGGAGTCCAGCGAGGCCGGCATGCTCGCCGCGGTGGACCGCGCGGTAAGGCGCAAGGAGGCGGTGGTGTTCTTCGGCTGGGCGCCGCACCCGATGAACGTCAACGTGCAGATGACCTACCTCTCCGGCAGCGACAACGCCCTGGGGCCCGATGAAGGCCGGGCCACGGTCTGGACGGTCACCGCCCCCAGCTACGCCCAGCAGTGCCCCAATGTCAGCCGGCTGCTGGCCAACCTGACCTTCAGCGCCGAGGACGAGAGCCGCATGATGCAGCCGCTGCTGGACCACAAGGACGCCCTGGAGTCCGCCCGGCAGTGGCTCAAGGATCACCCGCAAGACCAGCAGCGCTGGCTCGACGGGGTGACCACCTTCGACGGCAAGCCGGCCATCGAGCACCTGCAACTGACCCGCCAATGACCTGAAGACCTGTGCCGTCGCGCCGCCCGCCAGGGCCGCGTACGGCAGCGCCACGCCCCCAGCAAACACGCCTGTAAGGAAATTGCACCATGAACCACGACGTCATCATCACTTGCGCACTCACCGGGGCCGGCGATACCACCGCCAAGAGTCCCCATGTACCCATCACCCCCAAGCAGATCGCCGCCGCCGCGGTAGAAGCCGCCAAGGCCGGGGCCACCGTGGTCCACTGCCACGTCCGCGATCCGCAGACCGGCAAGTTCAGCCGCGACGTGGCGCTGTACCGCGAAGTCATGGAGCGCATCCGCGAGGCCGACGTCGACATCATCGTCAACCTCACCGCCGGCATGGGCGGCGACCTGGAAATCGGCCCGGGGGAACGCCCCACCGAGTTCGGCCCCAATACCGACCTGGTCGGCCCGCTGGCGCGCCTGGCCCACGTCGAGGCGCTGCTGCCGGAGATCTGCACCCTGGACTGCGGCACCCTGAATTTCGGCGACGGCGACACCATCTACGTCTCGACCCCGGCCCAACTGCGGGCCGGCGCCAAGCGTATCCAGGAACTGGGGGTGAAGGCCGAGCTGGAGATCTTCGATACCGGCCACCTGTGGTTCGCCAAGCAGATGATCAAGGAAGGCCTGCTGGACGACCCGCTGTTCCAGCTGTGCCTGGGCATTCCCTGGGGCGCCCCGGCCGATACCACCACCATGAAGGCCATGGTCGACAACCTGCCGCCGGACGTGGTCTGGGCCGGCTTCGGCATCGGCCGCATGCAGATGCCGATGGCCGCCCAGGCCGTGCTGCTGGGCGGCAACGTGCGAGTCGGCCTGGAAGACAACCTGTGGCTGGACAAGGGCGTGCTGGCGACCAACGGCCAACTGGTGGAGCGCGCCAGCGAGATCCTCAGCCGCCTGGGAGCACGGGTCCTGACCCCGGCCGAGGGCCGCCGGAAGATGGGCCTGAACAAGCGCGGCTGACCATTCCGGCCTTGTACGAGGCTGCGCACGGCGGCAACTCAGCCGCCAAAACAGCAACCATGGGTTACCTGGCACACCGCGCCGTCCGGCTTCACGACGGCTACGCCGCCGGACGCAACCTCGCAGGCTCGACAGCGGCTACAGATACCTCCATTTTTTGACCATCAGGACATTGCCATGCGTTTTATCACCGACATCAAGACCTTCGCTGCCCTGGGCAGTGGCGTGATCGGCAGCGGCTGGGTAGCCCGCGCCCTGGCCCATGGCCTGGACGTAGTGGCCTGGGACCCGGCTCCAGGCGCCGAGGCGGCGTTGCGCCAGCGGGTGGCCAATGCCTGGGGCGCACTGCAGAAGAACGGCCTGGCGCCCGGTGCCTCCCAGGACCGCCTGCGTTTCGTGGCGACCATCGAGGAATGCGTGCGTGACGCGGACTTCATCCAGGAAAGCGCCCCGGAACGCCTGGAACTCAAGCTGGAGCTGCACAGCAAGATCAGCGCGGCGGCCAAGCCCGATGCGCTGATCGGCTCCAGCACCTCGGGGCTGCTGCCCAGCGAATTCTACGAAGGCTCGACCCACCCGGAACGCTGCGTGGTGGGCCACCCGTTCAACCCGGTGTACCTGCTGCCGCTGGTGGAGGTGGTGGGCGGCAAGCGCACCGCGCCAGAGGCCGTGCAAGCGGCGATCCAGGTCTACCAATCCCTGGGCATGCGCCCGTTGCACGTGCGCAAGGAAGTCCCGGGGTTCATCGCCGATCGTCTTCTCGAAGCGCTGTGGCGCGAGGCCCTGCACCTGGTCAACGACGGCGTGGCGAGCACCGGGGAAATCGACGATGCGATCCGCTTTGGCGCCGGCCTGCGCTGGTCGTTCATGGGCACCTTTCTCACCTACACCCTGGCGGGCGGCGACGCTGGCATGCGCCACTTCATGGCCCAGTTCGGCCCGGCGCTGCAACTGCCCTGGACCTACCTGCCAGCCCCGGAGCTGACCGACAAGCTGATCGACGACGTGGTCGAAGGCACCGCCGAGCAGTTGGGCACGCACAGCATTTCGGCCCTGGAGCGCTATCGCGACGACTGCCTGCTGGCGGTGCTGGAGGCGGTGAAAACCACCAAGGCCAGGCACGGCATGAGTTTCAGCGAATAACGCCTCCTGCAAGCCACTGCCGGGCGCCTTGGGGCCTTCGGCAGCGGCCCCGGGATTCCACTGCCCCTTGCCCGAGCCCCTGCCATGCCTGCACTGACTACCTACAACACCCGCATCATCAGCGCCGACTGGGTCGACTACAACGGCCATCTGCGCGATGCCTTCTACCTGCTGATCTTCAGCTATGCCACCGATGCCCTGATGGACTGCCTGGGGCTGGACAGCGACAACCGCGAGGCCAGCGGTCACTCGCTGTTCACCCTGGAGCTGCACCTGAATTATCTGCACGAGGTGAAGCTCGACACCGAGGTGCAAGTACGCACCCAGATCATCGGCCACGACCACAAGCGCCTGCACCTGTACCACAGCCTGCACCAGGCCGGTGATGCCCGGGAGCTGGCCGGCAACGAACAGATGCTGCTCCACGTCGACCTCGCCGGGCCGCATTCGGCGCCGTTCACCGACGCCGTGCGGCAACGGCTTGCGGCCCTGCAAGCCGCACAGGCGGACCTGCCACCTCCGGCCTGGATCGGCCGGGTGATCGGCCTGCCCGCGCAGAAGTAACCCCCAACCCGAAAAGGAGATCGCCGTGCACACCGCCGCCTTTGCCGACTACCGCAGCTATCCGTTGGTCAGCGCGCTGGCCACCGTCCAGGCCTTGCCGGACCAGGTCCTGGTGCAGTGGGCCGACGGTCGCTGGAGCCCCTTCCACCACCCCTGGCTGCGGGACAACTGCTCCTGCCCCCAATGCGTCTATCCGGTGACCCGCGAGCAGGTGCTGGAGATCCTCGATGTGCCCGAGGACCTGGCGTGCTCCAGAGCGCAAATCGACCACCAGGGTTGCCTGCAAGTGATCTGGCAGGACGGCCACCAGAGCCGTTTCGACCCAGGCTGGTTGCGGGCCCACGCCTATGACCCGCAGTCGCGCGAGGAGCGCCGCGTAGCCAGGGCCCACAGCCGGTTATGGGACAGCAGCCTGCAACTGCCGGTCTTCGAATACCAGGCGGTGATGGACGATCCCCAAGCGTTGTTGCAATGGCTGTTGGCGGTGCGCGATATCGGCCTGACCCAGGTCCGGGGGGCGCCGACCGAACCCGGGGCGCTGGCAGCGATTGCCCGGCGGATCTCGTTCATCCGTGAAAGCAACTTCGGCGTGCTGTTCAACGTGCAATCCAAGGCCGATGCCGATAGCAATGCCTACACTGCCTTCAACCTGCCGCTGCACAGCGACCTGCCCACTCGTGAGCTGCAACCGGGCTTGCAGTTCCTGCACTGCCTGGTGAACGACGCGGAGGGCGGCGAGAGCATCTTCGTCGACGGTTTCGCCATCGCCGATGCCCTGCGCCGGGAAGACCCCGAGGCGTTTCGCACCCTGTGCGAAATCCCCGTGGAATTTCGCAACAAGGATCGCCACAGCGACTATCGCTGCCTGGCGCCGATCATCGCCCGGGACGCCCTGGGCCAGGTGGCGGAGATCCGCATGGCCAACTTCCTGCGCGGCCCCTTCGATGCAGCGCCAGAACAGATGCCCCGCCTGTACCACGCCTATCGAAACCTGATCGCCCTGACCCGCCAGGCGCGCTTTCGCATGGTGCGGCGCCTGGAACCGGGGCAGCTGTGGTGCTTCGACAATCGGCGTACCCTGCATGCGCGCAATGCTTTCGACCCGGCCAGCGGCGCCCGGCACTTCCAGGGCTGCTACATCGACCGTGACGAACTGCTGTCCAGGATCCTGGTGCTGCAACGCTGAGCGGCCAACGCTCAGGGACGGTCGATCAGTTCGACCTTGGCGACCTTCTGCAACTTGTCCTGGAGCAACTCGACGTACTTGGGGTTCACCTCCTCATCCACGAGCTGGTAAAGCTCGGCGCCCACGCCGGTGAAGTTGATGAAGGCCAGGGTCGACTTGTTCTTCAACACTTCAACCCGCAGGGACTTCGAGTAGAGGTCGAAGTCCAGCACGGTGGCCGCTGGCAGATCGGAAATGCACAGTTCCTTGGCATGGATCAGGCCCAGTGCCTGGAGTGCGAGCTGGTCTGTAAGGGGAATGCCACAGCGGTGCAATTCCAGGTCTTGAAAATCGATGTCTGCCAGGGCATTGAACCAGCGCAGCTTGCGTCGGCCATTGACCAGGACCACCGGGGCACTGCCCTTGCCCAGCTTGCTGGCGATCGCGCACAACTTGCGAAAAGCGTTCGCTTCGGCGGCGGTCATGCTCTTGAGAACGTCCATCGCACGCACGGAAAAACTGCCCGGATTGCCCACTTCCAGGGACAGGATCCTGGCCCACAGCGCCTGCATCTGCTGCGAGGAGATCTTCTGCGCACGCTCGACGAAGTCGGTCAGCCAATCCTGGTCGACACTTTGCTCGTCCGCCGATTCGGGAGGGTTTTCCAGGGCCTGGGCAAAGATCCGCTCGAGGTTTTCCTGCTTCAACAGCTCCTGGTGCAACCTGCGCTTGGCGCTGCGCCGGGCCAGCTCTTCCTCATGCTGGAGCATCACCGAACGGCGCTGGTGGTCCGCCGCCAGCAACGCCTCTTCACGCTGGATTTCCGCTTCGGTCCTGGCCTGGCCCAGCTTCAGCACGCTATAGGCCTGGGCATCGGCATCACGACGCAGGCCGATGGGCCGGTACAGGTGGCCGCAGCCGTTGGAAATCGTCTCGATCAGCTTGTTCAGTACCTTGTCCGACACTGGCGCTTCCTCATCCATGGGCAATCTCGCGAAAGTTGAACCAGGCGCACTATCGCATAACCGCCAAGCGCATAAAAAAGCCCCGATCAAGCCGTGACAGGATCGAGGCAGGGACTACTGCTGAGGAGCTGCGGTGAGAAGGTGACCAAACCGACACGACGCGAGCTGGCTCCAGTCTGCCCACTCTGCCTTCCCGCGAGTTAGCCAAGAGCGACCTGCTCATAGGTAATAGGGCCACAGCCACGCCTTCAGATGTCCTCGGTATACAGCACCACCGTCACATAGAAATAGCCGATCTTGTGCCAATCCTGGCGCTGGTTGTAGGGCGTCTCTTCAGAGCCCATGCCAATCTGGTAATTACGCCCGGTCTTTTTATCCCTATAGAAAATGAAACCCTTCGTTTCCCAGCCGCAGCAGACAAACCTGAGCCCCTCCTGAACCCCCAACTCCCGCTGCAGATAGCGCTCTACCTCATGGGCATCCTTACCTTTGACCCGGTAACTGGCGGTCAGCGGTGCGCCCTGATCCTGGGGCTTCGACTCACAACGGAAAAACTCCAGGGACTTCGGTGGATCGGTCATGGCCTGCAGAAAATCGCCACACTCGGGAGCTGCCAGAGCAGCGCTGGAAACCATCAACAACAACCAGGCGAACCCCATTCTGAACATCACTTTCATCCACTCCAGCTCCATGGTGTGCCACTCGGCGGCCATCCTACCGAACACCCAGTGCTTGCACAGAGTGTCTTTGCGTAGCAGGAGCGCTCATTACCCCACCCTTCAGGCAAGCCCGAGGCCTCACAAGCAAGCGCCGCAAGACTTGATTGCGCCGCCTTTTCCCAACGCTGTGGCAACCGGCCATGGCCATCGACTTAGCCGAAAACGACCTGTTCATAGGTAAACGGGCCATCGCGACAATCTGCCCTTGCCGCCACCCGGACGGCCTACCAGAATCGGCTGGCGACCCCACTCCCTGAACAAGGACAAGCGCCATGATGCATGCGGATTTGATTGACCAGGACGACCTGCTGGGGCAACTCCGGGCCCTGGGTTTCGAGATGCCCGCAGGCGCCAGTGCCGAGCAGGCCTGCGAATGTGCGGTTCGGGGGCTGAGCGATGCCCGGGCCAAGGCCCTCAAGGGCATGGTCGAGCAGATGCTCACCGGCAACGCGACCATTCTTCCTGCCGTGCGCCAGGCCATCGATCGCCAGTTGCTGCCGGCCCTGGCCGAGTACCAACAGCAAAAACGCGCCTGAATCGCCCCGGGGCCGTGGGCCGGTTGCTAGAGTACGCACCTCTTTGTACTGCACAGGCAACCGCCCATGATCCGTATCCTGCCCGGCCAAGCCGCCGATCCCGGCCATTGGCTGCAATTGCGCCTGGGCCTGTGGCCCCACTGCCCACCCGAGGAACACCGGGAAGAAATCCGCCAGATGCTCGCCGAGCCCGCACGCTACGGCTGCTGGCTGGCCCAGGCCGCCGACGGTGAAACGCTGGGCCTGGCCGAGGCGTCGTTGCGCCACGACTACGTCAATGGCACCGACAGCTCGCCGGTGGTGTTTCTGGAAGGTATCTACGTCGCTCCCGGGCATCGGCGCCAGGGCACGGCCCAGCGCCTGATCGAACAGGTCAGCCAATGGGGTCGGCAGCAGGGCTGCGTGGAAATCGCCTCGGACGCCAGCCTGGACAACCTGGTCAGCCACGCCCTGCACCGCGCGCTCGGCTTCGAGGAAACCGAGCGGGTGGTGTACTTCAAGAAAGCCCTGTGACCGGGGCTGCCTGCAACCGCGCCTAGAGTCGCACGCTGGCGAAGGTCGACTCGTTGCGTGCCTGGCTCAGGGCCGACAGTGGCCCAGACAGTGGCGCCAGGACCATGGCCTGGGGCAGCGGCATCATCGCCACCTGCTGGGTGGTGTTGGAACCGATGCGCTCGTCCCGTGGCGGAATGCCGAAATACTCGCGGTAGCACTTGGAGAAGTGCGGGGTGGAGACGAAACCGCAGACCGAGGCCACTTCGATGATCGACATCGGCGTCTGCTTGAGCAGTTGCCGGGCGCGGATCAAGCGCAGCTTGAGGTAGTAGCGCGATGGCGAGCAGTGCAGGTACTTCTGGAACAGGCGCTCCAGCTGCCGGCGCGATACCGCGACGTACACCGCCAGTTCGTCGAGGTCGATCGGCTCCTCCAGGTTGGCTTCCATCAGCGCGACGATTTCCTGCAGCTTGGGCTGGTTGGTGCCGAGCATATGCTTGAGCGGCACGCGCTGGTGGTCCTGCTCGTTGCGGATGCGCTCGTAGACGAACATCTCCGAGATCGCTGCCGACAGCTCGCGGCCGTGATCGCGGCTGATCAGGTGCAGCATCATGTCCAGCGGCGCGGTGCCGCCGGAGCTGGTGAAGCGGTTGCGATCGAGGGTGAACAGGCGGGTGCTCATGGCCACCCGGGGGAAGGCTTCCTGCATCGCCGCCAGGCATTCCCAGTGCACGCTGCAATCGAAGCCGTCCAGCAGGCCGGCGCAGGCCAGGGCCCAACTGCCGGTGCACACCGCGCCGAGGCGCCGGGACTGGCGGGCCTGGCTCTGCAGCCAGGACACATGCTCGCGGGTGACGGTGCGCTGGATGCCGATGCCGCCGCAGACGATCACGGTATCCAGGCTGGGAGCCTTGTGCATGGAGGCGTCGGGGGTGATTTGCAGGCCATCACTGGCCCAGACCTGGCCGCCATCGACGCTGAGGGTGGTCCAGCGATACAGCTCGCGACCGGACAGTTGGTTGGCCATGCGCAGTGGCTCGACTGCGGAGGCCAGGGAAATCAGCGTGAAATTATCCAGCAGCAAGAAACCGATGGATTGAGGCGCACGGTTCTGGGGTTGGGCCCCGGAGTTGAACGACGTCATCGCGATATCTCCTCACACAAAGCGGGTGATGGCCTCAGGCGGAGGCTCTTTTTATTGGTGCCCGTCCCTCGATGGAAACCGGCTTGGTCATCACAGAGCAATTGCCATGCCTAAAGTTGAATGGGCATTCAATAACTCCTGAAAACGACGTCGCGACGCGTCTATATAGCCCTTGCCTGAGTGCGGATAAGCAGTGCGCGGGGGAAGGCCGGCGGATGCCGACCGAGGACGGTGAGCAGTTAGGTAGCACTCGTAGAGCCGTCGCGCGTGCAGGCCACAGCCGAGTGTCACTCAAAGCGCAACGGGCCGACGAACGGGAATGTCCGCCGGCGCCATGGGCCACTTGTCTAATCACGACGCGCTAAAAGGTGGCGTCCTCCCGAGCCGATGGGCCGTTTGCGCGCAGCGGCTGGCGGCTCAGCACTCCACGGCGCTGACCGCCAGGCCGCCGCGGGAGGTTTCCTTGTACTTGTCGTGCATGTCGGCCCCGGTATCGCGCATGGTGCGGATCACCCGGTCCAGGGAAATGAAGTGCTGGCCATCGCCGCGCAGGGCCATCTGCGCGGCATTGATCGCCTTCACCGCGGCGATCGCGTTGCGCTCGATGCAGGGCACCTGCACCAGCCCGCCCACCGGGTCGCAGGTCAGGCCGAGGTTGTGCTCCAGGCCGATCTCGGCGGCGTTGCACAACTGCTCGGGGCTGGCGCCGAGAATCTCCGCCAGGCCTGCCGCCGCCATGGCACAGGCCGAACCGACCTCGCCCTGGCAACCGACCTCGGCACCGGAGATGGAGGCGTTCTTCTTGCACAGGATGCCGATGGCCGCCGCACCGAGGAAGAAGTCCACCACGTTGGCGTCGGTCACCTCCTCGCTGAACTTCATGAAGTAGTGCAGCACCGCCGGGATGATCCCCGCCGCGCCGTTGGTGGGCGCGGTGACCATGCGCCCGCCGGCGGCGTTCTCTTCGTTGACCGCCAGGGCATAGAGGTTGACCCACTCCATGGCGCTCAGGGTCGAGCCGATCACATTGGGTTTGTTCAACTCCTGCAGGCTGCGGTGCAGCTTGGCCGCCCGGCGCCGTACATTGAGCCCGCCCGGCAGCGTGCCTTCGTGCTTGAGGCCTTGTTCCACGCAGTCCTGCATGGCCCGCCAGAGCGCCATCAACCCGCTGCGGATTTCGTCCTCCGAGCGCCAGGTCTTCTCGTTGGCCAGCATCAGCTCGGCCACCCGCAGGTTGTGCCTGCGGCACAGTTCGAGCAGCTCTACCGCGCTGGAGAAATCATAGGGCAGCTCGCTGCGGTCCAGGTCCGCCACACCGCTGTCGGCCTGGGCCTGGTCGACGACGAAACCGCCGCCCACCGAATAATAAGTGTCGCGATGCAGTTCGCCGCCCTCGCCTTCGGCCACCAGGGTCATGGCATTGGGATGGAACGGCAGGTTCTGCTCCAGCAGGAGCATGTCCCGGGACCAGACGAACGGCAGCGGCAGGCGCCCGTCCAGCAGCAGGGTGGACGTTTCCCGCAGCAAGTCGATGCGGGTGCCGATCAGCGACGGGTCGATCGCGTCCGGCCATTCGCCCATCAGGCCCATGATCACCGCGTTGTCGCTGCCATGGCCGATGCCGGTGGCCGACAACGATCCGTACAGCCGTACCTCGATCCGCCGCACCTGCTCCAGCTGCTGCCGTTGGCCCAGGGCCTGGACGAACAGCGCGGCGGCGCGCATGGGGCCGACGGTATGGGAACTGGACGGGCCGATGCCGATTTTGAACAGGTCGAACACACTGATAGCCATGCCTGGATAACTCCTCGATGAGCACAGTCCGGGCGCCGAAAACGCCCACTGACGGAGCTGCTACGCTCAAGCTGCAATCCGCCGAGAAGGGCGCATCATCGGGCTTTTGCCGGGTTTGCCGACGTCTGACACCGACTCGCTCATGCCCACCAACGCCGCCAGGCGCCAGGGTCGGGTTCCGGGCGTTTTTGCCGCCCGGACGCAGGAAAAACTGCGCAAAAACGCTGGATGCGACCTCACCGACACTGGATGCGACCCTCCCTGTACTGGATACGACGCACCCGGTAGGCGACAGATTTTCACTGGTACATGATCAGTCTCGACTCGATTGCAAGGCACGGTGGTAGAGCTGTTCCCGACACACCAACCGCCACACTCAATAAGCGCGGTCCGAACGCCGCCAAGAAGAACATCCAGGAGTCCCCCCTCTATGAAAGGTTCCCCCTCGTTGTTGCTGGCCGCCATGCTGAGTCTGCCGTTCCTGGCACAGGCCGCAGAACCGGCGCAATGCAGTACCGTGAACTTCTCCGATGTCGGCTGGACCGATATCACCGTGACCACCGCCACCACCAGCGTCGTGCTCAACGCCCTGGGCTACAAGACCAAGACCACGATGATTTCCGTGCCGGTGACCTACAAGTCCCTGGCCGACGGCAAGAACATGGACGTATTCCTCGGCAACTGGATGCCGACCATGGAAAACGACATCAAGCAGTATCGCGATGCCGGCACCGTGGAGACCGTGCGCGCCAACCTGGAGAACGCCAAGTACACCCTGGCGGTGCCCCAGGCGCTGTATGACAAGGGCCTCAAGGACTTCGCCGACATCGCCAAGTTCAAGACCGAGCTGGACGGCAAGATCTACGGCATCGAGCCGGGTAACGACGGCAACCGCACCATCCAGAGCATGATCGACAAGAACGCCTTCGGCCTGAAGGACGCCGGCTTCAAGGTGGTCGAATCCAGCGAGGCGGGCATGCTGAGCCAGGTCGAGCGCGCCCAGCGCCGCGACACCGCGGTGGTGTTCCTGGGCTGGGAGCCGCACCCGATGAACACCCGCTTCAAGATGAAGTACCTGACCGGTGGCGATGAGTTCTTCGGTCCCAACTTCGGCCAGGCGACCATCTACACCAACACCCGCAAGGGCTACGTCCAGGAGTGCAGCAACGTCGGGCAACTGCTGAAGAACCTGTCGTTCACCCTGAACATGGAAAGCACCCTGATGGGCAACGTGCTGGACGACAAGATGAAGCCTGACGCGGCCGCCAAGGCCTGGCTCAAGAAAAACCCCGAGGTACTCGACACCTGGCTCGCCGGCGTGACCACCATCGATGGCAAACCAGGCCTGGAGGCCGTCAAAGCCAAGCTTGCCCAGTAAGTCGCTGACGCCGGGCGGGCTGGCCCGCCCGGGCTGTTTTTCCATTGCATGCGGACGTTCATTACCATGCTCACTGATCAGAAAATCCCCCTGGGCCAGTACATCGCGGCCTTCGTCGAGTGGCTGACGAAACACGGCGCCAGCATCTTCGATGCGATCGCCACCACCCTCGAGGCCATGATTCACGGCGTGACCTTCGCGTTGACCTGGTTCAACCCCCTGGCCCTGATCGGCCTGATTGCCCTGCTGGCGCACATGATCCAGCGCAAATGGGGCCTGACCGTATTCGTCGTGCTGTCCTTCCTGCTGATCCTCAACCTGGGGTACTGGCAGGAAACCATGGAGACCCTGGCCCAGGTGACCTTCGCCACCCTGGTCTGCGTGGTCATCGGCGTGCCGCTGGGCATCCTCGCCGCGCACAAGCCGATGTTCTACACCGCCATGCGCCCGGTACTGGACCTGATGCAGACCGTGCCGACCTTCGTCTACCTGATCCCGGCCCTGACCCTGTTCGGCCTGGGCGTGGTCCCGGGGCTGATTTCCACCGTGGTGTTCGCCATCGCCGCGCCGATCCGCCTCACCTACCTGGGCATCTGCGACGTGCCGCAAGAGCTGCTGGATGCCGGCAAGGCCTTTGGCTGCTCGCGGCGCCAGTTGCTGACCCGGATCGAACTGCCCCACGCGATGCCGAGCATCGCCGCCGGCGTGACCCAGTGCATCATGCTGTCGTTGTCGATGGTGGTGATCGCGGCCCTGGTGGGCGCCGACGGCCTGGGCAAACCCGTGGTCAACGCACTGAACACCGCCGATATCTCCCTGGGCTTCGAAGCGGGCCTGGCGATCGTGTTGCTGGCAATCATGCTCGACCGTATCTGCAAGCAGCCGGAACTGCCGGCAAGGGGTGAGGCATGAGCATCATTCGTTTCGAAGACGTCGACGTCATCTTCTCCAACAAGCCGCGCGAAGCCCTGGCACTGCTGGACAAGGGCCAGACCCGCGAGCAGATCCTCAAGCAGACCGGCCTGGTGGTCGGCGTGGAAAAGGCCAACCTGGACATCAACAAGGGCGAGATCTGCGTGCTGATGGGCCTGTCCGGCTCGGGCAAGTCGAGCCTGCTGCGCTGCATCAACGGCCTCAATACCGTGAGCCGCGGCAAGTTGTTCGTCGAACACGAAGGCAAGCACATCGATATCGCCCACTGCACTCCGGCGGAATTGAAGATGATGCGCACCAAGCGCATCGCCATGGTGTTCCAGAAGTTCGCCCTGATGCCCTGGCTGACGGTGCGCGAGAACATCAGCTTCGGCCTGGAGATGCAGGGCCGCCCCGAGAAGGAGCGGCGCAAGCTGGTGGACGAGAAGCTGGAGCTGGTGGGCCTGACCCAGTGGCGCAACAAGAAGCCGGACGAGCTGTCCGGTGGCATGCAGCAACGCGTGGGCCTGGCCCGTGCCCTGGCCATGGACGCCGACATCCTGCTGATGGACGAGCCCTTCTCGGCCCTCGACCCGCTGATTCGCCAGGGCCTGCAGGACGAGTTGCTGGAGCTGCAGCGCAAGCTGAACAAGACCATCGTGTTCGTCAGCCACGACCTGGACGAAGCCCTGAAACTGGGCAGCCGCATCGCCATCATGAAGGACGGGCGGATCATCCAGTACAGCAAGCCCGAAGAGATCGTGCTCAACCCGGCGGATGACTACGTGCGCACCTTCGTCGCCCATACCAACCCGTTGAACGTGCTGTGCGGGCGCAGCCTGATGCGCAGCCTGGACAACTGCAAGCGGGTCAACGGCTCGGTGTGCCTGGACCCGGGTGGCGACTCCTGGCTGGACCTGGCCGAGGGCAATACCATCAAGGGCGCCCGGCGCAACGGCTCGCAACTGGACCTGCAGAACTGGGTACCGGGGCAATCGGTGGAAGAGCTGGGCCGGCGCCCGACCCTGGTGGATTCCAGTATCGGCATGCGCGAGGCCCTGCAGATCCGCTACCAGACCGGCAACAAGCTGGTGCTCCACGATAACCACAAGGTGGTGGGGATCCTCGGCGACAGCGAGCTCTACCACGCGCTGCTCGGCAAGAACCTGGGCTGATGGACACAAACGACAACGCCGCGACCTGGGTCGCGGCGTTGTCGTTTGAGGGGGAATAGAGGTGCGAATTGCACCTGTTGCAGGAGCGGATGTAGCGGTACGCCACACATCGCTTCGCGGGCGACGCGGTACCCGGTGAGCCCGGGCCCGCGTCTACTTCAGGACTTAGCTGTAGACCCGGCCCAGGAGCTGCCGATGGCTTTCGAACTGATCGAGCACGTCACGGGTGATCTGCTCTTGGGTGAAACCCATCAAGTCGTATTCCTGGCTGCCGTTGTGCAGGTAGACCTCGGCGCGGTAGTAGCGTGCACGCTCTTCCGGCGCATCGGCCGATTCGCTCGGCGCCGCCAGGTAACCGTCCAGGCTCACCTCATAGACGAAAGGGTTGCCCTCTTCCATCTCGATCCGCACACCCATGCAGCGCTTGGACTTGCCCAGCAGGGTCTGCACATCCAGCCCCTGGTTGCGCAACAGGGTCGCGGCTTCTTCCAGCGCCGGGGTCACGTGCTTGTCCATGAAGCGCTGGACCACTGCCTGGGTCGGCTGCAGGTCCAGTTGGGTCAGGCGCTCGCTGAAACCGCGACGGCCGCGGGCCGCCAGTTCCGCTTGTTCCTGCTCGACCCGGGTGTCCTGGGCCATGGCCTTGTACAGACCGAACATGAAGCACACCAGCACCACCGAGAACGGCAGGCCAGCCAGCACCACCATGGTCTGCATGGCCTGGAAGTTACCGGCGAACAGCAGGCCGACGGTCACCAGGGTGATCACGACCGACCAGAAGATCCGCAGCCAGTGCGGGGCGTCTTCGTCGACGTTGCCGCCCTTGCAGGACAGGTTGGCCATCATCACCGCGCCGGAGTCGGCCGGGGTCAGGAACAACACGAAGCCCACGAAGATCGACACACCGATGACGATCTTCGACGCCGGGTAATGCTCGAGCAACTGGTAGATGGCCATGGACGGCTGTTCCAGGGCGGTCTTGCCCAGTTCCACCGCGCCCTGGTTGAGCACCAGGTCCAGGGCCGAGTTGCCGAAGATCGACAGCCAGGCCAGGGTGAAGCCCAGCGGGATCAGCAGTACGCCAGCCACCAGCTCGCGCACGGTGCGGCCACGGGAAATACGCGCGATGAACATGCCCACGAAAGGTGCCCAGGAAATCCACCAGGCCCAGTAGAACAGGGTCCACAGGCCCAGCCAGCGATCGGACTTGGCGCTGTCGCCTTCATACACATAGAGGTCGAACGTCTTGAGCACCACGCCGTTGAGGTAGTCGCCGATGTTCTGCACGAAGCCGTTGAGCAGGTGCAGGGTCGGGCCGAACAGCAGGACGAAGATCAGCAAGCCGCTGAACAGCACGATGTTCAGGTTGGACAGGCGACGAATGCCGTTCTCCACCCCGGACACTGCGGCGATGGTGGCCACCGTGCTCATGACGATGATCACGATCAGCAGGTTGGTGTTGCTGTGCTCCATGCCGAACAGGTTTTCCAGGCCGGACGATACCTGCATCGAGCCGATGCCCAGGTTGGTCACCAGGCCCAGCAGGGTCACGAACATGCCGAAACCGTCCACCGCGTGGCCGGCCGCGCCCTTGACCCAGCGCTCGCCCACCAGTGGGTACAGCGCCGAACGCAGGGCCAGTGGCTGGTTATGCCGGTAGGCGAAGTACGCCACCGCCAGGCCCACCAGGGCATAGATCGCCCAGCCGTGCAGGCCCCAGTGCAGGAACGTCAGTTGCAGCGCCTGGCGCGCGGCCTGGTTGCTGGCTGGCACGCCTTCGGGCGGATTGAAGTAGTGGTCCAGGGGCTCGGACGCACCGAAGTACAGCAGCGAGATGCCGATGCCGGACGAGAACAGCATCCCGGCCCAGGCGCCATAGCTGAAGTCCGGGGTGTCTTGCTTGGTCCCCAGCTTGAGCTTGCCGTAGGAAGAGAACGCCAGGCCCACCACGAACACCAGGTAGGCGGCGATCACCAGCATGTAGTACCAGCCGAAACTGCGGGACAACCATGCCTGGGCAACGTCCAGCATTTTGCCGGCCTCTTGCGGGGCGACGATCAGGATCGCAGTCAACAACAGGATCAGCGCGGTCGAGGTGTAGAACACCCAACCGTTGACCCGCACCTTTTCCGGCGGGGTCTTTATAAGAGAGGCAGAACTCATTGCACAGATGCTCCAGGCAGTGCGAGAGAAGGACACAAGGCAACACGGCACCCGACCAATCGGTTAGTTGGCAGCCGATCGTCGGGTGATATAAAGACACCCCGAAAAAAGCCCGGACCCACGGCGGCTGCGTTGCGAACCAGCGTCCCCGGCCTCGACTCGAACCCACGGTTCGGCGTCAGGCCTGAAGCGTCTTGCCCATTCAACACGTCCGTCCTTACCGGTTCACGCCATGCCATCCCTGGGGTGCGGTCTTTTTCGGAGGTCGTTTTCCGCCATCTACATGCGGGAAGAATCCGTAGGCAGCGACGATTTGTCGCAGATCTTATTCTTTGTTGATTGAACGTTCAATCAAAACAAAATAGACTGGCCCGCAAGCCGACAGCCGTCATGCGTCTGCCGGCGGGCCTAAGGAGAGGTAGCAGATGCCCAAGGTCGGTATGCAACCCATACGCCGCCAGCAGTTGATCGAAGCCACGCTACAAGCGGTCGATCAGGTCGGGATGGGGGACGCCAGCATTGCGCTGATCGCCCGTTTGGCCGGAGTGTCGAACGGCATCATCAGTCACTACTTTCGGGACAAGAACGGCCTGATCGCAGCGACGATGGGTTACATCATGAGCATGCTCAACGAAGGCGTCAGAGCACGCCGCCAGGCCCTGACGGACGACAGTCCGCGCGCTCATCTGAAGGTGATCATCGAGGGCAACTTCGATGCCAGCCAGGTGAACGGCCCGGCAATGAAAACCTGGTTGGCCTTCTGGGCTTCCAGCATGCACCAGCCCGATTTGCACAGGTTGCAGCGGATCAACGACCACCGCTTGTATTCCAACCTGTGCTGCCAGTTCCGCCGCGTCCTGCCGCTCTACCATGCGCGCAAGGCAGCCCGCGGCCTGGCGGCCTTGATCGACGGCTTGTGGCTGCGTGGCGCCCTGTCGGGTGATGCATTCGACACCGACCAGGCGATACGGATTGCTTACGAATACATGGATCTACAACTGGCTAAGCAGGAGCGCTAGAGCACAACCAAGACGCTCGGCCTCTGCACGCCACTGATCAGCGCGCCCGAATCCAAGGGCACGCTCGGTGGCCAAGCCCATAACTCAATGCACTTGCGAGGACACTATGGCCCGTTTTGAACTGCAAAAACTCTACATCGACGGCGGCTACACCGATGCCGGCAGCGACGCCACCTTCGATGCCATCAACCCGGCCAACGGTGAAGTTCTCGCACAAGTGCAACGTGCGACCAAGGAAGACGTGGAACGCGCCGTGGTCAGCGCCGAAAAAGGCCAGAAGATCTGGGCCGCCATGACCGCCATGGAGCGTTCGCGCATCCTGCGTCGCGCCGTGGACATCCTGCGTGAGCGCAACGACGAGCTGGCCGCCCTGGAAACCCTGGATACCGGCAAGGCCTACTCCGAAACCAAGTACGTCGACATCGTCACCGGCGCCGACGTGCTGGAATACTACGCAGGCCTGGTACCGGCCATCGAAGGCGAGCAGATCCCGCTGCGCGACACTTCCTTCGTCTACACCCGCCGCGAGCCACTGGGCGTGGTCGCCGGTATCGGCGCCTGGAACTACCCGATCCAGATCGCCCTGTGGAAATCCGCCCCGGCCCTGGCCGCTGGCAACGCGATGATCTTCAAGCCCAGCGAAGTGACTTCGCTGACCACCCTGAAACTGGCCGAGATCTACACCGAGGCAGGCGTACCGGCTGGCGTGTTCAACGTCCTGACCGGCAGCGGCCGTGAAGTCGGCACCTGGCTGACCGAGCACCCACGCATCGAGAAAGTCTCCTTCACCGGCGGCACCGACACCGGCAAGAAGGTCATGGCCAGCGCTTCGAGCTCCTCGCTCAAGGAAGTGACCATGGAACTGGGCGGCAAGTCGCCGCTGATCATCTGCGACGACGCCGACCTGGATCGCGCCGCCGACACCGCGATGATGGCCAACTTCTACAGCTCGGGCCAGGTTTGCACCAACGGCACTCGCGTGTTCGTACCGAGCCACCTGAAGGCTGCTTTCGAAGCCAAGATCGCCGAACGCGTTGCCCGCATCCGCGTGGGTAACCCAGAGAACGAGAACACCAACTTCGGTCCGCTGGTGAGCTTCGCCCACATGGAGAACGTGCTGGGCTACATCGCCAAGGGCAAGGAAGAAGGTGCCCGCGTACTGTGCGGCGGCGAGCGCCTGACCGATGGCGAATTCGCCAAGGGCGCCTTCGTGGCACCAACCGTGTTCACCGACTGCACCGACGACATGACCATCGTGCGTGAAGAAATCTTCGGCCCAGTGATGAGCATCCTCACATACGAGACCGAAGAAGAAGTGATCCGTCGTGCCAACGACACCGACTTCGGCCTGGCCGCCGGTATCGTCACCCGCGATCTGAACCGCGCCCACCGCATCATCCACCAGCTCGAAGCCGGTATCTGCTGGATCAACGCCTGGGGCGAGTCCGACGCCAAGATGCCAGTCGGCGGCTACAAGCAGTCGGGCGTGGGCCGTGAGAACGGCATCAGCTCGCTGAACAACTTCACCCGCATCAAGTCGGTGCAGGTCGAGCTGGGCGACTACGCCTCGGTGTTCTAAGCAGCCGCTAGCAGCCAGCTACAAGCGGCAAGCCAGGGCAAAAGCCTGTCTTGCCGCCTGCTCCTCATTCAACGCCAAGCCCGCTTCGCTGCCTTTTCTCGCAGCTTGAAGCTTGAGGCTTGCAGCTCTCCACGGAGGCTCCAATGGCCCAAGAATTCGATTACATCATCATCGGTGCCGGCTCTGCCGGTAACACCCTGGCGACCCGTCTGACCGAAGACGAAGGCGTCACCGTCCTGCTGCTGGAAGCCGGCGGCCCGGACTATCGTTTCGATTTCCGTACCCAGATGCCTGCGGCACTGGCGTTCCCCTTGCAAGGCCGTCGCTACAACTGGGCCTATGAGACCGATCCAGAGCCGCACATGGACGGCCGCCGCATGGAATGTGGCCGTGGCAAGGGCCTGGGCGGTTCCTCGCTGATCAACGGCATGTGCTACATCCGTGGCAACGCCATGGACTACGACGGCTGGGCCAAGCTGCCAGGCCTGGAAGACTGGTCGTACCTGGACTGCCTGCCGTACTTCCGCAAGGCCGAAACCCGCGACATCGGCCCTAACGACTACCACGGTGGCGAAGGCCCGGTACGGGTGACCACACCCAAGGCGGGCAACAACCCGCTGTTCCACGCCATGGTCGAGGCCGGCGTACAGGCCGGTTACCCGCGTACCGAAGACCTCAACGGCTACCAACAGGAAGGCTTCGGTCCGATGGACCGCACCGTGACCCCTGAAGGCCGTCGCTCCAGCACCGCCCGCGGTTACCTGGACATAGCCAAGAAACGCTCCACCCTGACCATCGTCACCCACGCCCTGACCGACAAGGTCCTGTTCGAAGGCAAGCGCGCCGTAGGCGTGAGCTACCTGCAAGGCAGCACCGAAGAGCGCGTGGAAGCCCGTGCGCGCAAGGAAGTCATCGTCAGCTCCGGTGCCATCGCTTCGCCACAGCTGCTGCAACGCTCCGGCGTCGGCCCGCGCGCCCTGCTGGAAAGCCTGGACATCCCGGTGGTCCACGACCTGCCTGGCGTCGGCGAGAACCTGCAGGACCACCTGGAGCTGTACCTGCAATACGCTTGCACCCAGCCGGTATCGCTGTACCCATCGCTGCTGTGGTGGAACCAGCCGGCCATCGGTGCGCAGTGGCTGTTCAAGGGCACCGGCATCGGCGCCAGCAACCAGTTCGAAGCTGGTGGTTTCATCCGTACTCGCGAAGAGTTCGAATGGCCGAACATCCAGTACCACTTCCTGCCGGTAGCCATTAACTACAACGGCTCCAACGGCGTGAAGGAACACGGCTTCCAGGCCCACATGGGCTCCATGCGCTCGCCAAGCCGCGGCCGCGTGCAGGCCAAGTCGAAAGACCCGCGCCAGCACCCGAGCATCCTGTTCAACTACATGGCCACCGAGCAGGACTGGCAGGAATTCCGCGACGGCATCCGCCTGACCCGCGAAATCATGCAGCAGCCGGCACTGGACGCCTACCGCGGCCGCGAGATCAGCCCGGGCATCGAAGTGCAGACCGATGAACAGCTGGACAAATTCATCCGCGAGCACGCCGAGACCGCGTTCCACCCATCCTGCTCGTGCAAGATGGGCACCGACGACATGGCCGTGGTCGATGGCCAGGGTCGCGTGCACGGCATGCAGGGCCTGCGTGTGGTGGATGCCTCGATCATGCCGATCATCACCACCGGCAACCTCAATGCGCCGACGATCATGATGGCCGAGAAAATCGCCGACAAGATCCGTGGCCGCCAGCCGCTGCCGCGCAGCAAGGCTGCCTACTACGTGGCCGGCGAAGCCCCGGTACGTGGCAAGCCTGTACGCGACGTAGCCGCGAACGCGCAATAAGCACGATTGGCGCCGGCCGCAATGGCCGGCGCCATTTCCTTGGATTTCCCGCCCTCTCCCCTTCTGTTCATTGCACGGCCTGCGTCCTTGATCGCAGCCACAGGCAACCGCTACAGTCTGCCCATCCGCTGCACCCCCTGCGTTCCACGGACTTTATCCCGAGCCCTGCGCGACCTATACCTGTAGGAGCCGGCCCGCTGTCGATAAGACCCGCAAGCCCCTGCTCTTCACAAGGAGGTCATCCATGTTCGACTTTCACCCCCAGCTCAAGCAGCGCTTCGCTGCCTTGCGCACGGGCGCCGAGTTCTTTTCCCTGCGCTACGTGCGCGAATCAGACCAGTACCTGTCGGTACGCAAGAATGTCGCCGAACCGCCCAGGCTGGGCCGCGATGAAGGCGCGATGCTGACCGTGCGAGTCGCTGGGGTAGAGGCCTATGCCGCCACCAACGACCTGTCGCCAGGCGGATTGCAGGCGGCCCTGGACCGCGCCGAACGGCAAGCCCGGGTGATCGCCGCCCACGCCCTGCTGGACCTGCGCGAACAACCGGTCTCCAGCCACCGCGCCGATTATTTCTCGCCCAATCTCGAGCAGCCCTTCCCGTCCCTGAGCGATTGCTACCAACTGCTGGGCGACGAATCGGCTTCGGTTCCCAAGGACGAGCGCCTGGTGAACTGGCAGGTAGGGATCGGCGTGACCCAGGTCGAGCAGATCTACCTCAACAGCGCCGGAGCCGAGTTGCGCCAGGCCCAGCGTTTCGTCTACCCGGGCCTGGACGTCACCGCCTACGACGGCAACGACAGCCAGACCCGCAGCCTGGGCCGGGAGAATTTCGGCCAGCAGGGCGCCGGCGACGTGATCAGCCGCTGCGGCCTGCTGGGCGCCGCCCCCCGGATCGCCGAGCAGGCCCTGCAACTGCTGCTGGCTCCCAACACGCCCCAAGGCCCGCGGGACCTGCTGCTGATGCCGGACCAGATGATGCTGCAGATCCACGAGTCCATCGGCCATCCCCTGGAGCTGGACCGCATCCTTGGCGATGAGCGCAACTATGCCGGCACCAGCTTCGTCAAGCAGGCGGACTTCGGCCACCTGCAATACGGCTCGCGGCTGCTCAACGTGACCTTCGACCCGGACATCCCCGAGGAGCTGGCCAGCTATGGCCATGACGACGAAGGCACCGCCGCCAGCAAGCAGTTCCTGATCCGCGAAGGGTTGCTGGTACGCCCCCTGGGCGGCGCCCTGTCGCAGTACCGCAGTGGCCTGGACGGCGTTGCCAACAGCCGCGCCAGCAGCTGGAACCGCGCGCCCATCGACCGCATGGCCAACCTCAACATCGAGCCTGGCGAGCAGTCCCTGGAACAGCTGATCGGCGGGATCGAGCACGGCATTCTGATGTCCACCAACCGCTCCTGGTCCATCGACGACGCGCGCAACAAGTTCCAGTTCGGCTGCGAATGGGGCCAGTTGATCGAGAACGGCGAACTCAAGGGCGTGGTGAAGAACCCCAACTACCGGGGCATTTCCGCGCAGTTCTGGCGCAACCTCAGCGCCGTCGGCAACCGTGGCACCTTCCAGGTCCTGGGCACGCCCAACTGCGGCAAGGGCGAACCCAACCAGGTGATCCGCGTTGGCCACGCCTCGCCAGCCTGTGTATTTGGCAAGATCGACGTATTCGGAGGAGATGCCTGATGACCAGCGCGACCAATCAGGCCCAGCAGTTCAAGACGCTGGTGCAATGGCTCAAGGACGAGATCCGCGGGTCGGAACAATTCACCCTGAGCTACGCTGCCGAAGCCTCGGAGTTCATCCGCTTCAACCATGCCAAGGTACGCCAGGCCGGGCAGGTGCAGCAGGCCAGCCTGACCTTCAAGCTGATCGACGATGGCCGCCACGCCGACCTCGACATCACCCTGGCCAACGATCCCGAGGTGGACCGCCAGCGCCTGGCCGAAGGCTTGCAACAGCTGCGCGAAACCCTGCCGCTGCTGCCGGCCGACCCTTACCTGATGCTCAACCACACCCATTGGCAGTCCCAGCATGAGCAAAGCCATCCGCTGCCAGGCAGCGAGCAGGTGGTGGAGGAAATCGGTCGCGCCGCCGCAGGCCTGGACCTGGTCGGCATCTATGCCGCCGGCCCCATCAGCCGTGGTTTCGCCAGCTCCAGCGGGGCCTTCGGTTGGCACCAGGCCAACAGCTTCAACTTCGACTTCAGCCTGTTCCACGACAATGGCGAGGCGGTGAAGGCCAGCTACGCCGGACACGCCTGGAACAGCGACGCCTTCGCCCAGCGCTTCGACCAGGCCCGCCGGCAACTGCAGTTCCTCGGCCGGCCGCTGCGTACCCTGGCCCCCGGTCAATACCGCGCCTACCTGGCCCCGGCGGCCCTGGAGGAGATCATGGGCATGCTGGCCTGGGGCAGCTTCTCGGCCCAGGCCATCGCCAGCAAGCACAGCGCCCTGCAGAAACTCTATGCCGGTGACGCGAACCTGAGCCCGCTGGTATCGGTACGCGAGCAGGTCAGCGGCTCCCTGAGCCCGGCGTTTTCCGACGAGGGCTACCCGCGCAGCGACCTGGCGCTGATCGCCAGTGGCGCCGCCGAGGCGCGCCTGATCAACTCGCGCAGCGCCGCCGAGTATGGCCTGACCGCCAACGGCGCCGGCAGCGGCGAATACCCCAGCGCCCTGGACATGGCCGCCGGCCAGTTGGCCCAGCAGGACATCCTCAGGCAATTGGGCACCGGGCTGTACATCAGCAACCTGTGGTACCTGAACTACTCGGACCTGCCTGCGGCGCGCCTGACCGGCATGACCCGCTTCGCCACCTTCTGGGTGGAGAACGGCGAGATCCAGGCGCCAGTGAGCACCATGCGTTTCGACGACAGCGTCTACAGCCTGCTGGGCTCGCAGCTCGAGGCGCTCACCGAACAACGCGAGCTGCTGCTCTCGGCCAGCACCTACGGCCAGCGCCAGACCGCGTCGATGCATCTGCCCGGGGCACTGGTCAGCCGCCTGACGCTAACCTTGTAAAATCGGCCTAGAGTTGCAAGCCACAAGCTTGCAACTTGAAGCTTGCAACTTACCTCTGTCGTTGTTGAGGTCCCATGTCCGAACGTCCGCCACTCGATGCCACTACTATCCGCTGGCTGCCGTGGGTAGTGGCCATCGCCTTCTTCATGCAGTCCCTGGACGGCACCATCCTCAATACCGCGCTGCCGGCCATGGCCAGGGACCTGGCCGAAGACCCGTTGCGCATGCAGGGCGTGGTCATCGCCTACATGCTCACCGTGGCGCTGCTGATCCCGGCCTCGGGCTGGATCGCCGATCGCTTCGGCACCCGCAACATCTTCTTCGGCGCGATCTTGCTGTTCAGCGTCGGCTCGTTGCTGTGCGCCCTTTCCGGTTCCCTGGGCATGCTGGTGGCGGCCCGGGTGATCCAGGGCCTGGGCGGCGCGCTGATGCTGCCGGTGGGGCGGCTGGTGGTGCTGCGCGCCTACCCGCGTTCGGAACTGGTGCGGATCATGGGTTTCATCACCATTCCCGGGCTGCTGGGCCCGCTGATCGGCCCGACCATGGGCGGCTGGATGGTGCAGTACCTGACCTGGCACTGGATCTTCCTGATCAACCTGCCGGTGGGCGCCATCGGCTGCTACGCGGTGTGGCGCTTCATCCCCGACCTGCGCGGCAGCGAGCGCACCCGCTTCGACGGCCTGGGCTTCTTGCTGTTCGGCGCGGCGATGGTGCTGATCACCATCGCCATGGAAGGCCTGGGCGAACTGCACCTGCCGCACCTGCGGGTGATGTTGCTGCTGTTCGCCGGCCTGGCTTGCCTGGCGGCCTACTGGTTGCGTGCCGGGCATATCGCCGATCCGCTGTTCGCCCCGTCGCTGTTCAAGGTGCGGACCTTCGCCGTGGGCATCCTCGGCAACCTGTTCGCCCGCCTGGGCAGCGGCGCCCTGCCGTTCCTGGTGCCCTTGCTGCTGCAAGTGGCCCTGGGCTACTCGCCGTCCCAGGCGGGCATGAGCATGCTGCCCCTGGCGGCCGCGGCGATGCTGGCCAAGTCCATTGCCCGACCGCTGATCGAGCGCCTGGGCTATCGCCTGGTGCTCACCGGCAACACCCTGGCCCTGGGCCTGATGCTGGCGAGCATGGGCCTGGTCAGCGAGCAGACGCCCTACCCGCTGCTGCTGGGCATGCTGGCGGTGCTGGGGGCGATCAACTCGCTGCAGTTCACGGCGATGAACACCGTGACCCTGATCGACCTCGACGATGCCGCCGCCAGCAGTGGCAACAGCCTGCTGTCGGTGGTGGCGCAACTGTCCCTGAGCCTGGGGGTGGCCTGCGCCGGGGCGCTGCTGGGCGGCTTCACCGCTTCCATGGACAGCGATGGCGGCGACACGGTGCTCGGCGCCTTCCAGCTGACCTTCCTCACCGTGGGCCTCATGGCCATGCTGGCGGCGGCGATCTTCCTCCAGTTGTCGCCCAACGATGGCCGCAGGACGCGCAAGGTCCAGGAGCATATCGAGCACTGAGTGACCATCTCCCCCTAGGAGCCATGGAAAGTCCTGGCTACTTTTCGTCCAGAAATTGCAGGAAGGGGGAGCGGGGCTGATACACTGCGCGACATTTTGTTTTGCAGGCCCGTCCCGTGACCACCATCGCCACCGCTTTCAATACCTTGCCCCTGTCTGCCGCCATGCTGGCCAACCTCGACTCCCTCGGGTATGCCCAGATGACGCCGATCCAGGCGCAAAGCTTGCCGGTGATCCTCAAGGGCCTGGACCTGATCGCCCAGGCCAAGACCGGCAGCGGCAAGACCGCGGCCTTCGGCATAGGCCTGCTGAACCCGATCAACCCGCGCTACTTCGGCTGCCAGGCCCTGGTGATGTGCCCGACCCGCGAGCTGGCCGACCAGGTCGCCAAGGAGCTGCGCCGCCTGGCCCGCGCCGAGGACAACATCAAGGTCCTGACCCTGTGCGGCGGCGTGCCCTTCGGCCCGCAGATCGCTTCGCTGGAGCATGGCGCCCACATCATCGTCGGCACCCCGGGGCGCATTTCCCAGCACCTGGACAAGGGCACGCTGAAACTCGACGGCCTCAACACCCTGGTGCTCGACGAAGCCGACCGCATGCTCGACATGGGCTTCTACGATGCCATCGAAGCCATCATCGGCCAGACCCCGGCACGCCGGCAGACCCTGCTGTTCTCCGCCACCTACCCGGCGGGCATCAAGCAGCTGGCGTCGAAGTTCATGCGCGATCCG
Source organism: Pseudomonas sp. FW507-12TSA (assembly GCF_058781435.1). Classification (NCBI taxonomy): domain Bacteria; kingdom Pseudomonadati; phylum Pseudomonadota; class Gammaproteobacteria; order Pseudomonadales; family Pseudomonadaceae; genus Pseudomonas; species Pseudomonas sp. FW507-12TSA. The sequence goes on from NZ_JBYSWT010000017.1 coordinate 45,211, forward strand.
CAACAGGTAAAAGTCGAGACGCTGCACAGCGACAGCCAGATCGAACAGCACTTCTACGAAATCTCCCCGGAAGATCGCATGGATGCGGTGGTCAAGGTGCTCAACCACTTCCGCCCGCAGTCTTGTGTGGCCTTCTGCTTCACCAAGCAGCAAGTGCAGGAAACCGTCGACCACCTGACCGCCAAGGGCATGTCTGCAGTGGGCCTGCACGGTGACCTGGAACAGCGCGACCGCGACCAGGTGCTGGCGATGTTCGCCAACCGCAGTACCTCGGTACTGGTAGCCACCGATGTCGCCGCCCGGGGCCTGGATATCGACGCCCTGGACATGGTGATCAACGTCGAGCTGGCGCGGGATTCGGAAATCCACATCCACCGGGTCGGCCGTACCGGTCGCGCCGGCGAGAAAGGCATCGCCATCAGCCTGGTGTCGCCGTCCGAGGCCCACCGTGCCCAGGCCATCGAACAGTTGCAGAAGGCGCCGCTGAACTGGGAGCAGATCGACGGCCTGAAGAGCCAGGGCGGCGGCCCGCTGCTGCCGGCCATGAGCACCCTGTGCATCGCCGCCGGGCGCAAGGACAAGGTACGCCCGGGCGATATCCTCGGCGCGCTGACCGGCGAGGCCGGCATCCCCGGCGCCCAGGTCGGCAAGATCGCGATCTTCGACTTCCAGGCCTACGTGGCCGTGGAGCGCGGCATCGCCAAGCAGGCCCTGCAACGCCTCAATAGCGGCAAGATCAAGGGCCGTTCGCTGCGCGTACGCATCCTGTAACCCACCCGCTCGACCTGTAGCCGCTGCCGCAGGCTGCGAACGTCTCCGAAGGAGGCGCCGCTGTTGAGGCCGTGGAGCCCCTGCGGGGCTTGTCGCAGCCTTCGGCAGCGGCTACAGGTTCATTTGCCTGCACTCTCGAGGACACCGTTTTGCGCTCTACCGAAGTCGTGATCATCGGCGCCGGCGCCGCCGGCTTGATGTGCGCCCTGACCGCCGCTGGCCGTGGGCGCCAGGTGCTGTTGCTGGACCATGCCAACAAGGCCGGGAAGAAGATCCTGATGTCCGGTGGCGGGCGCTGCAACTTCACCAACATGTACACCGAGCCGGCCAACTTCCTGTCGCAGAACCCGCACTTCTGCAAGTCGGCCCTGGCCCGCTACACCCAGTGGGATTTCATCGGCCTGGTGGCCAAGCATGGCGTGCCCTACCACGAGAAGAAGCTCGGCCAGCTGTTTTGCGACAACAAGTCCAGCGACATCCTCGCCATGCTCCTGGCCGAATGCGACCAGGTTGGGGTCGAGCTGCGCCTGGACACCTCGATCCAGCAGATCGAGAAACTGGAGTCGGGCTACCTGCTGCAGACCACCCTCGGCCAGGTGCGCTGCCAGTCCCTGGTGATCGCCACCGGCGGCCTGTCGATCCCGACCCTGGGGGCCACCGGCTTCGGCTACCAGGTGGCCAGGCAGTTCGGCCATGAGCTGCTGCCGACCCGTGCCGGGCTGGTGCCCTTCACCATCACCGACCAGCTCAAGGAGCTGTGCGGCGAGCTGTCCGGAACCTCGGTGGACTGCCTGGTGAGCTGCAACGGCCAGAGCTTTCGCGAGAACATCCTGTTCACCCACCGTGGCCTCAGCGGCCCGGCGATCCTGCAGATTTCCTCGTACTGGCAGCCTGGCGACAGCATCGAGATCAACCTGCTGCCGGACCACGATGCCCTGGGCTGGCTGCAACAGCAGCAGGCCGAGCGCCCCAACAGCGAACTCAAGACCCTGCTGGGGGAGATCTTCACCAAGAAGATGGCCGGCCTGCTGGCAGATCACTGGTTCGCCTCCAAGCCGATGAAGCAGTACACCCCCGCCGAGCTGGCGGAGGTCGCCGACAAGCTCGGCAACTGGCAGCTGGTACCGGCGGGCACCGAAGGCTACCGCACCGCCGAAGTGACCCTGGGCGGGGTCGACACCCGCGAAGTCTCGTCCAAGACCATGGAATCGCTGAAGAGCCCGGGGCTGTATTTCATTGGCGAAGTGCTGGATGTCAGCGGCCACCTGGGCGGTTTCAACTTCCAGTGGGCCTGGGCCTCGGGCTACGCGGCGGCGCAGTACGCCTGAAGCCGCGCCGGCCCTTGGCGCCGGCAGGGGCCGAGGAGCATCACCGGGAACAGAATTTGCTGGCGGATGTGACGGCGGCATTGCGCCGTCGTCAATACTGGCTCAATTTAGCGGCATCGCCCGGAAGGCTCCCCCCAATCCATGTCATCGACTTCTTTTCGCCAATCCCTGCGCCGCCTCTGGGCACTGGATAAATTCAGCTACAGCGTGCGGGTATTCATCGCCCTGACCGGCAGCATGGCGCTGTGCTGGTACCAGGACGAGATGAGCTTGCTGATCCCGCTGTTCCTCGGCGTCATCGCCAGCGCCCTGGCGGAAACCGACGACAGCTGGCAAGGCCGCCTCAATGCCCTGGCGGTGACCCTGGTGTGCTTCAGCATCGCCGCGCTGTCGGTGGAATTGCTGTTCCCCTACCCCTGGATCTTCGCCATCGCCCTGGCCCTGGCCGGCTTCGGCCTGACCATGCTCGGCGCCCTGGGCGAGCGCTATGGCGCCATCGCCTCGGCGACCCTGATCCTCTCGGTCTACACCATGATCGGCGTCGACCAGCGCGGCGGCGCGGTGATCGACTTCTGGCACGAGCCGGTGCTGCTGGTGGCCGGCGCCGCCTGGTACGGCCTGCTCTCGGTGCTGTGGCAGGCGATGTTTTCCAACCAGCCGGTGCAACAGAGCCTGGCCCGGCTGTTTCGCGAGCTGGGCTACTACCTCAAGCTCAAGTCGTCGCTGTTCGAGCCGATTCGCCAGCTGGACGTGGAAGCCCGGCGCCTGGAACTGGCGCGGCAGAACGGCAAGGTGGTGGCCGCGCTCAACAGTGCCAAGGAAATCATCCTGCACCGGGTCGGCAACGGCCGCCCGGGGTCGAAGGTCAGCCGCTACCTGAAGCTGTACTTCCTGGCCCAGGACATCCATGAGCGCGCCAGCTCCTCGCACTACCCCTACAACGCCCTGGCCGACGCCTTCTTCCACAGCGATGTGCTGTTCCGCTGCCAGCGCCTGCTGCGCCAGCAGGGCAAGGCCTGCCGGGCCCTGGCGGAATCGATCCAGATGCGCCAGCCGTTCGTCTACGACTCCGGCTTCGCCGAAGCCCTGAGCGACCTGCAAGCCTCGCTGGAACACCTGCGCATCCAGAGCAACCCGGCCTGGCGCGGGCTGCTACGCTCGCTGCGGGCCCTGGCCGCCAACCTCGGCACCCTCGACCGCCTGCTCAGCGATGCCAGCAACCCCGATGCCCTGGCCGATGCCACCGACAGCAGCCTGCTGGACCGCTCGCCGCGCAACCTCAAGGACGTCTGGACCCGCCTGCGCACCCAGCTGACACCCACTTCGCTGCTGTTTCGCCATGCCCTGCGCCTGCCCCTGGCGCTGAGTATCGGCTACGGCATGGTGCACCTGATCCACCCGTCCCAGGGCTACTGGATCATCCTCACCACGCTGTTCGTCTGCCAGCCCAACTACGGCGCCACCCGGCGCAAGCTGGGCCAGCGGATCATCGGCACGGCCATCGGCCTGACCATCGCCTGGGCGCTGTTCGACCTGTTCCCCAACCCGCTGGTGCAGTCGCTGTTCGCCATTGCCGCCGGCGTGGTGTTCTTCGCCAACCGCACCACCCGCTACACCCTGGCCACCGCCGCCATCACCCTGATGGTGCTGTTCTGCTTCAACCAGGTGGGCGACGGTTATGGGCTGTTCCTGCCACGGCTGTTCGATACCCTGCTGGGCAGCCTGATCGCCGGGCTGGCGGTGTTCCTGTTCCTGCCGGACTGGCAGGGTCGGCGCCTGAACCAGGTACTGGCCAACACCCTGGCATGCAACAGCATCTACCTGCGCCAGATCATGCAGCAGTACGCCGCCGGCAAGAGCGACGACCTGGCCTACCGCCTGGCCCGACGCAATGCCCACAACGCCGATGCGGCGCTGTCCACCACCCTGGCCAACATGCTCATGGAGCCCGGGCACTTTCGCAAGGAGGCAGACGTGGGCTTCCGCTTCCTGGTGCTGTCCCACACCCTGCTCAGCTACCTCTCGGGCCTGGGCGCGCACCGTGGCACCCAACTGCCGGAGGAAGTCCGCGAACACCTGATCGGCGGTGCCGGCAGCAGCCTGGCGGCCAGTATCGACGAGATCGCCCAGGGCCTGGCCAGCAGGACCCCGATCGCCATCCAGAGCGACGCCGAGGAAGCCCTGGCCAACGAGCTGGAACAGATGCCGGACGAAATCGATGAAGAGCAGCGCCTGGTACAGACCCAGCTGGGATTGATCTGCCGCCAGCTGGGCCCGCTGCGGACCCTGGCGGCCCACCTGATCAAAGGGACCGAACAGCCGCAAGCCTAGCTTGCCGCTGCCCCTCCTACATGCCGTGCTGGCGCAGCAACCGGGCGTAGCTGCCGTCGGCCTTCATGGCGGCGATCTCGCGATCGAACTTGGCGACGATCTGCGCATGCTCTGGGTTCTTCAGGCTCACCAGGATATGCAGGCTGTTCTCGCTCAAGGGCTTGGGCAGGAACTCCACCGCATTGCGCACCCGGGGCGACTCCCGGGCCAGGTAGTAACGGGCGACGTATTCATCTTCCAGGGTCAGCTTGACCCGGTCCGCCGCCAGCATGCGCACGGCCATGGCGAAGTTGTGCACCGGCACTTTCTGCAAGTCCGAATCGTTGTCGAATTCAGAGGAGTAGGCGTAGCCGCGCACCACGGCGATCGGGTACTCGTGCAACTGCTTGAGGTTGAGGTACTCCAGGGGAGCGTCCTTGCGCTTGAGGAAGCGGATGCGGTTGACCAGGTACTCGGCGGAGAACTGCCCCAGGCGGGTGCGTTCGTCGTTGTACCAGGCATTGACCAGGACGTCGTAGCGGCCCTCGCCGATCCCCAGCAGCGCCCGGGCCCAGGGCACCTGCTCGAACTCGCTGGCATAACCCGCGCGGGCCAGCGCGGTACTGACGATATCGGTGGCCACCCCGCCATTGACCAGGGTCGCGTCGGTAAACGGAGGCCAGGCATCAGCGACCAGCCGCAACTTCTCTGCAGAAGCGCCCTGGCCCAGCAACAGCAATCCGATCAAAGCCAAAGCCCGATGCAATCGCAGCATGCTTGAAGATCCTTAGCGGGCACAGGGCCCAGCGCGTTCCAGCCTACACTCGAGGGCCCATGCAGCGACCACCCAGGTCCTAACATTAGCTCATCACAGCCAATGCACAGGACTTGCAAAACAGATTACACAAAGAAGGGAAAAACCAGTGAACGGAGTAATGGCATTTTGACCCATCTCACAGAAACAAACTCCATACACCTGTCGACAAGACATCCTTTGTCGATGTGCTTAGTATTTCGCGCAGCTCTTTTCACAGGATAAGAAAATGACCATCGAATGGGTCTGCAAACACCACACCGATCTGGGCAAGGAACAGCTCTACGCCATCTTGCAACTGCGTACCGAAGTCTTCGTCGTGGAACAGAAATGCCCCTACCAGGAAGTCGACGGCCGTGACCTGGAAGGCGATACCTGCCACCTGATGGCCTGGGACGGTGACCGCCTGGTGGCCTACCTGCGCCTGCTGGACCCGATCTCCCAGGGCGGCGACGTGGTGATCGGCCGCGTGGTGATCGCCGAGCAGGCCCGGGGCCAGGGCCTGGGGCATACGCTGATGGAGCAGGCCCTGAAACAGGCGCAGCGGCACTGGCCCGAGACACCGATCTATCTCTCGGCCCAGGCCCACCTGCAGGCCTACTACGGCCGCTATGGGTTCAGCGTGGTGGGCCAGGAGTATCTGGAAGACGATATCCCGCACATCGGCATGCGCCGTAGCTGAGGCTCAGGGATAACCCAGGACGGCCTTGATCTGGCCCAGGTTGGGTTCGATCCAGGCCTTGTCGATGGCCCCCCAGCTGTGGATCCGGTAATGCCCGGCGTGGTTGCGGGCGCCGTCCTGCTGCTCGAACTGGCAGACGATGTCCAGGTCGGCCAGGGCGGCGATGGTGTCCTGGGCGGTGCGCCGGGGCATGCCCGTGAGCTCGGTCAAGGCCGGCACGCTGCTGGCCCGGCCACTGTCGATCAAGTACGCCACGTACAGCCGGCGGTAGAAACTGCTCTTGGTCTTGCTCACATCCATCGCCCACTCCTTGCTAGTGCGGCGCGCCCGCCTTGGCTTGCAGGTCGCGCCAGGTGAGGTAGACCCGCAGGTCGAACTCCAGCTGGTGATAGCCCGGCAGCATGTGCTCGCAGAGCTTGTAGAACGCCTTGTTGTGGTCCGATTCCTTGAAATGCGCCAACTCGTGGACCACGATCATGCGCAGGAACTCGGGCGCCGCCTCCTTGAACAGCGAGGCGATGCGGATCTCTTTCTTGGCCTTGAGCTTGCCTCCCTGTACCCGCGATACCGTGGTGTGCAGGCCCAGGGCGCGATGGGTCAGGTCCAGGCGGTTGTCGAACAGCACCTTGTCGATGGCCGGCGCGTTGCGCAGGTATTCCTGCTTCAGCTCCAGGGCATAGCTGTACAGGGCCTTGTCGCTCTGCACACCGTGCTTGTGTGGATAACGCCGCTCCAGGTACTCGCCCAGGCGGTCTTCGTCGATCAGCTGGCGCACCTGTTCTTGCAGGGCGACTGGATAGGCCTGGAGGTATTTCAATACGGTCATGGGCAACGGCGACGCCAGGGGCAAGGGTTGCCAGTTTAGCGAATTCAGGCCTGTAGCGCGCTCCAGTCGAAGGGCTGGACGAACTGGCTGGCGCTGCCGGAGGTCAAGGGTCGCGCCACCAGGAAACCCTGGACGTATTCGCAGCCGTTGTCCTTGAGCCAATGGTATTGCTCGAGGGTCTCCACGCCTTCGGCGATCACCAGCAGCCCGAATTGCTTGCACAGGTCGATCACGCAGCGGGCGATCGCAGCGTCCCGCGGTGAAGTCAGCAACCGGGCGATCAGGTGGCGGTCGAGCTTGAGGGTATCCAGTTGCAGATCACGCAAGAAGGCCAGGCAGCAACTGCCCGAGCCGAAGTCGTCGAGGGCCACGCGCACGCCCAGCTGGTGCAATTGCTGCAATTGCTTGCGGGTCTCTCCCAGGTTCTGGGTCAGCGCCGCCTCGGTGACCTCGACCTCCAGCTGACGCGGTTGCAGGCCGTTGCGCAGCAACACCTGGCGCAGCTCGGCCGAAAGGTTGGGCATGCTGAACTGGGTCGCGCTGAGACTGACGCTCAGCACCAGCTCGGGGCTGAACACCTGCTCCCAATCCTTGCGCTGCGCAGCGCCCTGCTGGTAGATCCAACTGCCCAGGAGACTGATCAGCCGCGCCTCTTCCAGCAGCGGCAGGAACAGCCCCGGCGGCACATCGCCGACACTGGGGTGGCGCCAGCGCAGCAGGGCCTCGAAACCACGCAGGCGACCATCGGCGATGGCCACCTGGGGCTGGTACACCATGGTGAATTCCTTGCGTTCCACCGCACTGCGCACGCTTTCCTCGAGCATCAACCGGGACCGCGCGCGGCCGTTCATCTCGTGGTCGTAATAGCGATACTGCTGGCGGCCGGCACGCTTGGCTTCGTACATCGCGATGTCCGCGGCCCGCAGCAGGCCATCCAGGTTGGAACCGCAGTCGGGGTAGATGGCGATGCCGATGCTGGCCCCCAGGACCACGTCCATGCCATCGATCTGCTGGGTGATGGACAAGCGCTCGATCAACCGTTCGGCGACTTTCGCCGCCTGCTCGGGAAATCCCAGCTCCAGCAAGGCGGTGAACTCGTCGCCCCCCATGCGCCCGATGATGTCGAACGAGTGCAGGCCCTCCTTCAGCTGTTCCGAAACCCAGCGCAGTATCCGGTCGCCGGCGTCATGGCCGAGGGAGTCGTTGACCCGCTTGAAGCCGTCCAGATCCAGGTACAGCAGGACCAGGGACTTTCCCGAGCGGTCACTGCGCAACAGGATGCTCTCCACTGTCTGGTAGAAACCCCGGCGATTGAGCAGCCCGGTCAAGGGATCGGTGACCGCCTGGTATTCCAGCTGCTGATGCAGGTGCCGCACCTCGGACATGTCCAGCAGGGTCACCACCATGGCCTTCTGCTCGCTGGGCAGCGGGGCGCAGGACAACGCCACGCTGATCTGCTGGCCGGGGGCGGTGCGCAGCAGGGCGTCATGCAGGCGGAAAGTCTCGCCCCGGCGATAACTGGCGTACAACTCGGACACGTGCCAGTCCGGGACATGGGGGTTCTGCAGGTAATCGAGGAAGGCCGAGCCCACCAGATCCTTCACCTGGGCGTTGAGCAAACGCGACACCGCGGGGTTGGCGAAGCGTATCCGCCCCTCCTCGTCCACCACCAGGATGCCCTCGGCGGCGTTGTCCAGCACCGAGGCATTGAAGGCCCGGGCCTGCTCCAGGTCATGACTCAGGTGCTGCAAGGCCCTGCGGTTGCGCTGGTGTTCCAGCAACGCCTGGACCTTGGGCTTGAGGATCTGCGGATCGAAGGGCTTGAACAGGTAGTCCACCGCACCGTTGGCATACCCCTTGATCACGGCATCCTGGGATTGCTCGTTGGCGGTGAGGAAGATGATGGGGGTCAGGCGCGTGCGCTGGCTGCCGCGCATCAGGCGGGCCACTTCGAAACCATCCATGCCCGGCATCTGCACGTCGAGCAGGACCAGGTCCACCTCGTGCTCCAGCAACAGACTGAGGGCCTCGACACCCGAGGCGGCGGTCATTACCCGCCAATCCTGGCGCTGCAACAGCGCGCGCATGCTCAGGAGGTTCTCGGGGTAGTCATCGACGATCAGAAGAGTGGAGTGGCCCTCGGCTGTCTCCGGTTGCACGCATTCCATGCTGCTTCTCTTGTCTGTAATAAGACTGAACTGGTGAGAAAACCTGACAAAAACTGAGGTTTCACTCTAGACCCGGATATTCAAAAGCAGAAGCTGCCATGGAGCCATCACTCCGCCAATGGCCCCTGCTCCCGACTAACGGTCACAGTTCTGCCGCATTGCAATCCATGAATATGGCACCTGGCTACTTCACTGGCGTCATTTTTCCGCCGTACGGCGCTTGCTGGAACATCCTTGCGAAGGCTAAAAAACACCCGAGAAGCGCGGCCTGGAGCCTTCGCCCAACTGCGCCCGGTACACTTTTGCGGAACCTTCCCATGATCGACCTGGCAACCTGGAACCTCAGCGTTCCCGTCGGCAGCCCGCCGGCCACCATCGATACCCCGACCCTGGTCAAGGGTTTCAAGAACCAATACTTCCATGCCGATTCCGGCACCTTGTTCTTCTGGTCGCCAGTCACCGGCTCGAAGACCGAGAACGCCATCTATCCACGCACCGAGCTGCGCGAGACCTATGCCAACGGCACCTTGCGCAACTGGACCTACCCCGAGGCCGACAACCTGCTGCAGGCCACCCTGGCAGTGAACCAGGTGCCCTCCTCGGGCAAGATCGTCATCGGCCAGATCCATGCGTACAACAGCACCCGGCCGCTGGTGAAGCTGGAATACCAGTACAAGGCCAGCCAGGGGCGCGGCAACATCGTGGCCAAGGTGCGCATGCGCCCGCACGACACCCGGTCCCGGGTCATCGACATCGCCGAGAACGTGCCCATAGACCGGCGATTTTCCTACCTGATCCACCTGAGCCCGGGCGGTGTCCTGGCCATCAGCGCCGCCGGCTATCGCTGGGACACCCGGGTAGGCGCTGCCTGGCGTGACAAACCGCTGTACTTCAAGGCCGGGGTCTATGTGCAGGACAACAGCGGCTACACCAGCGAAGGTGGCAAGGTGACCTTCTCCAAGCTGGACATCGACCACAACAAGAGCTGAGCCGGCACGCAGGCACAAAAAAGCCCGCATCGCTGCGGGCTTTTTCGTAGACGACCGAGGCTTAGTTGACCTTGGCGTTCAGCTCACCCTTGAGGTAACGCTGGAACATGCCTTCCAGGGAGATCGGCTTGATCTTCGAGGCATTGCCGGCGGTGCCGAAGGCTTCGTAGCGAGCGATGCACACGTCGCGCATGGCAGTCACGGTGGCGCCGAAGAACTTGCGTGGGTCGAACTCGCTCGGGTTGGTGGCCATCAGGCGGCGCATGGCACCGGTGGATGCCAGGCGCAGGTCGGTGTCGATGTTGACCTTGCGCACGCCGTGCTTGATGCCTTCGACGATCTCCTCGACCGGCACGCCGTAGGTTTCCTTGATGTCGCCACCGTACTGGTTGATGATCGCCAGCCACTCTTGCGGTACCGAGGAAGAACCGTGCATCACCAGGTGGGTGTTGGGGATGCGCTTGTGGATTTCCTTGATGCGGTCGATGGCCAGCACGTCACCGGTAGGCGGCTTGGTGAACTTGTAGGCTCCGTGGCTGGTACCGATGGCGATGGCCAGGGCGTCGACCTGGGTCTTCTTGACGAAGTCGGCGGCCTCTTCCGGATCGGTCAGCATCTGGCTGTGGTCCAGCACGCCTTCGGCGCCGATACCGTCTTCTTCACCGGCCATGCCGGTTTCCAGGGAACCCAGGCAGCCCAGCTCGCCCTCTACCGACACGCCACAGGCGTGGGCCATGGCGACGGTCTGCTGGGTCACGCGGACGTTGTACTCGTAGTCGGTCGGGGTCTTGCCGTCTTCACCCAGGGAACCGTCCATCATCACCGAGCTGAAGCCCAGCTGGATCGAGCGCTGGCAGACGTCAGGGCTGGTGCCGTGGTCCTGGTGCATGCACACCGGAATGTGCGGGAACTCTTCGATGGCGGCCAGGATCAGGTGGCGCAGGAACGGGGCGCCAGCGTATTTGCGAGCACCGGCGGAAGCCTGGACGATCACCGGGGAGTCAGTCTTGTCAGCGGCTTCCATGATGGCGCGCATCTGCTCAAGGTTGTTGACGTTGAAGGCTGGAACGCCATAGCCGAACTCGGCTGCGTGGTCCAGCATCTGGCGCATGCTGATGAGTGCCATTGTGTGTGTCTCTCCCGGTCGAGGGTCGTTAATCGTGCAAGCCTGCCGTAGCGGCGACTGCTATTCAAGTGATTGCAGATCGGGGGTCAGCCCGGCCTGCGGATTCGTTACTTCATCAATTTCAAGAGCCCTGCGTCCCCGCAGGAACGAGGCTTGCCCGCGATGGCGGTCGGCCTGGCGACATCCATGATCAATGTCCGGGTAGCACCGCGAGCAAGCTTCGCTCCTACAGGTTCAGCATCGGTTCCCGGCCTACGGCGCTTTACAGCCGCGGCCGATCAGGTCGTTGGTGGCGACCCAGTAGACCAGGCCTTCCTCACCCTTGACGTGAAACGCCAGCATATCGTCGCTGTACAACGAACCCGAACCGCTAGGCTCGAGTTTCAAGCGGCGTACCTGGTCGTCGCCTCCCAGGCGCACGTCGACGGCCTTGCGGCTGTCGTCGGTGTAGCGCCAGAGCACCTGGGCCTGGCTGTCGCAGACCCAGGTGGTCCAGTTGTCGGTGCTCGGCGACTTGAGCAAGTGCAAGTCGGCGCAACCGCCAAGCAGCCCCAGCATCGCCACGGCGATCAAAGCTTTCATCGATGTTCCTCGGCCGGACCCCGGGGCCCGGCGCGTCGCGTTATCCAATCTGACCCGTCAAGGGCAACCCTGTTCCCGGGTCCTTGTCGGAGTCTCGTATTTCTCCAAGCCTTCAGGCCCCAGGCGCTTGTTGATCACCGGTGCCGTCTCGGCCTGCCAGTCAGCCTGGTAGCAACCTTGCCCTGGCCTTTGGGCCGCATCCGCAGGCTGGCCCGGCGAAGTGCCGGAGCACCCCGCGAGCCAGGCTGCGGCAAGCAGCAATGGCAACGTCTTGACCATCAGAACACTCCTTTGCCCGGCCAATGGCAGTCTCAGGCCTTGGCCCGGGCTTCCAGGACTTCGACCGCCGGCAGCACCTTGCCCTCGACGAATTCGAGGAAGGCGCCACCACCGGTAGAAATGTAGGAGATCTGCTGGGCCACGCCATACTTGTCGATGGCCGCCAGGGTGTCGCCACCGCCAGCGATGGAGAACGCCGTGCTATCGGCGATCGCCTGGGCCAGGACCTTGGTGCCATTGCCGAACTGGTCGAACTCGAACACACCCACCGGGCCGTTCCAGAGGATGGTCTTGGACGACTTGAGCAGTTGCGCGAATTGCGCAGCGGTTTGCGGGCCGATGTCCAGGATCATGTCGTCGGCCGCCACGTCGGCGATCGCCTTGACCGTGGCCGCGGCGCTCTCGGCGAACTCCTTGGCCACCACCACGTCCACTGGCAGTGGCACGCTGACCTTGGCGGCGATGGCGCGGGCGGTGTCCAGCAGGTCAGGCTCGTACAGCGACTTGCCCACCGGATGGCCGGCAGCGGCCAGGAAGGTATTGGCGATGCCGCCACCGACGATCAGCTGGTCGCAGACCTCGCTCAGGCTGTTGAGCACGTCCAGCTTGGTGGACACCTTGGAACCGGCGACGATCGCCGCCATCGGCTTGGCCGGGGTATCCAGGGCCTTGCCCAGTGCATCCAGCTCGGCCGCCAGCAACGGGCCTGCCGCCGCCACCTTGGCGAACTTGGCCACGCCGTGGGTCGAACCCTCGGCCCGGTGGGCGGTACCGAAGGCATCCATCACGAACACGTCGCACAGGGCGGCGTATTGCTGGGCCAGCTCATCGGCGTTCTTTTTCTCGCCCTTGTTGAAACGTACGTTCTCGAACAGCACGACGTCGCCGGCCTTGACCTCGACACCACCCAGGTAGTCGGCCACCAGCGGCACTTCGCGGCCCAGGGCGCGACTCAGGTAATCGGCCACCGGCTTGAGGCTGTTCTCAGCCGAGAACTCGCCTTCGGTCGGACGGCCCAGGTGCGAGCAGACCATCACCGCCGCGCCTTTCTCCAGGGCCAGCTTGATGGTCGGCAGCGAAGCCAGGATCCGCGCGTCGCTGGTGACTACACCGTCCTTGACTGGGACGTTGAGGTCTTCGCGGATCAGCACGCGCTTACCTTGCAGATCGAGGTCGGTCATCTTCAACACGGTCATGGGTCGCAATTCCTGGGTTACTGAATATTAGAAGCAGAGAGTGGAGCGGCTGTTTGCAGGTAATGGCCCGCAACGTCCAGCATCCGGTTGGCAAAACCCCATTCGTTGTCGAACCAGGCCAGGATGTTTACCAGCCGGGGGCCGGAAACGCGGGTCTGACTGGCATCGACGATCGCCGAATGGGGGTCATGGTTGAAATCGCAGCTGGCGTGCGGCAATTCGGTATAGGCCAGCAGGCCCTTGAGCGGACCGCTGGTGGCGGCCTCGCGCAGGATCCGATTGACCTCGGCGGCATCGGTGTCGCTGACCGTCTGCATGGTGATATCCAGGCAGGACACGTTGACCGTCGGTACCCGTACCGCTTTGGCCTGGATTCGCCCGGCAAGTTCCGGCAGCAGGCGCTCGATGCCCCGGGCCAGGCCAGTGGACACCGGGATCACCGACTGGAACGCCGAGCGGGTGCGGCGCAGGTCCTCGTGATGATAGGCATCGATCACCGGCTGGTCGTTCATCGCCGAGTGGATAGTGGTGATGGACACGTACTCCAGGCCGATGGCCTGGTCCAGCAGGCGCAGCAAGGGCACGCCGCAGTTGGTGGTGCAAGACGCGTTGGACACCAGCAACTCGTCGCCGCTCAGGCAATCCTGGTTCACCCCGTAGACGATGGTGGCGTCGACATCCGCCTCGCTGGCCATCGGCTGGGAGAACAACACCCGCGGCGCGCCGGCAGCAAGGAAGCGCTGGCCATCCTCACGGGTGTGGTAGGCACCGGAGCATTCCAGCACCAGGTCGATGTCCAGGGCTGCCCAGTCGATGCCTTCGGGAGTGGCGCTGCGCAACACCTTCACGCAGTTGCCATTGATATGCAGACAATCGCCATCGACGGTCACCTCGCCGGGAAACCGGCCATGGGTGGAGTCGAAGCGTGTCAGGTATTCGACGCTGGCCATGTCGGCCAGGTCGTTGATGGCCACGATCTCGAACCCGGCCGCAGCCCCTCGCTCGAACAGAGCACGCAAGACGCAACGACCAATCCGGCCGTAGCCGTTGAGTGCAACTTTATAAGGACGCGGTTGGGACATGGGGTTCTCGATCAGGCACGGCAGACGAACTTGTTATACGCACTCGCAAGCGGGGGCCGGTAAACCAGCCCCCGCTTGCGACTGTGGTGGACAGGCCACCACGTGCTTTTTCTCAGTCTTCCAGCAGCTCTTCGGCCTGGCCCAGGATGTTGTCCAGGGTGAAGCCGAACTCTTCGAACAGTGCAGGCGCAGGCGCCGACTCACCGTAGGTGGTCATGCCGATCACGCGGCCTTCCAGGCCCACGTACTTGTACCAGAAGTCGGCATGGGCGGCTTCGATGGCGATCCGCGCACCGACCTGCAGCGGCAGGACCGACTGCTTGTAGCCTGCATCCTGGACATCGAACACGCTGGTGCACGGCATGGATACCACACGCACCTTGCGGCCCTGCTCGGTCAGCTTGTCGAAAGCCTGCACCGCAAGGCCCACTTCCGAACCGGTGGCGATCAGGATCAGCTCAGGCTCGCCTGCGCAGTCCTTCAACACATAACCACCGCGGCTGATATCGGCGATCTGACCGGCATCACGGGTTTGGTGCTGCAAGTTCTGGCGCGAGAAGATCAACGCCGAAGGACCGTCCTTGCGCTCCAGCGCGTACTTCCAGGACACCGCCGATTCCACGGCGTCGGCTGGACGCCAGGTGTCGAGGTTCGGCGTGCTGCGCAGGCTGGTCAGTTGCTCGATAGGCTGGTGGGTCGGGCCATCCTCGCCCAGGCCGATGGAGTCGTGGGTGTAGACGTGGATCACCCGTTGCTTCATCAGCGCCGACATGCGCACCGCGTTGCGGGCGTACTCCATGAACATCAGGAAGGTCGCGCCGTAAGGCACCAGGCCACCGTGCAGGGCAACGCCGTTCATGATGGCGGTCATGCCGAATTCGCGTACGCCGTAGTACATGTAGTTGCCGCTGGCATCCTCGGCACTGACGCCCTTGCAGCCTTTCCACAGGGTCAGGTTGGAGCCGGCCAGGTCCGCCGAACCGCCGAGGAACTCAGGCAGCAATGGACCGAAGGCGTTCAGGGTGTTCTGGCTGGCCTTGCGGCTGGCGATGGTCTCGCCCTTGGCCGCCACTTCGGCGATATAGGCGTCGGCCTTGGCGGCGAAGTCCGCCGGCAGGTCACCGGCCAGGCGCCGTACCAGTTCGTTGGCCTCGGTCGGGAAGGCAGCGGAGTAAGCGGCGAAACGCTGGTCCCACTCGGCTTCGACAGCGCGACCGGCTTCCTTGGCATCCCACTCGGCATAGATGTCGGCAGGGATTTCGAACGGACCGTGGGTCCACTTCAGGGCTTCGCGGGTCAGGGCGATTTCCTCGGCGCCCAGTGGCGCGCCGTGGCAGTCTTCCTTGCCCTGCTTGTTCGGCGAACCGAAACCGATGGTGGTCTTGCAGCAGATCAGGGTTGGCAGCGGGCTCTTGCGCGCGGTCTCGATCGCGGTCTTGATCTCTTCCGGATCGTGGCCGTCGACGTTGCGGATCACTTGCCAGTTGTAGGCTTCGAAGCGCTTGGGCGTGTCGTCGGTGAACCAGCCTTCGACTTCACCGTCGATGGAAATGCCGTTGTCATCGTAGAAGGCGATCAGCTTGCCCAGGCCCAGGGTGCCGGCCAGGGACGCGACTTCGTGGGAAATGCCTTCCATCATGCAGCCATCACCCAGGAACACATAGGTGTGGTGGTCGACGATATTGTGACCGGGACGGTTGAACTGCGCCGCCAGGACTTTTTCCGCCAGGGCGAAGCCCACGGCATTGGCCAGGCCCTGACCCAGCGGGCCAGTGGTGGTCTCCACACCCGGGGTGTAGCCGAATTCCGGGTGGCCCGGGGTACGGCTGTGCAGTTGGCGGAAATTCTTCAGGTCGTCGATCGAAAGATCGTAGCCGGTCAGGTGCAGCAGCGAGTAGATCAGCATCGAGCCATGACCGTTGGACAGCACGAAGCGGTCACGGTCGGCGAAGGATGGATTGCTCGGGTTGTGCTTGAGGTAGTCACGCCAAAGTACTTCGGCGATATCCGCCATACCCATCGGGGCACCCGGATGGCCGCTGTTGGCTTTTTGCACGGCATCCATGCTGAGGGCACGAATGGCGTTGGCACGCTCACGACGGCTTGGCATCGCTGATCTCCTGAAGATTGGACAAAACAAAACGGAAAAAAGGCCTGCATTTTCCCTCAGGCGTCTGGCGGGGGCAATGACAGATAGTTACTCAAGCACGTTTTTCCTACGGCTAACCACTCAATCGACCAGGCAAACCCCGACACCGTTCCCCATCCTGGCTGGCGACAGCCCTGGATCGCCCTCGCACAGTTCAATATCAAAACTTTTTGATATTGGCCTTGCGGGCTGTTTCGGGCACCACTAGACTGCGCTCCCATGAACCTGCATGCATCCAACATTCGCCATGACGATTGCGACGACCTGGCCGCCCTGTGCAAAGCCGGCGGCGATCCGTTACGGCTGAACGTATTGCGTGCCCTGAGCAACGACTCCTTCGGCGTGCTGGAGCTGGCGCAGATCTTCGCCATCGGCCAGTCGGGCATGAGCCATCACCTGAAGGTCCTGGCCCAGGCCGGGCTGGTGGCCACGCGCCGCGAAGGCAATGCGATCTTCTACCGCCGCGCCTTGCCCCACACCGAACTGCTGGGCGGCAAGTTGCATGTGGCGTTGCTGGACGAGGTCGACCAATTGCCCTTGCCGGTCGAAGTCCAGTCGCGGATCGGCCTGGTCCACGGACAACGGGCCGCTGCCAGCGAAGACTTCTTTTCCCGGGTGGCGGAGAAATTCCGCGCCCAACAGGACCTGATCGCAGGACTGGCGCAGTACCGCGAAAGCGTGTTGGCACTATTGGACAAATTGAGCTTCAAGCCAGAAGCCACAGCCATCGAGGTCGGTCCCGGCGACGGCGGATTCCTCCCCGAACTGGCCCGGCGCTTTGCCCAGGTGACAGCCCTGGACAACAGCCCGGCGATGCTGGAGCTGGCTCGCCAGTTGTGCGAACGCGAAGCGCTGGCTAACGTCAGCCTGCAACTGGCCGATGCCTTGAAGGGCATGCCACTCAAGGCCGACTGCGTGGTGCTGAACATGGTCCTGCACCATTTCGCGGCGCCAGCCGAGGCACTCAAGCAGTTGGGGCAATTATTGCAGGCAGGCGGTAGCCTGCTGGTGACAGACTTGTGCAGCCATAACCAGAGCTGGGCCAAAGACGCCTGTGGCGATCTCTGGCTGGGGTTCGAGCAAGATGATCTGGCCCGTTGGGCCACCGCTGCGGGACTGACTCCCGGGGAAAGCCTCTATGTAGGCTTACGTAATGGTTTCCAGATCCAGGTCCGCCATTTTCAGCGACCGGCTGGCGACACTCACCATCGGTAAATTTAGGAAACCGTCGAGATGAGCGAATACTCCCTTTTCACCTCCGAGTCCGTGTCCGAAGGGCATCCGGATAAAATCGCTGACCAGATTTCCGATGCGGTGCTGGACGCCATCATTACCCAGGACAAGCACGCCCGCGTAGCGGTTGAAACCCTGGTCAAGACTGGCGTTGCCATCGTTGCCGGCGAAGTGACCACCAGCGCCTGGGTCGACCTGGAGCAGATCGTCCGCGACGTCATCTGCGACATCGGCTACACCAGCTCCGACGTCGGCTTCGACGGCGCCACCTGCGGCGTGATGAACATCATCGGCAAGCAGTCCCCTGACATCAACCAGGGCGTCGACCGCGCCAAGCCTGAAGACCAGGGCGCCGGTGACCAGGGCCTGATGTTCGGCTATGCCAGCAACGAAACCCCGGCACTGATGCCAGCCCCGATCGCATTCTCCCACCAGCTGGTGCAGCGCCAGGCCGAAGCCCGCAAATCGGGCCTGCTGCCATGGCTACGCCCGGACGCCAAGTCCCAGGTCACCTGCCGCTATGAAAACGGCATCGTGGTCGGCATCGACGCGGTGGTGCTGTCGACCCAGCACAACCCGGAAGTCTCCTACAACGACCTGCGCGAAGGCGTGATGGAACTGATCGTCAAGCACGTGCTGCCAGCCGAGCTGCTGCACAAGGACACCCAGTTCCACATCAACCCGACCGGCCAGTTCATCATCGGCGGCCCAGTGGGCGACTGTGGCCTGACCGGCCGCAAGATCATCGTCGACAGCTACGGCGGCATGGCTCGCCACGGCGGCGGCGCGTTCTCCGGCAAGGACCCATCCAAGGTCGACCGTTCGGCAGCCTACGCCGGTCGCTACGTGGCCAAGAACATCGTCGCCGCCGGCCTGGCCGAGCGTTGCGAGATCCAGGTGTCCTACGCCATCGGCGTCGCCCAGCCGACTTCGATCTCGCTGAACACCTTCGGCACCGGCAAGATCAGCGATGACAAGATCATCAAGCTGGTACGCGAGCACTTCGACCTGCGTCCTTACGCGATCACCACCATGCTCGACCTGCTGCACCCGATGTACCAGGAAACCGCAGCCTACGGCCACTTCGGCCGCACTCCGGAAACCAAGACCGTGGGCGAAGACACCTTCTCCACCTTCACCTGGGAAAAAACCGACCGCGCCGAGGCCCTGCGCGCCGCCGCCGGCCTGTAAGCCTTCCCGCCTCACCAAGGCCCCGCCCGGCTATGCTGGCGGGGCTTTTTTGTACCCACGGATTTCTCCCTCCTGCCTCCATATTCCCTGCCTTACAAGCAACGTCGCCGTCCGGACCACCTGTCGGACCGACCGCGAAACAACCGGCAAACACCTGCCACGCCCGCCCCGCGTCACCACACCTAACCTTTGAGCATGACCTTTCCGGGCAAGGACGCTCGCCATGCTGCCAAGACTGCTCCTGCTGACGATCTTCATCCCGCTGTCGGCCCAGGCCCATTGCCCGGACTGGCCGGCAACCCGGGCCGGCGTGGAAATCACCACCCTGCACCAACAACTCCAGCGCTGGGATACCAGCTATCACCGGGACGGCCAGGCGTTGGTGGCCGATGAACTCTACGATCAGGCCCGCCAGCGACTGGATACGCTGCAAGGCTGCTTCCCACTCGTGCCCCAGGCCAGAGCCCGTCCGCTAGCCACTGCCCGCGGCAATATCGCTCACCCGGTGGCCCATACCGGTGTGGAAAAGCTCCCGGGCGCCGACGCCGTGCGACTCTGGCTGCGCAACCGCAGGGAAGTCTGGGTGCAGCCCAAGATCGACGGCGTGGCCGTGAGCCTGATCTACCGCAAGGGCCGCTTGCACCAGGCACTGAGTCGGGGCGATGGCCTGCTGGGCCACGACTGGAGCAGCGTGGCCCGGCAGATCCCGGCCATTCCCCAACAATTACCGCAGCCCGTGGACCTGTTGCTCCAGGGTGAGCTGTACCAGCGCCTGGAGGGCCACGTGCAGGCCCGGGCCGGCAGCCGCAATGCCCGTAGCCGAGTGGCGGGCTGGATGGCCCGCAAACACCTGGAGCCCGATGCCGCGGCACAAATCGGCTTGTTCGTCTGGGATTGGCCACAAGGGCCACAGGCGATGGATGAACGCCTGGAACAGTTGGCCAAGCTGGGTTTTACCGAAGGCCGCGAATACAGCCGCAGGATCGCCAACTTCGACGCGGCCCGGCATTGGCGCGAACACTGGTACCGCTCGGCGCTGCCGTTCGCCAGCGACGGAATCATCCTGCGCCTGGGCCGACGCCCCGCGGCCGAACGATGGCAGGCCCGGAATCCGCACTGGATCGCCGCCTGGAAGTACCCCTACATCCAGGCCTTGGCCAATGTCCGCGAGGTAGAGTTTCGCGTCGGTCGCACCGGGCGCATCACGCCACTGCTGCACATCGAACCGGTCACTCTCGACGATCGGCAGATCCGCCGGGTCAGCGCTGGCTCGCTACGCCGCTGGCGCGAGCTGGACATCCTCCCCGGCGACCAGGTGGCCGTCAGTCTCGCCGGCCTGACCATTCCCCGCCTGGATGGCGTGGCCCTCAGGGCACCGCAGCGTGCACCGCTCCAGGCGCCGGTGCAGAGCGACTTCCACGCGCTGAGCTGCTGGCAACCCTCCCCCGGATGCGAAAGCCAGTTCCTGGCACGCCTGACCTGGCTCAGTGGCAAGCAGGCCCTGGATCTGGAGCATGTCGGCGAGCAAACCTGGGTACGCCTGATGCAAGCGGGGCGAATCAAGAGCCTGCTGGATTGGTTGACCCTCGACCAGGCAGAGCTTGTTAACATGACCGGCTTCGGCGAACGCAGCAGCGCACGCCTGCTCGAAAGCCTGCACAACGCCAGGCGGCGACCCTTCGCACTTTGGCTGAAGGCCCTGGGCTTGCCGCCCAGTGGCGCGGCCGACCTGGGCGGGTCATGGCAGGCGCTGGCACTCAAGAGCAGCCTGGACTGGCAGCAAGAAGCCGAGGTTGGGGTGGAACGCGCGGAGCGACTGGCAGCGTTCTTTCGCGACCCGCAGGTACTGGCCTTGCGTGCCACCCTGAATGCCGCCGGCGTCGAAGGTTTTTAATCGCTCACCTGGGGCGGGTATTGAACCACCTGGTCCGAAATGGGCTCCAACAGCCCATTCCAGCACGCCCCAGTATTACTTCATTGGTTATTTTTTGATCTTTTTCACCTGGAGCCGTCAATGAACATCTTTCCTTCGCTCGCAGCCCTGACCCTATGCGGCTTGATGAGCGCGCCACTGTTGGCCAACGAGCAAACACCCGAACTGACCGGCTGCGCCGCCAAGCGCCAGGCCATCACGACCCAGATCGAACAAGCCAAGGCCCACGGCAACAGCGATCAGCAGGCCGGCCTGGAACGCGCCCTGAATGAAGTCACCACCCATTGCACCGACGCCTCGCTGAAGAAAGAGCGGGAAAACAAGGTGCTCGACGCCAAGCACGAAGTCAGCCGCCGCCAGGCCGACCTGGAAAAGGCCATGAAGAAGGGCGACTCGGAGAAGATCAACAAGCGCAAGGACAAGCTCGCCGAATCCCGCAAGGAACTGCAGCAAGCCCTGGACGATCTGGACAAGTAAGCCGGGCACTGCCCCCGACATGACGAGGAGCTCCGGCATCCCTGCCAGGGCTTTGCCCGGCCGGGATCAGTGATTACGAAACTCTTTGTGACAGGCGCTACAGGCGTCCTCGACCTTCTGCACCGCCGGGCCAAGGTTGCTGGCCTTGTAGGGCTGAACCTGGCTGGCGACCACCAGCTCACCGGTGGCTGCCTCCAGGGCCCGGGCCAGCTCCTGGAAGCGTGCCTGTCGGCGCCAGACATCATCGGTGGCGCTGGTATGGTCTTCTTCCTTGACCGCAGGGAAGTGCTTCCAGGGCTCGTGGGACAGGTTGTCGAGCTTCACTGCGCCCTCGGCGAAACGCGCACCGTCGAACGGGATGCGTCCGCGGAGCATGCCTCCCAGGTCTTCGCCGGTCTTGAGCATCTGCTTGAAGATCGCCTTGCGCTGGCCCAGGGGAGAATTGGGATCGACCCCACCGCAGGCGGAAAGCGTGAGGCAGGCCAGCAATACAACAGAGAGTCTTTTTAACGTCATGGTGGCTTCAGGTCAGGTCACGGAAAACGGCGGCCAGTATCCTCGCCTCCCGGACAAAGACCAATAGCCCTATTAATAATATGGGTTGTCCTCCGCCATGAATGCGGGACGTCCCCCAAGGAAACACAGCATGAACCCGAGTTTTCCCCGCTGGTGCCGCCACTGGTTCTGGACCGTCCCGGCCCTGGCGCTGCTCGCCGGTTGCAACGGCGGCGACACTGAACAGCCCCCCTCTCAGCCACAGACCCACGCCCTGGCCACCTACAACAGCGCCGCCTGGGAGGCGCTGCCCGCAGTAGCCGACAACGATCTGCTGGCTGGCTTCGGCTCCTGGCGCAGCGCCTGCACCCGGCTCAAGGCCGATCCGGTGTGGGGCGCCACCTGCGCCGCCGCGGCCAACGTGCCCCAGAGCCCCGAGGCGATCCGTAGTTTTCTCAAGGAACGCCTGCAGGTCTACGGCCTGCGCTCGGGCAGCGGCAGCACCACGGGCCTGATCACGGGCTACTACGAGCCGGTGTATCCCGGCAGCCTGGCCCAGACCAAGACGGCCAACGTACCGGTGTATGGCGTGCCGGACGACATGATCGTGGTCGCCCTGGACAGCCTCTATCCCGAACTCAAGGGCAAGCGCCTGCGAGGACGGCTCGAAGGTCGGGTGCTCAAGCCCTACGACGATGCCGCGACCATCGAGGCCCAGGGCGTCAAGGCGCCGGTGATCGCCTGGCTGACCGACCCCATGGACCTGCAATTCCTGCAGATCCAGGGTTCGGGCAGGATCCAGCTGGACGATGGTCGCCAACTGCGTATCGGTTATGCCGACCAGAACGGCCACCCGTACCGGCCTATCGGTCGCTGGCTGGTGGAGCAAGGCCAACTGAAGAAGGAAGAAGTGACCATGGGCACCATCGCTGCCTGGGCCAAGGCCCACCCAGCGCGGATTCCCGAGCTGCTGGGCAGCAACCCGAGCTATGTGTTCTTCAACCGCAACCCGGACAGCAACGAAGGGCCGCGCGGCTCGCTGAACGTCCCCCTGACCTCGGGCTACAGCGTCGCCGTGGACCGCAAGGTGATTCCCCTGGGCAGCCTGCTGTGGTTATCCACCACCCGCCCCGACGGCAGCAGCCTGGTACGCCCGGTTGCGGCCCAGGACACCGGCGGCGCGATCACCGGGGAAGTGCGCGCCGACCTGTTCTGGGGAACTGGCGATGCAGCCGGGCAACTGGCCGGCGATATGAAGCAACCAGGCCAGATCTGGATGCTCTGGCCCAAGGACATGCCGCTGCCCCAGGTGCCGCAAGTCGCCAATACCCCGTAACGCCTCCAGCCGGAACCGGCTTGTCGACCTGGGCGTCGACAAGCCTGGCCAACT
Source organism: Pseudomonas sp. FW507-12TSA (assembly GCF_058781435.1). Lineage (NCBI taxonomy): Bacteria > Pseudomonadati > Pseudomonadota > Gammaproteobacteria > Pseudomonadales > Pseudomonadaceae > Pseudomonas > Pseudomonas sp. FW507-12TSA. The sequence goes on from NZ_JBYSWT010000017.1 coordinate 68,232, forward strand.
TCAGATCGAGACGAAGAAGAAGCTGGCGATCAGCCCCATGCCCACGAACCACACCAAAGAACGCAGCACCGCCCAATCCGCCAGGTAGCAGATCATGTACAGCAGGCGGCTGGTGATGAACAGCACCGCCAGCACGTTGATGGTCACCAGCTCGGCGTTGCCCGCCACATGGGCAATGATCACTGCGGCGGCAAAGGCCGGAGTCACCTCGAAGCCATTGAGCTGTGCGCAATGCGCACGCTTTGGCAGACCCTCCAGGGTACTCAGGAAGCCCCGTGGATCATGGTTGTGCCGGAGCCCGTAGCTGCCAGCGCCCTTGGCGATGGCGGTGCACAGGTATGGCAGGGCGATTGCGATCAATACACACCAGAACGCGACAGTCATAACGTAAATCCTTTTTTAGAGTTTTAGGGAGTGCTCACAGCTTCATCACCAACATGCCGATCAGCACCAGGCCACAGGCCATCAGCCTTGGCCGGCCGAAGGGTTCCTTCAGGTAGCGCATGCCGAACAGCACCACCAGAATCACACTGATTTCACGCAAGGCCGCCGCTTCGGCGATAGAGCCCAACTGCATGGCCCAAAGCACCAGAGCGTAGCTGAACAGCACGCAGAAGCCGACGCTCAGCCCCAGGCGCCATTGTTCACGCCAGAACAGGGCGAAGGCCGGGCGCTTCCAGACCACCGCCACCAGGGGAAAAGGCCAGGCGCTGAGCAGCGTGACCCAGGTCAGGTAGTCCAACGGATGTGCCCAGCGGCGCAGGGCCTGGCCGTCGATGAAGGTGTAGCAACCGATGCACAGGCCGATCAGGGCCACCACCGGCAGCATGCTCCAGGGCAGGCGCGCCCCGCCTCCGCCCTGCCAGAGCAGGCACAGCATGCCGAAGGGAATCAACAAGATGCCGAGGATCTGCTGGGCGCTCAGGGCTTCGCCACCGAACCCCAGGGTCAGCGCCAGCACCACCAGGGGCGAAAGGCCACGCATCAGCGGGTAGACCAATCCCAGGTCCCCCACTCGGTAAGCCTGGATCAACAGGTAGCGATACAAGAGTTCGAAAGCCGCGGAAGCGAAGATCCAGGGCCAGAGTGCCTGGGGCGGCCATTGCAGGAAGAACAGCATGCCGGCCACGAACAGCAAGGCCACGCTGTCCATGCAGGCCACCACCAGCAGCCGCTCGCCACTGAACTTGATCAGCGTGTTCCATGCCGCATGCAACAGTGCCGCCATCAGAACCAGAGTTGTCGCCAGCACCTCGCCTCCCTGTCTGCCTGAACATCATCGCGAAGCGGCGATCCTCGCATGCCGCCCGCCTCGGTTGCACGGAGCATCGGCACTTTTGGCCGGGTAGGCGGCGAGTTCGTCCGCATGGGCATGAGTCCGAGTTTGTCCCCGGGCCTGCAACATCGTCGCTTCGGCGTGGTCAATGTGTCGATTACCGCCATGCCTGATGGCAACTTGCCTCGTCGACCACTGTGCCCCTGGATGGCACCGGGACATCAAACCCTTGGCCTGAACGACTTCAGGCTGTTTTCCACGATCATCCAAAGGAGTCCGGATGCTTGAACTTGTCGCTGCCTTTATCTGCCTGACGACCCTGCTGACCTACGTCAATTTCCGTTTCATCGGCCTGCCACCGACCATTGGCGTGATGGTCACCGCCCTGCTGTTCTCCCTGCTGCTGCAGGGGCTGACCTACCTGGGCTACCCCGGCCTGGAAGAACATGTCGAAGAACTGATCGGCAAGATCGACTTCGGCGACCTGCTGATGAACTGGATGCTGTCGTTCCTGCTGTTCGCCGGCGCCCTGCACGTCAACCTCAACGACCTGCGCAGCTATCGCTGGCCCATCGGCCTGCTGGCGACGGTCGGGGTGCTGATCGCCACCTTCGTCATCGGCAGCCTGGCCTACTGGATCTTCGGCCTGTTCGGCTGGCACGTGAGCTTCCTCTACTGCCTGCTGTTCGGCGCGCTGATCTCGCCAACCGATCCGATCGCGGTGCTGGGCGTGCTGCGTACCGCCAATGCCTCCAAGCCGTTGAAGACCACCATCGTCGGCGAATCGCTGTTCAACGACGGTACGGCGGTCGTGGTGTTCACCGTGCTGCTGGGCATCGCGCAACTGGGCGAAACCCCCACCGTAGGCGCCACTGCCTGGCTGTTCGTGCATGAGGCCATTGGCGGCGTGCTGTTCGGCGGCCTGATCGGCTACCTGGTGTACCTGATGATCAAGAGCATCGAGCAGCACCAGATCGAAGTGATGCTGACCCTGGCCCTGGTGATCGGTGGGTCGGCCATGGCCAGCGAGATCCATGTCTCGGCACCCATCGCGATGGTGGTGGCGGGCCTGATCATCGGCAACCTGGGACGCAACCTGGCGATGAACGACATGACCCGGCGCTACCTGGATGGTTTCTGGGAATTGCTCGACGACATGCTCAACGCGCTGCTGTTCGCCCTGATCGGCCTGGAGCTGTTGCTGCTGCCATTCAACTGGCTGCACCTGGCGGCGGCCAGCCTTTTGGCGTTGGCCATCGTGGCCTCGCGCCTGCTTACCGTGGCCCCGGCGATCCTGCTGTTGCGCCGCTGGCGCAGCGTGCCCCGGGGCACTATCCGCGTGCTGACCTGGGGCGGCCTGCGCGGCGGCGTCTCGGTGGCGCTGGCCCTGGCCCTGCCCCTGGGGCCGGAGCGGGACCTGGTGCTGAGCATCACCTACATCGTGGTGTTGTCGTCGATCCTGCTGCAGGGCCTGACCATCGGCAAGCTGGTGCGCCACGTCACCAACGAGGCGCCGGCAGGCAAGGCCGAAGCCCACTGATCCACGGGCCGTCGCACGCGGCAGGCCAATCTGCCTGCCGCGTACGCCCGAGCCGGCTCAGGCGCCGGGCTCGTCGTCCTTGAACTGATCCTTGACGTACTTGATCTCGGTGCGACCGTGGGGGGCCGGCAAGCCGTCCTCTCCCAGGTTGACGAAGACCATTTTCTCCACCGTGAGGATCGACTTGCGGGTGATCTTGTTGCGCACTTCGCAAGTCAGGGTGATGGAGGTTCGCCCGAACTCGGTGGCGGTGATGCCCAGTTCGATGATGTCGCCCTGGCGCGAGGCGCTGACGAAGTTGATTTCCGAAATGTACTTGGTGACCACGCGCTGGTTGCCCAGCTGGACGATGGCGTAGATCGCCGCTTCTTCGTCGATCCAGCGCAGCAGGCTGCCGCCGAACAGCGTGCCATTGGGGTTGAGGTCTTCGGGTTTTACCCACTTGCGGGTGTGGAAATTCATGTTCACTCCTGACCGTCCTGCCATTTGATGCCCGGCATGATCGCAGACCAGGCCACCTCGCTCTATATAACCTCGACTATGGTCTCGATTGAGGAACTTCATCCGGGCGACAGAAACACTTTGGGAAGTCTGGCTCAGGTCGCTATAATCGCCACCGTTTCGAAACGGTCATCGACCCTTGATATCGTTTTCCCGCCACCTGTCCGAGGGGCGCTGCAGCAGGCTCGGCCTGTCAGGCTCGGATGGGGCGTTGTCGGTACGGGACTTCCCATACGGACACTAAACGCACAACGGCGCCCATTCGCACATTACGAATGGAGGCTCTTCATGAGCGCTGTCAACACGCCTGCAGATTTTACCGATTACAAAGTCGCCGACATTTCCCTGGCTGCCTGGGGCCGCCGCGAAACCATCATCGCTGAATCGGAAATGCCAGCCCTGATGGGTCTGCGTCGCAAGTACCTGGCCGAACAACCGCTCAAGGGCGCGAAGATCCTCGGCTGCATCCACATGACCATCCAGACCGCCGTACTGATCGAGACCCTGGTTGCCCTGGGCGCCGAGGTTCGCTGGTCGTCCTGCAACATCTTCTCGACCCAGGACCAGGCCGCTGCTTCCATCGCCGCCGCCGGCATCCCGGTCTTCGCCTGGAAAGGCGAGACCGAGCAAGAGTACGAGTGGTGCCTGGAGCAAACCATCCTCAAGGACGGCAAGCCTTGGGACGCCAACATGATCCTCGACGACGGCGGCGACCTGACCGAACTGCTGCACAAGAAATACCCTGCCGTCCTGGAACGCGTCCACGGCGTGACCGAAGAAACCACCACTGGCGTGCACCGCCTGCTGGACATGCTGGCCAAGGGCGAGCTGAAGGTTCCTGCGATCAACGTCAACGACTCGGTGACCAAGAGCAAGAACGACAACAAGTACGGCTGCCGTCACAGCCTGAACGACGCCATCAAGCGTGGTACCGACCACCTGCTGTCCGGCAAGCAAGCCCTGGTGATCGGCTACGGTGACGTGGGCAAGGGCTCGGCCCAGTCGCTGCGCCAGGAAGGCATGATCGTCAAGGTCACCGAAGTCGACCCGATCTGCGCCATGCAGGCCTGCATGGACGGTTTCGAGCTGGTCTCGCCGTTCATCGACGGTATCAACGACGGTACCGAAGCGAGCATCAACAAGGACCTGCTGGGCAAGATCGACCTGATCGTGACCACCACCGGCAACGTCAATGTTTGCGACGCCAACATGCTCAAGGCCCTGAAAAAGCGCGCCGTGGTCTGCAACATCGGTCACTTCGACAACGAAATCGACACCGCCTTCATGCGCAAGAACTGGGCATGGGAAGAAGTGAAGCCTCAGGTACACAAGATCCACCGTACCGGCCACGGCGATTTCGACCCGCAGAACGACGACTACCTGATCCTGCTGGCCGAAGGCCGCCTGGTGAACCTGGGCAACGCCACCGGTCACCCAAGCCGCATCATGGACGGTTCGTTCGCCAACCAGGTCCTGGCCCAGATCTTCCTGTTCGGCCAGAAGTACGCCGACCTGTCGCCAGCCCAGAAAGCCGAGCGCCTGACCGTTGAAGTGCTGCCCAAGAAACTCGACGAAGAAGTGGCCCTGGAAATGGTCCGCGGCTTCGGTGGCGTGGTCACTCAACTGACCAAGCAACAGGCCGACTACATCGGCGTGACCGTCGAAGGCCCGTTCAAGCCGCACGCTTACCGGTACTAAGAGCATCTGCAAGCCTTGAGCTTCAAGCGGCAAGTAAAGGCCAAAAGCCGACCTTGCCGCACGAAGCTCGCGGCTTCGCCCCAATTTGCCAAAACAGCCTCAGGCTCCAGGCTCCAGGCACAAGAGACGAGCGCACCTCCGCTTCTCTTGCAGCCTGCAAGCTTGCGGCTTGTAGCTGGAGGTTTCCTCCATGTCCCAAGACCGTCGTTACAGCTTCGAGTTCTTCCCCACCAAGACCGATGCTGGGCATGAAAAACTGCTCGCCACTGCTCGCCAGCTGGCCAGCTGCAATCCCGATTTCTTCTCCTGCACCTACGGCGCCGGCGGCTCGACCCGTGATCGTACGGTCAACACCGTGCTGCAGCTGGAGAGCGAAGTGAAAGTCCCTTCGGCACCGCACCTGTCCTGCGTCGGCGACAGCAAGGACGACCTGCGCGGCCTGCTGCAGCAATACCAGGCAGCCGGCATCAAGCGTATCGTCGCCCTGCGCGGCGACCTGCCTTCGGGCATGGGCATGGCCAGCGGCGAACTGCGTCACGCCAATGACCTGGTGAACTTCATTCGTGAAGAAGCCGGAAGCCATTTCCACATCGAAGTCGCCGCCTACCCGGAAATGCACCCGCAAGCGCGCAATTTCGAGGATGACCTGCAGAACTTCGTACGCAAGGCCAACGCCGGTGCCGACAGCGCGATCACCCAGTACTTCTTCAACGCCGACAGCTACTTCTACTTCGTCGAGCGCGTGCAGAAACTGGGCGTGAACATCCCGATCGTGCCGGGCATCATGCCGATCACCAACTACAGCAAGCTGGCGCGCTTCTCCGACGCCTGTGGCGCCGAGATCCCACGCTGGATCCGCAAGCAACTGGAAGCCTATGGTGACGACAGCGCCAGCATCCAGGCCTTCGGTACACAGGTCATCAGCGAGATGTGCGAACGCCTGCTGCAAGGCGGCGCCCCAGGTCTGCACTTCTACACCCTGAACCAGGCGGAACCGAGCCTGGCGATCTGGAACAACCTGAAGCTGGCGCGCTGACCGGCAAGGCAACACCGGCCCCGGTGCCAACCGGGGCCTCCCTACCCGCGCCAGGCCTGATCTAGAGCTCCTGGAACTGCCCCTAGCATTTGCATGATCTCTCGGCGTACTCTCCAGCAATGTCCGTCATTGCCCAGTTGCTGACAGCCCTTCTCTGCGCTTGCCTGAGCCTCGCCGCCCATGGCGAGACGCTGCGCATCGTCACCGAACCCTGGGCCCCCTATGTCTACGAGGAAAACGGCAAGTCCCTGGGACTGGACTACGAGACCACCGCCATCGTCTTTCAACGCCTGGGCATCGAGGTGCAGTGGCAATTCCTGCCCTGGAAGCGCTGCCTGGCGATGCTGGAAACCGGCCAGGCCGACGGCGCCCTGGATATCTTCCACAGCGACGAGCGCGACAGCACCCTGCTCTACCCCAGCGAGGCGCTATCGGAAGTCGAGTTCGTGATGTTCTACGCCAACCGCCGGCCCCATCCGTTCAAGCATCTGGACGAGCTCAAGGGCCTGACCATCGGCACCTCCCCTGGCTACCTGTACAGCGAAGACTTCAGCAACTCCACGCTGTTCAATCGCGAACCCGCCCCCACCCACGAGGCCAATTTCGGCAAATTGCTGTTGGGCCGGATCGACCTGCTGATCACCGACAAACGGGTCGGCCAGCATCTGCTGGACACCCTCGGCATCCGCGACCAGATCAGCCAGAATCCCCTGGTCATCAGCCGCCAGCAGCAATACCTGGCAGTACGCCGCCAGGCTGGCATGGACCTGCTGGTGCAGCGCTTCGCCGCAGAACTCAAGCGTTTCAAGCGCGAACCGGCCTATGCCGCGCTGAGCGCCAGGTACGGGGCGGAACCCACCCTGCCGCCTGTCAGGTCGTCTTCGACCCGTGAATCAGAAAAAACCGTTGAGCAGCAGGAAAGCAGCGCACACTGAATGCTCTGTTATACTCCGGCCTCCCGCCAGGCTCACGCCCGGACGCTGGACCCTGTTCAAGGCACCTCCACCCCGCTACGGCGCAGCCGACCGGCCCGCGCGAGCCCTTGGTGGATGTTTTCCCAGGCCAGCAGGACCGGACGGGATTGCGTCCTCTTGAACGCCATTCGCGCCCGGCAAGATCATCCCTTTGGGCCAAGCCCTCACTAAAACAGGATTACTCATGTCCTTTGCTTCCCTCGGTCTCTCCGAGGCTTTAGTCGGCGCTATCGAAGCAGCCGGCTATACCCAGCCTACTCCGGTGCAACAGCGGGCCATTCCCGCCGTGTTGCAAGGTCGCGATCTGATGGTCGCGGCACAGACAGGTACTGGTAAAACCGGCGGTTTCGCCCTCCCGATCCTGGAGCGGCTGTTTCCCAATGGTCATCCGGACAAATCCCAGCGTCACGGCCCGCGCCAGCCTCGCGTCCTGGTCCTGACCCCGACTCGCGAACTGGCCGCGCAGGTGCACGACAGCTTCAAGCTGTACGCCCGCGACCTGAAGTTCGTCAGCGCCTGCATCTTCGGCGGCGTCGGCATGAACCCGCAGGTCCAGGCCATGGCCCGTGGCGTCGACGTGCTGGTGGCCTGCCCCGGCCGCCTGCTGGACCTGGCCGGCCAGGGCAGCATCGACCTGTCCCACGTGGAAATCCTGGTCCTGGACGAAGCCGACCGCATGCTCGACATGGGCTTCGTCCATGACGTCAAGAAGGTCCTCGCCCGCCTCCCGGCCAAGCGCCAGAACCTGCTGTTCTCCGCGACCTTCTCCAAGGACATCACGGACCTGGCCAGCAAGCTGCTGCACGACCCCGAGCGCATCGAGGTCACCCCGCCGAACACCACGGTGGAGCGCATCGAGCAGCGGGTGTTCCGCCTGCCGGCCAGCCACAAGCGCGCGCTGCTGGCGCACCTGATCACCGCTGGCGCCTGGGAACAGGTCCTGGTGTTCACCCGCACCAAGCACGGTGCCAACCGCCTGGCCGAATACCTGGACAAACATGGCCTGAGCGCCATGGCGATCCACGGCAACAAGAGCCAGAACGCCCGTACCAAGGCCCTGGCCGACTTCAAGGCCGGCGAAGTACGGATCCTGGTGGCGACCGACATCGCCGCCCGTGGCCTGGACATCGACCAACTGCCCCATGTGGTCAACTTCGAACTGCCCAACGTCGATGAAGACTACGTGCACCGCATCGGCCGTACTGGCCGGGCCGGTCGTTCGGGCGAGGCCATCTCCCTGGTAGCCCCCGACGAAGAGAAGCTGCTCAAGAGCATCGAGCGCATGACCAAGCAGAAGATCGCCGACGGCGACCTGATGGGCTTCGATGCCAGCGCGGTGGAAGCCGAGAAACCGGAAGTGCGCGAGCGTCCGGACACTCGCAACTCGCGCAACGCCCGCGCACCCCGTGGCGACAACCCCAACGGCGGCGGTGGCGGCGGTGGTCGCAAGGACAAGGGCAAGGACAAGGGCGGCAAGGACAAGCCGGCCCGTGGCGAACGCCAGGCTCGCGAGCAGAAGCCTCGCGAGAACGCCGCGCCGCGTGAACAGCGTCAACCTGCCCCACGCCCAGAACGGGCGCCGGACGAGTTCCTCGATGACGACGTGGACAACTTCGGCAACCGCGCCGACTACGTCAGCCCATACCAGAACAAGGGCAACCAGCAAGGTCGCGGCCGCCGCCCCGGAACCCCGGGCCAGGGCCAAGGCACTGCTGGCAGTGGGCAGCGCAACGGCGGCCAGGGTCGCAATGGCAACCCGCGCAGTGGTGGCGCAGCCAGCAACAGCAACGGTGGCACGCCGGCCAAACGCAACGGCCAGCGCAGTGGTGCTTCCCGTGATGGCCAGGGTCGTCGCGACGAGTCGCGCAATCGCCGTCCGGGCCGTGACGATCAAGGCCGCCAGGAACCCGCAGTGCAGAATCCACGGAGCAACCAGCCGAAGATCATGCACAAGGAGTCCAAGGTCGATCGTTTCCCGACGCCTGAGCAACTGGAGCAGTTGCCAAGCCGCCCACGGGGCGAAAAACCGGCCCTGCTGACGCGCAACCGCTAAGCGAGCTGTAATGCAAAACGCCCCGGATCCTGAGATCCGGGGCGTTTTTGCTGGTGTCCGGGAAACTGCGGCCAACCATAAGAAAACGCCCCTGGTTCTTGGGCCAGGGGCGTTTTCTTGTGCGTGCCATGGGTGCGGTCGCGCCCACGGCGGCAACAGCTACAGGCGAAGCATTACTTGGCCTTCACACCTTCGAAGGTGATGTACAGGTCGACATTGTTGGACGCCGGGCCCAGGTCCATCATCTTGCCGAAGTCCTGGCGATTGATGCTGGTGGTGCCTTCGAAGCCAGCGCGGTAGCCGCCCCATGGATCCTTGCCTTCACCCAGGAAGGTGGCCTTGACCACTACAGGCTTGGTCACGCCGTGCAGGGTCAGGTCGCCGGCCACGTCAGCGGTCAGCTTGCCATCGGCGTTCTTGCCGGTTGGCTTGACGCTGGTGGAGACGAACTTGGCGTCGGCAAACTTGCCAGCGTCCAGGAAGTCCTTGCTGGTGATGTGCTTGTCACGCTCGGCGTGGTTGGTGAACACGCTGGCGGTGCGCACGTTGACTTCGATCTTGGCGTCTTCCGGCTTGGCCGCATCGAAGCTGAACTTGCCGTCCAGGTCCTTGAAGGTACCGGTGATGAAGCTGTAGCCCAGGTGGCTGATCTTGAAGTCGACGAAGGCGTGCTGGCCTTCCTTGTCGATCACGTAGTCCGCTGCCATTACCTGACCGGCCGCCAATACAGCAGATCCGATTGCCAGAGCGGCGAGAGTCTTTTTCAACATGCTTTCTATTCCTTTCGAGTCAAGGTTGAACATCAGGCTTTGCGGCCCAGCATACGGGTGAGGGTCGCATCACGATCGATAAAGTGGTGCTTCAATGCAGCCAGTCCATGGATGCCGGCAAAGACTACCAGCACCCAGGCCAGGTACAAATGCACCACACCTGCCACATCTGCCTGGTCCGGCAGTCCGGATACCAGGGCAGGAACTTCGAACAAGCCGAATACCGGGATACCCACGCCATCTGCGGTGGAGATCAGGTAACCGGCGATCATCACCGCGAACAGGCCCAGGTAGAGGAACGCATGTCCCAGCTTGGCGCCCAGTCGGGTCAGGCGGCCATGATTGGCTGGGGCCGGCGGCGGTGGGCTGACGAACCGCCACAGCACCCGCAGCAGCATGATCGCAAACAGCGTCAGGCCAATGCTCTTGTGCAGGTCCGGCGCGTCTTTGCGCCAGGTGCTGTAGTAGTCCAGGCCGACCATCCACAGGCCCAGGGCAAACAGTCCGAATACCGCCAGGGCCACGCCCCAGTGCAGAACAATGCTTACCCAGCCGTAGCGCGAAGAAGAATTACGTAACTGCATTGTGTTGCATCCTGTAAGAAACGCTGGCCAAGACTATCGATTTACCTATCGAATTAAAGCGGAAATTTTCGCTTTGAAATATCGAGAAATACGATCGATAGTCTGTACCGAGCGAGTTAAGTAAAGATTAAGTCCCTCTAGTTCCTCTGCGGTCCGGTCCCCCATCCCAGTGCCTTGACCTCCTTCCCCGGCGTCTTTGCCCAGGGTGCGCCACCCCTGCGGCGCCACCTCGCACAATAGGTTGTCCCACGGCCATGCATTGCATAGGCTTGCCCGATCGTTTGCCCGCGCCTTTTTGCGAGCACCTCCAGGAGACTTTACATGGGCCTGAATAACCAGTGGATGCAACGCGATCTCGCGGTGTTGTGGCATCCCTGCACCCAGATGAAAGACCACGAACAACTGCCGTTGATCCCGATCCGGCGGGGTGAAGGTGTCTGGCTGGAAGATTTCGAGGGCAAGCGCTACCTGGATGCGGTCAGTTCCTGGTGGGTCAACGTGTTCGGCCACGCCAACCCGCGCATCAACCAGCGCATCAAGGACCAAGTCGACCAGCTGGAGCATGTGATCCTGGCCGGCTTCAGCCACCAGCCGGCGATCGAGCTGTCCGAACGCCTGGTGGCCATGACCCCCGCCGGGCTGGACCGGGTGTTCTACGCCGACAACGGCTCGTCGTGCATCGAAGTGGCGCTGAAGATGAGCTTCCACTACTGGCAGAACACCGGCAAACCGGTGAAGAAGCGCTTCGTCACCCTGACCAACAGTTACCACGGCGAGACCATCGCCGCCATGTCGGTGGGCGACGTGCCGCTGTTCACCGAGACCTACAAGGCCCTGCTGCTGGACACCATCAAGGTGCCCAGCCCCGACTGCTACCACCGCCCCGAAGGCATGGGCTGGGAAGAACACTCGCGCAACATGTTCGCCGCCATGGAACAGACCCTGGCCGAACACCACGAGACGATCTCGGCAGTAATCGTCGAGCCGCTGATCCAGGGCGCCGGCGGCATGCGCATGTACCACCCGGTGTACCTCAAGCTGCTGCGCGAGGCCTGCGATCGCTACGACGTGCACCTGATCCACGACGAGATCGCCGTGGGCTTCGGCCGCACCGGCACCATGTTCGCCTGTGAGCAAGCCGGCATCCGCCCGGACTTCCTGTGCCTGTCCAAGGCCCTGACCGGCGGCTACCTGCCCCTGGCCGCCTGCCTGACCACCAACAAGGTGTACCAGGCGTTCTACGACGACTACCCGACCCTGCGGGCCTTCCTCCACTCCCACAGCTACACCGGCAACCCGCTGGCCTGTGCTGCGGCGCTGGCGACCCTGGACATCTTCGAACAGGACAACGTGATCCAGGCCAACCAGGCCCTGGCCGCGCGCATGGCCAGCGCCACCGCGCACCTGGCCGACCACGCCCACGTCGCCGAGATCCGCCAGACCGGCATGGCGCTGGCCATCGAGATGGTCCAGGACAAGGCCTGCAAGGCCGCCTACCCCTGGCAGGAACGCCGTGGCCTGAAGGTCTTCGAACACGCCCTGAGCCGTGGCGCCCTGCTGCGTCCGCTGGGCAGCGTGGTGTATTTCCTGCCGCCCTATGTGATCACCCCGGAGCAGATCGACTTCCTCGCCGAAGTGGCCAGCGAAGGCATCGACATCGCCACCCGGGACAGCGTCAGCATGGCGGTGCCCAAGGACTTCCACCCGGGTTTTCGCGATCCGGGCTGAGGCCCGCCCGAGCGTGGCCGCACAGGCCATGCCCCCGTACACCCCATCGATCCGACTTCAACAGAGACTGCAGATGAGATTGTCCCGCTTCTTTATCGACACCCCCCTGAGCCTTGGCGAGCACGAGCTGCCCGAAGCCCAGGCCCACTACATCGCACGGGTACTGCGCATGGCCGAGGGCGATGCGTTGCAGGTGTTCGACGGTTCGGGGCAGGAGTTTCGCGGCACCCTGGTGGAGGTGGGCAAGAAGCGCGTGCGGATCAGCCTCGACGAGAGCTTCGCCGGCCAGCCCGAGTCGCCGCTGCATATCCACCTGGGCCAGGGCCTGTCCCGTGGCGAACGCATGGATTGGGCGATCCAGAAAGCCACCGAGCTGGGTGTCGACCAGATCACCCCGATCTTCAGCGAGCGCTGCGAGGTGCGCCTCAAGGATGAACGAGCCGACAAGCGCCTGCTGCATTGGCGCCAGGTGGCCATCAGCGCTTGCGAGCAATGCGGGCGCTCCAAGGTCCCGGTGATCCACCCGCCACTGTTGCTGGCGGACTGGCTCAAGCAGACCGCCGCCGACCTCAAGCTGGTGCTGCACCCGGTGGCCCAGCCACTGGAAAGCCACGCCCGCCCGGAGACCCTGGCCTTCCTGATCGGCCCCGAGGGCGGCCTGTCCGACGCCGAGGTCGAACAGGCCCAGGGCGCCGGTTTCCTGCCGGCGCGCCTGGGTCCACGGGTACTGCGTACGGAAACCGCGCCGGTGGTGGCCCTGGCCGTGGCCCAGCAGCTCTGGGGCGACTTCTAGCCCGTCTCCGCCTTTGCCTGGCACACCGTGGCGCCCATCGCCGGCAAGCCTGGCTCCTACAACAGCCAGCAGGCCGCGGGACGGCGTTTACTGCACCGGATCGCTGGTGGGCTTGGCGATGATCGCCTTCAGCTCGCTGGTCATGGGGAATTCCAGGTTCAGCCCCTTGGGCGGGATCGGCTGCTCGAACCAGCGCTGGTAGATCCCGTTGATCTCGCCGGAGCGATACAGGTCCGCCAGGGCGGTGTTGACCAGGGCCAGGAACTGCGGGTCGTCCTTGCGCACCATGCAGCTGTAGATCTCCCGCGACTGCTCCTCGCCCACCACGATCCAGTTGTGCGGATCACGGGCCTTGGCCCGTTCGCCGTAGAGCAGCGCATCGTCCATGTAGAACGCCGCCGCGCGCCCCGACTGGAGCATCTGGAAGGCTTCGCCGTGGTCCTTGGCGCTGATCACGAACATATCGATCTTGTGCTCGACGTTGTAGCTCTTGAGAAAGCGCTCGTTGGTGGTGCCGGCGGTGGTCACCACGTTCTTGCCCCGCAGGTCGGCGAAGCTCTTGATCCCGCTGTCCTTGGCGGTCAGCAACTGGCCCTTGACGTAGATGAAGCCATAGGAGAAGGCCACCTGCTTCTGGCGCTCGGCCGTCACCCCGGTGGAGCCGCACTCCAGGTCCACGGTGCCGTTCTGCACCAGCGGGATGCGGGTCTGGGAGGTCACCAGGTTGTACTTCACCGCCAGCTTGGGCAGCTGCAGCTGCTGCTGGATGCGCTCCACCACCTTGCCCGCCAGCTCCACTGAATAACCCATGGGCTTGCCGCTGTTGTCCCCCACGTAGGAGAACGGCACCGAGGCATCGCGATAACCCAAGGTAATACTGGCGCTGTTGGCGATCTTGGCCAGGGTTCCCTCCAGGGGTGCCTCATTGGCCTGGGCCATGGCGCTGAACAGCAGGCCCAGGGTGCAGCCGAGCAACGTGATCTTGTGCATTGTTATTCTCCGTTGGGGTTGAAGGCGCTTCAGCGACGGGTGGCGATGATACTGATTTCGACGAGGATTTCCGGGCGCGCCAGGGCCGCCTGCAAAGTGGTGCGCGCCGGTGCCTGTCCGGAGGACAGCCAGGCCGACCACACCTCGTTCATGCCGGCGAAATCCGCCTGGATGTCCTTGAGGTAGATGGTGGCGTTGAGCACGTGGTCCTTGTCGCTGCCGACCTCGGCCAGCAGCGCATCGATCTTCTCCAGGACCTCGCGGGTCTGCCCGGCGATGTCCTGGCTGGCCCCCGGCACCTGGCCGGAAAGGAACACCAGTCCGGCGAAGGTCACGGCGCCACTCAGGCGGTTGTTGCTATGCAGACGCTGGATACTCATTGGAAACACTCCTGGTGATGACTCAGGCGGCGCGTGGCGCCAGGCCCTGCATGTCGATACTGGTGGGACGCTGGCCGATCAGTTCGCCCAGCAACTGGCCGCTGCCACAGGCCAGGGTGAAACCCAGCGCGCCATGGCCGAGGTTGAGCCACAGGTTGCGGTAGGCGGTGCCCCCCACCAGCGGCACGCCGCTGGGGGTCGCCGGGCGCATGCCGGCCCATTCCACGGCGGCCTGGTAATCGCCGGCATGGGCGAAGGTCTGCGCCGCCTGGCGCCGCAGCAGGCCCAGGCGCCCGGGGTCCGGGGCCGGGTCGAAGCCGACGATATCGACCATGGCCGCCACCCGTAGCTGTTGGCCGATCCGCGCGTAGACGATCTTGCGGTTGTAGTCGGTGATGCTGATTTCCGGCGCTCGGTGCTGCGGGCCGATGGGCGCGCTGAGGCTGTAGCCCTTGAGCGGGTACAGCGGCAACTTGAGCCCGGGCAGCTGCAACTCGGGGCTGCGGTGCCCGGCAGCCAGCACCAGGTGGTCCACCGCCAGCAGGCGCTCGCCCAGGTCGATGGCCTGCACCCGGTCGCCCTGGTGCCGGATGCCGCGCACTCGCTGCCCGAGGAGGATCTCGCAACGTCCGGACGCCTGCAGGCGCGCCGCCAGCTGCTGGCAGAAGGCATGACAGTCGGCCACCTCTTCGTCCGGGGTATAGATGCCACCGATGAAGGGCGCATCGCCCAGGGCCGGCTCCAGGCTGGCGCATTCGGCCCCCGTCAGCACCTGCTGCTGGCGCGGGTCGGACAGGTTGTGCCGGGCGTGCTCGAAACTGCCGGCGTCACGGAAGGTCACCAGCTTGCCGTTGCGCCGCCAGTCGAAGTCCGTCAGGCCGTCGGCTTCGCGCCAGGTCTTGAGGGTCTCCTGGCTGAGCAGCGCCAGGCGCAGCAAATGGGCGCCATTGCGCTGGTTCACCGAGTGCCGGCAAGCCCCCAGGAACCCCGCCAGCCAGCGCCACTGCGCCGGGTCCAGGCGTGGCCGCAGGCGCAGCGGCGAATCGCCCTTGAGCATCCAGCCCAGGGCCTGCCAGGGCACGCCGGCATCGGCCAGCGGCGCCACGTAGCGATAGGACAGCTGGCCGCCGTTGGCGAAGCTGGTCTGGCTGCCCAGGCTGTCCTGGGCTTCCACCAGGGTCACCTCCAGGCCCTGGCGGACCAGGGCATAGGCGCTGGCCAGGCCGATGACGCCACCACCGATGATGCAAACCCGCTGACCCATGACTGCCCCTGAGCTGATGTTCGATGGCCCAAGGTTAGGGGCAGGTGACAGGCGCCGGACAATAAATAAAGATGGACCACCCATAAACAAAGGTTATGGACTTGCCATGCGCCTTCGCCATATCGAGATCTTCCAGGCTATCCGCCAGACCGGCTCCATCAGCGGTGCCGCGCAACTGCTGCACGTCTCGCAGCCGGCGGTGACCAAGGTATTGCAGCACGCCGAGCTGCAGCTGGGTTTCCCGCTGTTCCTGCGGGTACGCGGCAAGCTGCAACCGACCCCGGAAGCCCTGGAGCTGGAACGGGAAGTGGACAAGGTCAGCGAGAGCCTGCAGGGCGTGCGGCGCCTGGCCCAGAACCTGCGCCGGGCGCCGGGCCACAGCCTGCGCATCGGCGCCACCCCGGCCCTGGCCCTGGCCTTGCTGCCGCCGGCCATCAGCGAATGGACCCGGCGCTACCCGGACAGCCTCTGCGAGCTGTCCAGCGCCCACAGCCGCGAACTGGTGCAGAACCTGCTGATGCGCGAAATCGATGTGGCCCTGACCCTGCAACGGCCGGATCACCCCGGCCTGAACGGCCAGGTCCTGGCCCAGGGTGTGCTGGTGGCCCTGGCCCCCCACGGCTATTGGCCCGATGGCAGCCTGGGCCAGCCCCTGGCGCTGCAAGAGCTGGCGGACGCACCGCTGATCGGCCTGAGCAGCGCCGACCCGCTATCGGCCCGGCTCGATGGTTACCTCAAGGCCGTGGAACCACCGCCACGGGTGAGCATCGCGGTGCAGACCTACTCCCTGGCCCGGGCCATGGTGGAATCCGGCGCCGGCCTGGCGCTGATCGATCCCTTCACCGCCCTGGGCGCCTCCTCGGCCAGCACCGCGATCCGCCCCCTGAGCCCGTCGCTGCCCATCACCCTGTATGCCGTGAGCCGGGCCGCCGAACCGCCGCCCCATACCTTGAGCAGCTTGCTGGAGATCTTTGGCGGGCAGGCCCAGGAGCAACTGGATCGGTTGATGGCCGCCGACTGAGGCGGCCGGTCAGGACCTCATCGCGAGCAAGCTTCGCTCCCACACAGGGATCACCGTACCTGCAGGAACAAGGCTACCCGCGCGGAACGATGAGGCGCGCGCCGATCACAACACATAGAACAGGATGGCGACGAAGTGCAGCAGGCTGCCGGCGATGACGAACAGGTGCCAGATGCCGTGGGCGTGGCGCAGGCGGTTGTCGAGGGCGAAGAAGATGATCCCCACGGTGTACAGCACCCCGCCCGCCGCCAGCCAGGTGAAACCCGCCGGCCCCAATGCCGCCAGCAGCGGCTTGACCGCCACCAGCACGATCCAGCCCATCACCGCGTAGATCACGATGGACAGGACCCGCGCTTCGGAGCGCGGCTTGATCTCCTGCAGGATGCCGATCAAGGCCAGGCCCCAGACGATGCCGAACAGGGTCCAGCCCCAGGGCCCGCGCAAGGTCACCAGGCAGAACGGCGTATAGCTGCCGGCGATCAGCAGGTAGATCGAGAAGTGATCGACCTTCTGCATGATGTTCTTCGCCCGCCCGCGCACGCTGTGGTAGACCGTGGACACGCTATAGAGCACCAGTAAGGTGAAGGCATAGATCGCCACCCCGACGATCTTCCACGGGCTGCCGTCGAGGCTGGCCAGCACCACCAGCCAGATACCGCCGATAAACGCCGCGACCGCCCCCAAGAGGTGGGTCCAGGCGTTGAGTCTTTCTCCGTGATACATCGATCAGTCACCCTGAAAACATCCACAACCATTCCAGCAGACCCTCTGCGGGCCGCTGCGTTCGACCGCAAGGCCAGCGACGGGCCCGCGCCTGCAGTGTGCAAGCGCAATATGTCCATTGGGGCGCGCCGCTGAAAAAACCAGCGGTCACATGACGACTCATCGGGCATCATCGGACCCTCGCCACCAGAGTCCGGACCATGCTCATCGACGAAGAGTTGACCCTCAAGAAATTCGAAGTGTTTCTGGCCTTCATGCGCACCGGCAACCTGGCTCGCGCCGCCAGCGAACTGCAGACCAGCAATGTCAGCGTGCACCGGGCCATCCACTCCCTGGAAAACGCCCTGCGCTGCCCGCTGTTCAAGCACGAGGGACGCAACCTGACTCCGCTGGAAAGCGCCTACGTGCTGGAAGAGCGAGCGCAGAAGCTGGTGCAGGATGTGGTCGAGAGCGTGCGCCTGACCCGTGAAGCCGCTGGCTTCTCGGCAGAACGTTTCAAGCTCGGCGCACTTTATTCCCTGACCGTGAAAACCGTGCCGCAACTGATCATGGGCCTGAAGCTGCGGCGCAGCGAGCTGAATATCGACCTGATCCTGGGCTCCAACATCGACCTGTTATACAAGCTCAAGAACATGGAAGTGGATGCGATCCTGGTATCCCTGGACGACAGCGTCAGCGATCCGGACTGCGAACAGCTGCCGTTGTTCTCCGACGATATCTTCCTCGCCACCCCGGCCGACTCGCCCTTCGCCCAAGAGCGCGAAGTGGATCTGGCGGCTGTGCGCGACGCCACGTTCATCACCCTGACCCAGGGTTTCGCCACCCACCAGGACGGCGTGCGGGTGTTCAAGCAGGCGGGGTTCGAGCCGAAGGTGGCGATGCAGGTCAACGATATCTTCACCCTGCTGAGCATGGTCAGCTCAGGGGTGGGTTATGCGCTGCTGCCGGGCAGGATCGCCGCGGTCTACGAGAACCGCGTGAAGCTGATACCGCTGCAGGCGCGCTACCGCCTGCAGCAACATATCGGCGTGGTGTTCCTCAGGGCCAAGGAGCGCGACCCGAACCTGCTGGCACTGCTGGCCGAGTGCCGGATGTATTCGCGGGGGTCATGAGACGCAATCGCGGGCACGCGGCGATCCAACTTGCCCGCGATGGCGTCATATCAGCCCGCCAGCCCGCGCACGATGAAAAACAGCAGCGACGGCCCCAGCAGGCACCCCAACCCGGTGTGGAAGGTCGCCGTCAGCGCCCCATAGGGCACCAGGCGCCGATCGGTGGCCGCAAGCCCGGCGGTGACCCCACTGACGGTCCCGGCCAAGCCACCGAACACCATGGCCGAACGCGGGTTGTCCAGGCCCATCCAGCGGGCCGCCATGGGCGTGCCCACCATCACCAGGATCGCCTTGATCAGGCCGGTGGCGATCGACAGCGCCACCACATCGGAGCTGGCGCCGATGGCCGCGCCGGTCACCGGGCCGACGATGTAGGTCACGGCGCCGGCACCGATGGTGGTCATGCTCACCGCATCGCGATAGCCAAAGCTCCAGGCGATGCTCGCCCCGACGATGAACGGCAGCACCGTGCCCAGCAGCAGCGCCACGGCTCCGATCAACCCGGCCTTGCGGGCCTCGGTGGCCTGGACTTCGAAGGCCGTGGCGACGATGGCGAAATCCCGCAGCATGGCGCCGCCCATCAGGCCGATGCCGGAAAACAGCGCCAGGTCCGCCAGGCCTTTCTGGCCGCCGGTCAGGGTGCCGCCGACCCAGGCCAGGGCCAGGCCGATGACGATGGCGATCGCCGATCCATGCACGCGACCGAAGGTCAGGTGCCGGGACAGCAGCACCGAGACCCACATGATCACGCCAACGAAGGCGAAGGCGGTGACCAGGCCGTTGTGCTCCAGGCCTTTCTCGATCAAGTCCCACATTTCAGCGCCCTCCCGCCGGTGCGGCTTCGATGCCCGGCTCCTGCGGTAGCGGATCGCCCTTGTGGGTCCGGCTGATCAGGGCGATGGTGCAGCCGCACACCAGCACCGAGCCGATGGCCGCCAGCACCGCCACCGGGCCGCCATGCAGCGCGGTGACCACGTTCTGCTGGGCGGCCATGGCCACCACCACCGGGATGTACAGGGCGCCCCAGAAGCCGACGCCCATTTCACAGTCCTTGGTCATGCCGCCATGGCGCTGCATCCACAAGCGCGCGCAGATCAGCAGGATCATGGCGATGCCGACCCCGCCGACGTTGGACTTCACCCCCAGCAACACGCCGAGCATGTCGCCGATAATCACTCCCGCCAGCGTGCAGATCGCCAGCAATGCCACACCATAGATAATCATTGTCGTTGTCCTCGCAGTGCATCGTCGAAGTTGTTGTTCTTGTGCTTCGCCAGCCTGGGTCGCGGTTTTATCGGTCGCGGCGGCCCTCCTCGCGCAATAGCGCCTGCAAGGTGTCCGGGCGGGCGCCATCGAAGGCGATCACCGAGCCCTGCTCGAACACCCGGCGTGCCAAGCCGCTGAGCACCGCCCCGGGCGGCAGTTCGATCTGCAACCGTACGCCGCGCTCATAGGCGCCCTGCACGGTGCCGCGCCAATCCACCAGCCGGCACATGTTGAAGGCCAGGTCGTCGCGCAATTGCTCCACCGTGCGCAATGGCCGCGCGCGGCTACCGCTCAGGTACCCCAG
Source organism: Pseudomonas sp. FW507-12TSA (assembly GCF_058781435.1). Classification (NCBI taxonomy): domain Bacteria; kingdom Pseudomonadati; phylum Pseudomonadota; class Gammaproteobacteria; order Pseudomonadales; family Pseudomonadaceae; genus Pseudomonas; species Pseudomonas sp. FW507-12TSA. Next base: position 88,245 of record NZ_JBYSWT010000017.1, read on the forward strand.
CCGGAGCGGCTCCATCGGCACCCTGGCGAACGCCTCGGCCAGCCGTTGGGCCGGCTGCTCCAGCAATGGGCAATGGGACGGCACGCTGACCGCCAAGCGCCTGGCCACCCCGGCGCCACATGCCCGGGCCAGTTCGGCCACGGCCTGCATCGCCGCCTCGCTGCCGGCGATCACCACCTGGGTGTCGGCATTGATATTGGCCAGGTACACCGGCCTTTGCGGGCTGTGGACCCGGGCCAGCAACGCCTCCACCGTGCCCAGGTCCAGGCCCATCAGCGCGGTCATGCCGTAGCCCTGTGGATAAGCCTGCTGCATCAGCTCCCCGCGCAAGCTCACCAGGCGCAGGGCATCGGCGAAATCCAGGGCCCCGGCCACCACCGCCGCCGGATAGGCGCCAATGGACAGGCCCGCTACGTAGTCCACCGGGCAATCCGCGTGCAGCAGGGTCCGGGCACAGGCCACCCCGGCAACCAGCAGGCACAGCTGCACCGCCCGGGTCCCGGCCAGGGCCTGGGGCGAATCCAGGCCCAGCACGTCCTGCCCCAGCACATCGCTGGCCTCGCGCAGGCAGGCCACGACTTCCGGCCGCTCGGGCAGTCGCTGGAGCATCCCCGGCTGCTGCGCCCCCTGGCCCGGGAATACCAGCAGGCTGCTCATGCCGCCAACTCCCCTGGGCACCAGGGATCGCGCACCAGCCGCGCTCCGCTAGCGCTCTTGAGCAGTACCCGCGAGGCGCTCCCGGCCCACTCACGCAAGGCCAGGCCCCCGGCCGGCAGTTGCAATTGCAGGTCGACCCGGCACACGGCGCCATCGAGCAGTGCCAGCAGCTCCCGGGCCTGGGCCCGGGACAGCGGCTCAGGCGCCCGGAGAATCAAGTCCAGGTCGCTGCCTTGGTGCAATGCACCAACTCCGCTGGCCAGCTCGAAGCCGGCGCTGCCGCCCACGCCCCAGGCCAGCCCCAGGGCGTCCAGCGGGCCACGCAACTGGTCCAGGGCCTGGAGCGCCGGCCAGGCACGGCTCGACGGCACGTGGCGCAACGCCTCCGGGCTGGTTCCGCGCTGCACCGCGTCCAGCGCCAGCAACGCCGGGTAGCGCTGCTCCCGGGACGGGCCACGCAGCCCCACGGCGATCGAACCGGCAGCGCTCACTGCCCGACGCACCACCACCGGCTGCCCCTGCTCCAGCACCTGCCGCGCCCACTCCGGCGCATCGGCCGCCAGTTGCCCGGGCTCCATGCCCCACAGCAGGTCATGGGGCAGCCAGGGGGAGCAAGCGCTCACCATTGCTCCCGCAGCAGTTGGCGGACCCGGCTCGAGGCCTCACGGTTCGCCGCCCCCAGGCGCCCCTCAAGCCCAACGCCACCAGCCCGTACATCGGCAATGGCCTGCAGCAGGCACCCGCTGACCTGGTCCAGGTCCTGGGGGGTCGGTTGTTCGATGCGCTCCACCGGCAGGGTTTTCCACAAGAGGCCCAGGCCGGCATAGCTGTCGATGTCGTAGGCCATGGGCGGCACGCTGGCAGCCAGGGCTTCCAGCTCCTCGACGCTGCGCAGGGTGACCCGCGCCGCCGAGGCCTTGCCCATGGCGTGCACCATCACGCCCGGGTCGCGCAGGGCGATCAGCCGGTTGGCCTGGTAGCCGTGGGCCAGGAACGCTCCGGACATGGCCTTGCCCACCAGCAAGCCGATCACCGGATGCCCCGCCAGGCGGGCCCGGGCGTAGCTGTCGGCAGCGCCGGCCAGGGCCTGGTGGATGCCCAGGGCTTCTTCGCGCCGGCCATAGGCCTGGCTCGGCACATCGACAATGGCGATCAGTGCTCGCTTGCGGGGCCGATCGCGGTCGGCCTCGATCACTTCATCCACCGCTTTGGCCAGGCCCCAGCCCTCCAGCAGGCCGACCTCGCCCTGGCGGGCGCGGGGAAAACGATTCTCCGGGTCGGCCACCACAGCGATAAAACGAGCCGATTGCCCCGCCAGTTCACCGTCGGCCACCCGCAGCGACGGCGGCAGGCCGGCCACCGAAGCGGCGCCGCCAACCAGGGCGTTGAACCAGTTCAGGCCCCGCAAAGAACTTGCACTCATGAGCGGTCTCCTTGATACAGATCGCGAACCGTTGCCGCATCGATTTGCGCCGCCGTGTCCAGGCGGGCCAGACATTGCAGATAGTGTTCGGCCTGGTGGCTGCGTTGCCGCTCGGGCAGGCCGAGGGCCAGCAATTCGCGAACCTGGGCCTGGATCTGCGCCACGTCATCGGCCACATAGCGATCCACCAGGCCGCTGGCGAAACGCTGCTCACCGCCGGTCAGGCTCCAGATGAAAGGCCGGTCGCGGGAGTCGTACTCCTCGATCCCGGCTTCCTGCTCGATCACCTGCGGCCCGTTCAGGCCCAGCCGCGCTTCTTGGGTCACCAGCAGGTAGCTACACAGGCCGGCGGCGATCGACATGCCACCGAAGCAGCCAACGCTGCCAGCCACTACGCCGATCACCGGTTGGTATTGGCGCAGGTCGACGATCGCGGCATGGATATCGGCGATCGCCGCCAACCCCAGGTTGGCCTCCTGCAACCGCACGCCGCCGGTTTCCAGCAGCAACACGGCGCGGGTGGCGATGCCCTGGCGGTTGTCCTCGGCCGCCAGCTCAAGGGCACCGGCGATCTTCGCCCCGCCCACCTCGCCGAGGCTGCCGCCCTGGAATGCGCCTTCGATGGCGGCGATCACCACCGGCAACCCGGCGATGCTGCCCTTGGCGATCACCACCCCATCATCGGCCTGGGGCACCACGCCCTGGCGCGGCAGCCAGGGCGACATGACGCGCTGGAAAGGGTCGAGCAGTTCGCGAAAGGTGCCGGCGTCCAGCAACGCCCGCGCCCGCTGCCGGGCTCCCAGTTCGACGAAGCTGTGCTGGTCGAGCAAGCGTGCGCTGTCAGTCATGGGCGATTTCCTCCAGGCCCTGTTCAAGGCGTAGGCGCACCACCCCCGGGGTGGCGCCGAAGTCATGGATGTCGATCAGCAGCGCCGGTGGCGTCTGTCCGGCGAACATGCGTTGGAACAGGTGCTGCCAGCGTGCGGCGCTGCCGTTGACCGAGGTCTGGACCTGGATCTTCAAGGTGCCGGCCGGCGCCGGTTCCAGCAGTACTTCGAGGTCGCCGGAACCGACACAGCCCACCAGCGCACGGCCGCGGCCAGAAGGGCCGGCGGGAAATTCAAAGGACAAGGTTTCCATCAGTTCGCTCCCTGGTCGGCGGCGGCCTCGATCCGGTCGAGCAGCAAGCAGGCGGCCAGCAGGTCGGCGGCGCCACCGGGCGAGGCATTCAAGGTCAGAAGTTGCAGGTCCAGCTGGTGCAGGCGCCGGCGTCCGGCGAGGCTGGCGCTGCCACCGGCCTCCAGCACCGCCCGGGCGCCATCCTGCATGGCCCGCAGGCCCGCTTCGCCCGCGCGGTAGAGCACGCAGGTGTCGGCCAGCCGGGTCATGATCGCCAGCAGCGCATCGAGCCGGGCGTTCTGCTCGCCATGGCCCCGGGCACGACTGCGCCGCAGCTGCGGCAGGCCCCATTGCAGCACCGCGGGAAAGCCCTGCTGGACCTCCTCCCGGGCGCCGCCTACGCCGTAGCGCTGCGCCACCTGGGCACCATGGCTCAAGGGCCGTGGCGCATGCCGGTCTTCCAGCAGCGCCAGGCGCGCGGCGCGCCAGGCGACGCTGCCGGCCGCCCTGGAGCCAGGTTCCAGGGCGGCCGCGGCCACCAGCAGGCCCAGGGCCCAGATCGCCCCGCGATGGGTGTTGACCCCGCCGGTGGTGACCAGCATCGCCCGCTCGCCTTCGCGACCGCTGCGCCCCAAGGCTTCGCGCAGCGGCAAGTCGATACGGGCGAGTTGTTGCGCGGCCTCGGCCATGTCCTTGAAGGCCGGCCACAGGCTCAGGGCCGAGGCGTGCATCAGGCCCAGGTGCAGGTCACTGTGGGCACCACTGCCACGGCGGTCCACCAGGGCCGGCTTGGGCGAGAGGTCGGCCTCGTCGATCAGCGCGTCCACCGCCAGGTCCGCCAGGCGCTCGGCCAGCCCCAGGGGCCGGGATTGCAGGTTGAATGCGTGCATTACCAGCTCCTGAACTTGGCAGGTGGGTGATACAGGCCGCCAGACCACTGCACCAGGTCGGCGATGCTCTTGGCCGCCAGCAACTCGCGGCTGGCGTCGGTGCGGCGAATGCCCAGGTCCTCGGGCAAGGCGACCAGGCCCTCGCGGCGCATGCGCTGGGTGTCCCTGGGGTCATGCCGCAGGCCGATGGCGGTGACTCCGGCCACGGCGGCGATCATCGCCCGGCGCTCCTCCAGGGTGCGGGCCTTGTACAGGTAGGCGATGCCTTCTTCGGTGAGCAGGTGGGTGACGTCGTCGCCATAGATCATGATCGGCGCCAGGGGCATGCCGCTTTTCTTCGCCACGTCCACCGCGTCCAGGGTGTCGACGAAGGTCGGTTTGCCGCCCTCCTGGAAGGTCTCGACCATCTGCACCACCAGCTTCTTGCCCCGCTCCAGCAGGGCCTGCGGCGCCGCGCCCTGGTCCAGGCGCATGTCCAGCCAGGCCGGGGTGCCATGGCGCCGGCCACGGGGATCGTGGCCCATGTTCGGCGCCCCACCGAAACCGGCCAGGCGGCCACGGGTCACAGTGGAGGAATGGCCGTCGCCATCCACCTGCAAGGTGGCGCCGATGAACAGGTCCACCGCGTATTGCCCGGCCAGCTGGCAGAACATCCGGTTGGAACGCAGGGAGCCGTCGCGGCCGGTGAAGAACACATCGGGACGGGCGGCGATGTAGTTTTCCATGCCCAGTTCGGTGCCGAAGCAATGCACGCTGTCCACCCAGCCGCTTTCGATGGCCGGGATCAGGGTCGGATGGGGATTGAGGGTCCAGTTGCGGCAGATCTTGCCCTTGAGCCCCAGGGACTCGCCGTAGGTGGGCAGGATCAGCTCGATGGCCGCGGTATTGAAGCCGATGCCGTGGTTCAGCGATTGCACGTTGTGCTTCTCGTAGATGCCACGGATCGCCATCATCGCCATCAGCACGTGCACCGGCTTGATGTGCCGGGGATCGCGGGTGAACAGCGGCTCGATGTAGAACGGCTGGTCGGCCACCACCACGAAGTCCACCCAGGAGGCCGGGATATCCACCCGGGGCAACTCGCTGACGTCGTCCACCAGCTGGTTGACCTGGACGATGACGATGCCATCGCTGAAGGCCGCTGGCTCCACCAGCGCCGGGGTGTCCTCGGTGCTCGGGCCGGTGTAGATGTTGCCGGCGCGATCGGCCATGAAACCGGCGCACAGCACCACGTTGGGCGTCAGGTCCACCACCAGCCGGGCATAGAGTTCGATGTAGGTATGGATGGCGCCGACCTCCAGCAGCCCGTCTTCGAGCAACTGGCTGATGCGCAGGCTCTGGGTGCCGGCGAAGGAGAAGTCGAGCTTGCGGGCGATACCGCGTTCGAACAGGTCCAGGTGTTCGGCGCGGCCGACGCTGGGCATGATCATGTGCAGGTCGTGGAGCCTGGCCGGATCGACCTTGGCCAGGGACCGGGAGAGGAAGTCCGCCTGCTTCTGGTTGTTGCCCTCCAGCACCACCCGGTCGCCGGGCAGGATCAGCGCCTCCAGCGCCGCGACGATCTTGTCGGTCGGCAACACCACGCCATCGGCGATGGCCCGCACCTGCTCGAGGCGCCGCTGCTTCTCGCTGCGCCGCCGCGACCAGCGCGGGTCGGGAGATAGTGTCGTTGTCATGCTCGCTCCACAGGTTCGCTGTCGTGGCAGCCACCATAGGAGCGAAGCCCGGCGGGCATCAATCAAGCTCGGCGTGGGAAAGTTACGCCAAGCGTAACGATTCGCCGGCCTGTTCCAGGTCCGGTGCGTTACTGGCGCGACTTAACAATCTTCATACCACCCGGCGATGGCATCCCTCCTGGCACCCGGTACACAATGCCCGTCGGATTGGCCGCTCAATGGCCGGAACACATGATGAGAGTCAGCATGGACACACCGATTCGCTCCAACCAGGACTTGCTGGAGCAACTACAACGCGGCCTCAAGCCCGACTACCTCATGTTCTGGGGCCACCAGCCGCCCCGGGACGGACGGGTTTCCCAGAGCTGCTTCAGCCAGTGGTTCGACGCCGGCTTCGAGGTCGAAGGCGTCCACTACCCCACCGCCGAACACTTCATGATGGCCGGCAAGGCGCTGCTGTTCGAAGATCACCAAACCCATGCCCGCATCCTCCAGGCCGGCCCTCCCGCCTATGCCAAGCACCTGGGTCGTGAAGTGCGCGATTTCGACGACGCCCGCTGGCAGGCCGCCCGCTTCGACATCGTGGTCCAGGGCAACCTGGCCAAGTTCAGCCAGCACCCCGAGCTGGGGCACTTCCTGCGGTGCACCCGCCACAAGGTGCTGGTGGAAGCCAGCCCGGTGGACCGGGTCTGGGGCATCGGCCTGGCAGCCGACGACGCCAAGGCCGAGCGCCCGGAACAGTGGCGCGGGCTCAACCTGCTGGGTTATGCCCTGATGGAAGTTCGCGACCGCCTGCTGGCGGCCGAGGCCTAAGGCGCCAGCCCGGCCTCCACCAGCAGTTCCTCGAGGGCCGGCAGGTCCGGCACCCTGGCCACCTGCTCGGCGACCTGCACCGCGGCTTTCTCCAGGGAGGCCAGGGGCACGTCGACATAGCTCAGCTGGCTGTCGAGCTTGCAGGAGCGCGGGATGCCCTGCACCAGCAAGGCGATGAACTTCAGCTCCGGGCGCCCGCCCAGGGCATTGAGCACGACGATTCGCGCTCGCTCGCCGATCACCGTGGGGTTGCCACAGGCCGCCTCGAAGCTGACCAGCGCGATCTGCCGGTCGCGCCACAGCACTCGCCCCAGGTACCAGGGTGGCGAATCCAGGTCGAAGCGTCCCTGCTGGTAGTCGATCAGCTCGGCCACCGCCACGTTGGGCAGGATCAGGGTGCGGTCGGCCAGGGGCAGCAATAACCCGGTGAGGGTGCTGGCGCGATGGTCAAGCATGGTTCTTGCTCCACAGGGCGATGCTTTCCAGCAGCACCGACTCTTGATAGGGCTTGCCGAGGTAGTCGTTGACGCCGATGGCCATGGCCCGGTCGCGGTGTTTCTGGCCGGTGCGCGAGGTGATCATGATGATCGGCAAGTGCTGCAGGCGCGGATCGTTGCGCACCTGGATCGCCACTTCGAAGCCATCCATGCGCGGCATCTCGATATCCAGCAGCATCAGGTCCGGGGTGTGCTCGGCCAGCAAGGCCATGGCGTCGACCCCATCCTTGGCGGTCAGCACGCTCATGCCATGGCGCTCCAGCAGGCGGCTGGTGACCTTGCGCACGGTCACCGAGTCGTCCACCACCAGCACCAGCATCGGCCGGGGCGGCTGCGCCTCGCCGGCACCATCACCGCCAGGCGCCCGGGGCTGCGGCGGCTGGTCCTGGCGGGCGCGGATATGGGCCAGCAGGTCGAGGATCAGCACCACCCGGCCATCGCCGAGGATAGTCGCCCCGGACAGCCCCTGGACCGCGGCGAACTGCGGTCCCAGGCTCTTGACCACGATTTCCCGGGTACCGAAGGTGGCATCCACCTGCACCGCGATCAGCTGTTCGTTGCATTGCACCAGCAACACCGGCAGCGCCTGGACCTGGCCCAGCAGCTTGGGCCGCGGCACGGTGTGCAGCAGTTCGCCCAGGTAGCACAGCTGGTAGCAGTGGCCGGCGTATTCGTAGCGCGGCGGGTCGAGCTGGTAATAGGCGTCCAGTTCTCCCGGCATGACCCGCACGATGCCGTCCACGGTGTTGAGCGGGATCGCGTATTGCTCCTCGCCGCACTGGACCATCAGCGCCCGGTTGACCGAAACGGTGAACGGCAGGCGGATGCGAAAGTGCACGCCCTTGCCGGCTATCGAGTCGATGCTCATGCTGCCGCCCAGCTGGCGCACTTCCTCGTGGACCACGTCCATGCCCACGCCACGCCCGGAGATCTGGGTGATCTTCTCGGCGGTGGAAAACCCCGGCTGCATGATGAACTGCAGCACCTCGCGGTCGCTGACCTGCGCCTGCGGGTCCAGCAGGCCACGCTTGATGGCCTTCTTGCGCACGGCTTCCAGGGGTACGCCGGCGCCGTCGTCACGCATGTCGAAGACGATGTCGCCGCCCTCGCGGGACAGGTCCAGGGTGATCCGCCCCTGCTCCGGCTTGCCCGCCGCGCGCCGCGCCTGGGCGGACTCCAGGCCGTGGTCGACGGCGTTGCGCAGCATGTGCTCGAGGGGCGCGACCATGCGCTCCAGGACATTGCGATCCATTTCGCCTTCGGCGTTGCCGACCACGAACTCCACATCCTTGCCCAGCTCTTCGGCCACCTGGCGCACGATACGCCGCAAGCGCGGCACCATGCGTTCGAACGGCACCATGCGGGTACGCATCAGGCCTTCTTGCAACTCGGTGTTGATGCGTCCCTGTTGTTGCAGCAGGTCGGCAGCATCATGGTTGCGCCGGTCGAGGGTGTCCTTGAGGTCCAGCAGGTCCGAGGCCGACTCGAACAAGGCCCGGGATAGCTGTTGCAGCTGGGAATGGCGGTCCATCTCCAGCGGGTCGAATTCTTCGTAGCCCAGGCGCTCGGCCTCCACCTGCTGGCGGCTGAGGATCCGGCCCTGGGTCTCGGTATCCAGGCGGCGCAACTGGTCGCGGATCCGCTCGATGGTGGTTTCCATCTCGGTCAGCGCCACCCGGGCGTCGTTGACCTGTTGTTCGATGCGGCCGCGAAAGATCGAGGTCTCCCCGGCCAGGTTCACCAGGTCATCCAGCAGCTCCGCCGAGACCTTGACCATGTCGGCCCCGGCCGCCACCTCCGGCTGCGGCGCGACCGGCTCGGGTTTGCCGGGCGGCGCGGCCAGCTCCGGGGTCGAGGTCGCCGGCACCCGGGGATGGCTCAGGTCGTGGATGGCATCGATGAGCTTGCGAGCGGCCTCGATCGGTTGCCCGGCCCGGGCGGCGTCGAGCATCTGGGCCAGGCGGTCGTGGCTCTTCTGCAACAGGGTGAAGAGTACCGGGCTGGGTTGCAGCAAGCCGGCAGACAAGCCTTCGAAGAGAAACTCCAGCTCGTGGGCCAGGTCGCCGATGGCGCTGATCTCCACCATCCGCGCGCCGCCCTTGAGGGTGTGCAGGTCGCGCAGCAGGGTCTCCACCTCCTGGCGGGACTGGGGGTCGGCCTGCCAGCGGCTCAGGGCGGCGGCGGAACTGTCGATGATGTCGAAGCCTTCCTCGAGGAAGATTTCCAGTAGCTCCGGGTCCTGGGCCGAGTGATCCGCCTCCTCGCTCTCGGCCACGCTCTCGCCAGGGCCACTGGCCTGCTGCCGATAGCTGCGCAGCGCCTCGACCTGGGCCCGGGAGTCGTCCAGCGGTCGCTGGCCCTGCAGCTGCTGGAGCAGTACCGCCAGTTGCTCATGGCTGCCACGCAGCAGCAGGCCCAGGGGCTGGCCATGGCTGTAGCGACGATCCACCAAGCCTTCGTACAGCGACTCCAGCTCCTGGGCCAGTTCCGCCACCGGCGCCACCTCGGCCATCCGCGCACCGCCCTTGAGGGTGTGCATGTCCCGTTGCAGGGAGGACAGCGGCGCGCCGTTTTCCGGATCGGACAGCCAGCGTTGCAGGGCCTGGTCGGCGCTGTCGAGGATGTCCACCGCTTCCTCGAGGAAGATTTCCACCAGCTCGTCATCGGCTTCCTGCGACGCCTGTTGCGCAAGGCCCGCGGTAGCAGCGCCCAGCTCGCTGATGCTCAGGGCCCGGCTGCCATCGCTCTTGACCAAGCCGGTGGCGGACGGATCCAGGCTTTCGTCCAGCAGCGCACGCAAGGCCCGGAGCCGCTCGGGCTGCGGGCTGACTTCCTGGCCCGCGGCCAGTTCGTCGAGCATGTTGATCAGCGCCTCATGGGCGCCCTGGGCCTCGTGGAAAAAGCGCTCGCTGACCGCCAGGCTGCTTTCTTCCACCGCGCCGTACAGGTCGAGCAAGGCTTCGCACAGTTCATCCACCGGCTGCAGGTCGGCCAGGTGCGCGCCTTCGCCCAGGGTGGTCAGCTCATCCAGCAGGTCGTTGAGTTCCTGGCGCTCGCCGGGATGTTGTTGCCAGCGCAACAACAGGGTTTCGGCATCCAGCAGGATGTCCATGCCCTGGGCCAGGAAGTCGTTGATCAGTTGCGGGTCGCGCTTGGCCCGCAGCGCGCTGTCCGGAGCATCGAGCAGGGCTTCCAGGCGTTCGCCGAGCAGGGCCAGGGCCCGTCCGGCCAGGGCCCGGGCGCCGTCGATGGGCGCCAGCGGCGTGCTGTCCAGTTGGCGCAGGCCCTTGCGCAGCAAGCCCTCGGCCTCCAGCAGCAGCTCTACCTCGTCCAGGTCCAGGGGTATCAGGTGGGCTCGATACTCCCGCGCCAGCTGGTCGAAAGGGCCGGCCAGCTCGGCGATCGGCCACACGCCGGCCATCGAGGCGCTGCCCTTGAGGGTGTGCAAGGCCCGTTGCAGGGCATCGCTGGCCTGCAACGGCAATTGTTCGGCGGCCTGGTCGAGGAAACGGTTGACGCTGTCCAGGTGGGTCTGGGCCTCGGCACGGAAGATCTCCAGCAACTGCGGGTCCAGGGCATCGTCGCGCGGCGCCGTGGGCGTGGCGCCGCTGGCCAGGGCATGGGCCCGGGCCGCCAGGCGGTCGACATCGTCACGCTGGCGCTGGGCATGGGCGGCGTACTCGGCGATCAGCTCCGGCAGCAGGCCCAGGGTATCGCCCACCAGCTGGCGCACCTGGACACTGGGTTCCACGCTGTGCTCCAGCACCCGGTTGAGCAGGTTCTCCACCGCCCAGGCCAGCTCACCCAGCACCAGGGCCCGGACCATCCGCCCGCTGCCCTTGAGGGTATGGAAGGCCCGGCGCAACTCGCTCAGGGCAGACCGGCCCTGGGGATCGACCTCCCAGCGCGGCAGGTACTCGCGGAGCATCTCCAGCACTTCCTCGGTTTCCTCGAGGAAGACTTCGCGCAGCTCGTCGTCCACCGGCGCCTCGCCCGCCGGCGGCGGCAGCAGGCTGCCCGGGGTGCTCAGGGCCGGCGGATTGAGAAGCGAAACCGGCGCGGCCAGGGCGTCGGCCAGGGACTGCGCGACCTGGGGATCGTCCGCCAGCGTCAGCGCCTGCTCTTCGTGCGCCGGCAGCGGTGCCTGGACCTGCGGCGCATACCCCAGGGCCAAGAGCCCCTGCTGGGCGATGTCGAGGATCTTTTCTCCCGGTGCCTCGGGGTCTTCGTTCAAGCGTTCCAGGTAGTAGTCCAGGCTGGCGATCACGTCCGCCAGGTGATCCAGCTGCTGCCAGTCCGGCAGGGCCCTGGCCGTCAGCAGCCGCTCGCCGACAAAAGCATTGCAGGCCTGCAGCAGCCCCGCCGCCCGGGGCAAGGGGATCATCGCCAGGGCTCCGCGCACCTGGGTCAGTAGCTCGGGCAGGGCCAACAATGGCTCATGCTCCCAATCGGCCTCGATGGACTCGAGCAACAGTTCCTTGGCCTGTTGCAGGCAGGCCCGCGACTCCTTGATCACCAGTTGGTGGATCTGGGTCAGGTCGGTGGTGGGCAGGCGGCTTTCCTCGCGGCTCTCCGGCTCCACGGTGCCGGCCATGCCTGCCAGGGTAGCCTCGACGTACAGCAGCGCCCCGGCCACGTCCATCAGCACCGCGTCGTCGGGGGCGCGCTGGCCCTGGGCCAGGCTCTGGATCACCGCCAACTGGTCGATGATCACCTTGCGCGGCTGGCCGAAACCCAGCACTGCCAGGGTGTCGGCGATCTGCCGCAGGGGCGCGAGCAGGCCATCCAGGTCATCGGCATGCTGGCGGTCGCTGCGCACGAACAGGTCCAGGCGTTCCTTGACCCGCACCAGGCCGTCGCACACTGCGGTCAGCACCGAGCGCAGGGCATCGCGGTCGGGGCCGGCCATGCGCGCCCGCTCTTCATCGACCACTGCGCTGTCGGGCAATGCATCGTCCAGTCCGTAACGTTCTTTCATGGTCAGCATCAATGGGGTGGGATGGCGCGCCTTGGCGATATAGAACAGCAGGCTCTTGAGCAGCTCCTCGGGGGCGGCCCGGTTGAGCCCGGGCATACCCTGCTCTTGCAGGCGCTTGAGTTCCTTGTCGGCATCCTTGAGCAGGCTGCGCACCGCCGGGCTGTTGGCAACCACGCCCTGGCGCATGCCTTCCACCAGCGCCGAGGCGATATGCCACAAGGGGGCCAGCGGCGCATCCTGGCACAGGGCTTCCAGGCGCTCGAAGACCTTGGCCATGTGCCCGAGGCTGATTTCGTCATCCTGCTCGCGCAGCAGGTCCACCAGGGCGGTTTGCAGCATATGCCGCAACTTGCGCAACTGGGTCGCCAGTTCCTGGGGCTCCAGCGCCGCCAGGGCCTTGTCGCTCAGCGGCGGCAGGCTGGGCAACTGCGGGCTGAACAGGCTGGTTTCCGAGAGCAAGCTCTCGCCACGGGCACTGCGCAGGTCGTTGAGCAATGGCAGCACCACCAGTGGCAGGTCGCGACGCGCGCTCTGCACCCGGTCCAGGTACTGCGGCAACTGGCCAATGGCCTGGCGCAACAGGCGCAGGGCTTCGTCGCGCTGGGCCACGCGCTCCTGCTGCAGGGCCAGGGCGAGCTTTTCCATCTCTTCGGCCAGCAGCGCCGCGCCGTAGAACTCCGCCATCTGCAAGCTGCCGTGGACCTGATGGATGCCTTCCAGGCAATGCTCGAGAGCATCTGGCGCCCGGGGATCCTCGGCCAGATGCTCCAGCGCCTGATACGCCAGCTTCAGGGTTTCGGCAATTGCGCCCTTGACCCATTCCAGGGCCACGTAGTCGTGCCGATCAACCATAACCACTCCAGTCAAAGCCTTGTTTCAGTCAGCGGTTGTCATTGGAGGCAGGCGCCCGGGTCGCCGGCAGGGTGAAGCCGGAAACCGAGCGGCGCAGCTGGCTGGCCATCTTCGCCAGGTTGCCGATGCTTTCGGCGGTCGCCGTGGAGCCGGACGAGGTCTGCGAGGTGATCTGCTGGATCACGTTCATGGTCAGGGAAATCTGCCCGGCCGAGGAAGTCTGCTGCTGGGCCGCGTTGGAGATGCTCTGGATCAGCGCCGCCAGGGTCTTGGATACGCCTTCGATCTCCTCCAGCGCCACTCCGGCATCCTGCGCCAGGCGTGCCCCGCGCACCACTTCGGTGGTGGTCTGCTCCATGGAGATCACCGCTTCGTTGGTATCGGTCTGGATCGCCCGGACCAGGGTCTCGATCTGCCGGGTCGCCGCCGAGGAACGTTCCGCCAGCCGCTGTACCTCGTCGGCCACCACGGCAAAACCGCGACCGGCATCACCGGCCATGGACGCCTGGATGGCCGCATTCAAGGCCAGGATGTTGGTCTGATCGGCAATATCGTCGATCAGGCTGACGATATCGCCGATCTCCTGGGAGGACTCGCCAAGACGCTTGATCCGCTTGGCGGTGTCCTGGATCTGCTCGCGGATGTTGTCCATGCCGTGGATGGTGTTGTGCACCACCTCGTTGCCTTTGTTGGCGATCTCCACCGAACGCTCGGCCACCGCCGAGGATTCGGCGGCGTTGGCCGATACCTGGTCGATGGATTGGGCCATTTCGTTGATCGCCGTGGAGGCTTCGGAAATCTGCTGCGCCTGGTGCTCGGAGGCTTCGGCCAACTGCATGGCGGTGGTCTGGGTTTCCTGCACCGCGCCCGCCACCTGGCCGGCGGTGAGGTTGATGGTGGCCACCAGATCGCGCAGCTGGTCGACGGAATAGTTGATGGAGTCGGCGATGGTCCCGGTGAAGTCCTCGGTCACCGAGGCGGTCACCGTCAGGTCGCCGTCGGCCAGGTCCTCGATCTCGTCCAGCAGGCGCATGATCGCGTTCTGGTTGCGCTCGTTCTTCTCTGCGGTCTCACGCAGCTGGCGGTTGGTCTCGCGAACCATCACCAGGCCGATGAGGATGACCGAGGCCAGGGCCAGCAGGCCCAGGACATAACCGCCGATGGTGTCCAGCTTGCGGCTGCCGGCCAGGTTCTCGAAACCGATGGCCAGGCGCGAGGCTTCGTCCAGCAGGGTCTGGGACAGGCTGAAGATATTGCTCGCCGACTCACGCACCTGGAACAGCTCGGGGGAGGTCTCGAGGATTTCGTCCACGGAGCCGGAGACGAACTCGAACAGCTCGGAAATCTCCGTCAGCCGAGCCCTGGCATCAGGGTCCTCGACCTGGCTGATCTTCAATCCCGGGTTGCCTTGCAGCATGCCGTTGAGCACCTGGCCGAAGCGGGCGGCGTCGCGGCCGAAGGCATCGGCGGCCTGCACGGCATTCTCGTCCCCGGCCAGCACGGTGTTGACCGCGCCGAGGATCCGCTCGGCCAGCAACGACTGGCGCTGGGCCATGGCCACCTGGCTGGCCGGGGCGCCGCGCTGGAGGAGGATCTCCACCACCTTCTCGTATTCCACCTGCAACTGCGGCACGGTCTCGGCCAGGGTCGCGGCCACCTGGTGCAACGACAGCACCGTCTGCTCGCTGGCGAGGATCGCGTCGGCGTTCTTCAGCAGCTTTTCCCAGTCCAGCTGCACCGCGTGCATCTCCTGGCGCAGCGCCACCGGGGCGCCCGGCAGACCGGTGGCCGGGTCGCCCTTCTTCAGGTAACCCCAGCGCTGGGCAAAATCATTGCGTGCATCACCCAGAAGCTTGAACGCGGCCGCCTTGCCGGCCGCGGCCTCGGTGGCGTTCTTGGCGATGCGCTGGGACAGAACCCGCAGCTCGCCGGCATGGCCGATGTACTGCTTGTCGTAGGTGGCCTGGGTATTGAGGTAGGCGAAGTTGGCGAACAGCAACATGATGAACACGATCAGCGCGATGAACAGCACGATGATCTGCGAGCGGCTGCGGGAGCCTTCCTGGGGCTTGCCGGGTTTGGCTTTGGTCATCGGTCAGGCCTGTGGCGAGCGGGTGTTCCCGCATTCGGTCGCCCGGGACAGCCAGGCGGCGTGGATTGATCGAGGAAGGCCTGGGCCTCCCGTGGTACTGCGAACGGGTAATGCAGGCGCCGGGGCGCCGTTCACGCCGCCACCTCCAGGAAGCCCGGCGAGCGCGCCAGGGCGAAGGGGCTGAACACTTGCCAGATCTGCTCGCGGCGAAACTGCCCCTGCAGGTAGGGATTGATCGCGGTGTCGGCAAAATCGCCGACGCCAGGCTCCAGGGTGTCCTGGGCAAAATGCTTGAGGCCCGCCACTTCATCCACCAGAAGGCCAACGAACAGTTCCTTGTATTCCACCACGAGCACCCGCCGCTGCAGGCGCAAGGGCGACAGCTCGTGGCCGAGAAATGCGCACAGGTCCATGATCGGCAGCAGCCGCCCGCGCAGGTTGGCCACGCCCCGGACCCAGGGCTTGACCCCCGGCAACAGGGTATGGCGCGGCTCGTGCAGGACTTCGCTGACCTCGCCCATGGCCGCCACGTACCAGCGGCTGCCCAGGCGAAAACCGATGCCGCTCCAGCTGTGCTGGCGGGTTTCCTGGGATGGCAGGTCGGCGGCCAGCAGGCGGCAGCGCTGGTCGATCTCCAGCAGCAGCTCGAAGGCGGTCCGGGATTCGCTCATGGCGCGGGCGATCAGCCGGCCAGGACGTTGTTCAGGGTCTTGATCAGGGTCTCTTCTTCCACCGGCTTGGTCAGGTAGTCCCTGGCGCCCTGGCGGGTGCCCCAGACCTTGTCGGTTTCCTGATCCTTGGTGGTGATGATGATCACCGGGATGTGGCTGGTCTCGGCATCCTTGGTCAACTGGCGGGTGGCCTGGAAGCCGTTGAGGCCAGGCATGACGATGTCCATCAGCACTGCATCGGGCTTCTCTTCCCGGGCCAGTGCCACGCCGTCGGCGCCATTCTCGGCCTTGAGCACTTCGTGGCCGTGCTTCTCCAGCATGCCGGTGAGTTTGTACATTTCGGTCGGCGAGTCATCGACGATCAGGATACGAGCCATGGTCTTCCCCATACGGTATAGGCGCGCGGTCCACTGAACGGGCGCCGCTGTGCGTGTCTACTGTGGCGCAAGCGCGACGAAGTCCGGGACATGGGCCCTGATCGCGCTGAGCAGTTCTTCCTTGCTGAAGGGTTTGGTCAAAAACTGGTCGGAGCCGACGATGCGGCCCTTGGCCTTGTCGAACAGCCCGTCCTTGGAGGACAGCATGATCACGGGAGTGGACTTGAACGCGCTGTTGTTCTTGACCAGCGCACAGGTCTGATAACCGTCGAGGCGCGGCATCATGATGTCGACGAAGATGATCCCGGGGTGGTGGTCGACGATCTTGGCCAGGGCTTCGAAGCCATCCACCGCGGTGATGACCTCGCAGCCGACGTTCTTCAGCAGCATCTCGGCCGTGCGGCGAATCGTCTTCGAGTCGTCGATCACCATCACCTTCAAGGCGTTGGATTGCTGTTCCATGTCTGCTCTACCGTCGCCCCAGCGAATCGATTTGATCGGGTACCGCTGGCCAATGCCCCAAACCCTTGAACTTCAAGGCCCCGGCCCGGCATGCGAGCCTTTTTAGCACACTCTCCCCCCTGCAATCCATGGACTACGCAGGGCTGTGGTTTTTCCTTGACCCAGGTCTCTGTCAGCGCCACTCTGACGCCACTTTCAGGAGCTGTTCCCGTTGCCCGGCAACGCCGGCCCGTCACCGGACAGCGACCGACCCCAGCCTGCTTCCACCCATTTGATTGAAGGAATCCGCCCCATGAGCGTTCGCGTCGGGATTGTCATGGACCCTATCGCCAGCATCTCCTATAAAAAGGACAGTTCGCTGGCCATGTTGCTGGCCGCCCAGGAACGCGGCTGGAGCCTCTTCTACATGGAGCAGCGCGATCTCTACCAGGGCGCCGGCGTGGCCCGGGCCCGCATGCGACCACTGCAGGTCTTCGCCGACCCACAGAAATGGTTCGCGCTGGAAGACGAGATCGACAGCCCGCTGAGCGACCTGGACGTGATCCTGATGCGCAAGGATCCGCCCTTCGACATGGAGTTCGTCTACTCCACCTACCTGCTGGAGCAGGCCGAGAGCGCCGGCGTGCTGGTGGTCAACAAGCCCCAGAGCCTGCGCGACTGCAATGAAAAGCTGTTCGCCACGCTGTTCCCGCAGTGCACCCCGCCCACGGTGGTCAGCCGCCGCGCCGACGTCCTGCGCGAGTTCGCTGCCCAGCATGGCGACGTGATCCTCAAGCCCCTGGACGGCATGGGCGGCACCTCGATCTTCCGCCACCGCGCGGGCGACCCGAACCTGTCGGTGATCCTGGAGACCCTGACCGTGCTGGGCAGCCAGCAGATCATGGCCCAGGCCTACCTGCCGGCGATCAAGGACGGCGACAAGCGCATCCTGATGATCGACGGCGAGCCGGTACCCTATTGCCTGGCGCGGATTCCGGCTGCCGGCGAAACCCGGGGCAACCTGGCCGCCGGCGGTCGTGGCGAAGCCCGCCCGCTGAGCGACAAGGATCGCTGGATCGCCGCCCAGGTCGGCCCGACCCTGCGGGCCAAGGGCTTGCTGTTCGTCGGCCTCGATGTGATCGGCGAGCACCTGACGGAAATCAACGTCACCAGCCCGACCTGCATCCGCGAAATCGACAACGCCTTCGGCACCAACATCGGCGCGATGCTGATGGATGCCATCGAGCAGAAACTGCAAGCCGCAAGCAACAAGCCACAAGCTTGACGTACGTCACATGCAGCTTGTCGCTTGAAGCTTGAGGCTTACAGCTTGAAACCAACATTGCGTTATCATGCGCCGCCTGTGAAACCGTGATGTTGGTTGTGCAATGCCTGCTGTGATGTCGAACTGCCAATGAGCCTTACGTCCGACCTGCCACCCGAGCTGGCCCATGGTGGCGTCCGCGCGGCCGATCGCCTGGGATTCACCCTGTTCCTCGCGGCGCTCCTGCACCTGGTGCTGATCCTCGGCCTGAGCTTTTCCTTCGCCGAGCCCCAGCAGATCAGCAAGACCCTGGAAATCACCCTGGCCACCTTCAAGAGCGAGACCAAGCCCAAGAAGGCCGACTTCCTGGCCCAGGACCACCAGCAGGGCAGCGGCACCCTGGACAAGAAGGCCATTCCCAAGACCACCGAGGTAGCGCCCTTCCAGGACAACTCGGTGAAAAAGGTCGTGCCGCCACCGTCGGTCAAGCCGCAAGTCAAGGAGGCCGCGCCCAAGGCGGCCGTGGCCACCACCGCGCCCAAGCCGAAGAAGACCGTGACCCAACGCGAAGAGGTCAAGCGCGAACCGACGCCCAAGGCCGACGCGCCATCGTTCGACAGCTCGCAGCTGTCCAGCGAGATCTCCAGCCTGGAGGCCGAACTGGCCAACGAACAGCAGCTGTATGCCAAGCGCCCACGGATCCACCGCCTGAGCGCGGCCTCGACCATGCGTGACAAGGGCGCCTGGTACAAGGACGAATGGCGCAAGAAGGTCGAGCGCATCGGCAACCTCAACTACCCCGAGGAAGCCCGGCGCAAACAGATCTACGGCAACCTGCGGTTGATGGTGTCGATCAACCGCGACGGTTCGCTGTATGAAGTGCTGGTACTGGAGTCTTCCGGCCAGCCACTGCTGGACCAGGCCGCCCAGCGCATCGTGCGCCTGGCCGCGCCATTCGCCCCCTTCACCGGCGACCTGTCGGACATCGACCGCCTGGAAATCATCCGCACCTGGCGCTTCGCCCGGGGCGACAAGCTGTCCAGCAACTGACCGTCCGGCCAGCACCACGCCCCTGCTTGCGGGCGCATCGCCAGCTTGTCAGCCGGGCCCGCCGCCGCCACACTAGCGCTCATGAAAAACGTCAGCCCCAGCTACCTCAAGCATCATTTCCTGATCGCCATGCCGCACATGGCCGACCCGAACTTTGCCCAGACCTTGACCTACATCGTCGAGCACAACGCCAATGGCGCCATGGGGCTGGTGATAAACCGCCCGCAGGACCTGAGCCTGGCCGATATCCTGGAGCAACTGCGCCCTGACGAAGACGCGTCGCTGCTATGCCAGCACGTGCCGATCTTCAGCGGTGGCCCGGTGCAGACCGATCGCGGCTTCGTCCTGCACCCCAGCGGCCCGATCTACCAGGCCACGGTGGAGCTCGATGGCGTCTCGCTGTCGACCTCCCAGGATGTCTTGTTCGCCATCGCCGACGGCGTGGGTCCGAGCAAGAGCCTGATCGCCCTGGGCTACGCCGGCTGGGAAGCCGGGCAACTGGAAGCCGAGCTGGCCGACAACGCCTGGCTGACCTGCCCGTTCGACGCCGACATCCTGTTCAACACCAGCAGCGAACTGCGCCTGGAAGCGGCCGCCCGTCACCTGGGGGTCAACCTCAGCCTGCTCACCAGCCAGGCGGGCCACGCCTGATGGCCTTGCGACTGATCCTGGGCTTCGACTACGGCACCCGGCAAATCGGCGTTGCCGTGGGCCAGGCCATCACTGGCCAGGCCCGCGAGCTGTGCACCTTGAAGGCCCAGAACGGCGTGCCGGACTGGAACCAGGTCGAGGCCCTGTTCAAGGAATGGCAACCCGATGCGGTGGTGGTGGGCCTGCCCCTGAACATGGACGGCACCCCGAGCGAGATGTGCCAGCGCGCCGAGAAGTTCGCCCGGCGCCTGAACGGCCGCTTCAACGTGCCCTTCTATACCCACGATGAGCGCCTGACCACCTTCGAGGCCAAGGGCGAACGCCTGGCCCGCGGCGGCCAGAAAGGCAGCTACCGCGACAATCCGGTGGACGCCATTGCCGCCGCCCTGCTGCTGCAGGGCTGGCTTGACGAGAACGCCACGCTGCTCAATACCTAGCAACCCCGAATCCTGAGGATGCGCGGCCTGCGGCTGCGCGCCTCCTGGCCCGACACCAGCCACAAGAACCTGCCAACGATCCAGCGAGCGATGCTCGGGCGAGTCAGGAATGGCGCAGAAAGCGGAGTTTAGGCATCTAAATGAGCATTTCGAAGCCATTTGCAACGCCCCACGAGCCAAGCGCAGCAGATCCCGGGCAGGTTCCAAGTCACCGCGCCCCGCTACCGGACAACAAGGCGCGAGCCCACGAAGGAGCCACCATGAGCCTGCCCAATCCCGCCGCCCTGATCAGCCAGATGGCCATCGATCTCAAAGCCCACCTGGCCCAGCGCGCCATCAACGAGCCTCGCTTCATCGGTATCCGTACCGGCGGTGTCTGGGTCGCCCAGGCGCTGCTGGAAGCCCTGGGCAGCGACGCGCCCCTGGGTACCCTGGACGTTTCCTTCTACCGCGATGACTTCAGCCAGAACGGCCTGCATCCTCAAGTGCGCCCGTCCGAGCTGCCGTTCGAGATCGAAGGCCAGCACCTGGTGCTGATCGACGATGTGCTGATGAGCGGCCGGACCGTCCGCGCCGCCCTCAACGAGCTGTTCGACTACGGCCGCCCGGCCAGCGTGACCCTGGTCTGCCTGCTGGACCTGAACGCCGCCGAACTGCCGATCCGGCCGAATGTGGTAGGTGCGACCCTGTCGCTGGCGACCCACGAGCGGGTAAAATTGTCCGGTCCTGCGCCGCTTCAACTCGAGCTCCAAGACCTCGCCCTCTAAACCTGCCCTTTTAAAGAGTCCATTGCGATGACGCCTCTAGACGCCAAGCGCCCGCTGCAGCTCAACGATCAGGGCCAGCTGCGCCACTTCCTCTCCCTCGACGGCCTGAACCGCGAGCTGCTGACGGAAATCCTCGACACTGCCGACTCCTTCCTCGAAGTCGGCGCCCGGGCGGTGAAGAAAGTCCCGCTGCTACGCGGCAAGACCGTGTGCAACGTGTTCTTCGAGAACTCCACCCGCACCCGCACCACCTTCGAACTGGCTGCCCAGCGACTGTCGGCGGACGTGATCACCCTGAACGTGTCCACCTCCTCGGCGAGCAAGGGCGAGACCCTGCTCGACACCCTGCGCAACCTCGAGGCCATGGCCGCCGACATGTTCGTGGTGCGCCACGGCGATTCCGGCGCCGCGCACTTCATCGCCGAACACGTGTGCCCGCAGGTGGCGATCATCAACGGCGGCGACGGCCGCCACGCCCACCCGACCCAGGGCATGCTCGACATGCTGACCATCCGCCGGCACAAGGGCGGCTTCGAGAACCTCTCGGTGGCCATCGTCGGCGACATCCTGCACTCGCGGGTCGCGCGCTCCAACATGCTGGCGCTCAAGACCCTGGGCTGCCCGGATATCCGCGTGATCGCGCCCAAGACCTTGCTGCCCATCGGCATCGAGCAGTACGGGGTGAAGGTCTACACCGACATGGCCGAAGGCCTGAAAGACGTCGATGTGGTGATCATGCTGCGCCTGCAGCGCGAGCGCATGCAGGGCGGCCTGCTGCCCAGCGAGGGCGAGTTCTACCGCCTGTTCGGCCTGACCACCGCGCGCCTGGCCGGCGCCAAGCCCGACGCCATCGTCATGCACCCGGGCCCGATCAACCGTGGCGTGGAGATCGAGTCGGCGGTGGCCGACGGTCCGCACTCGGTGATCCTCAACCAGGTGACCTACGGCATCGCAGTGCGCATGGCCGTACTGTCCATGGCCATGAGCGGGCAGACCGCCCAGCGACAATTCGAGCAGGAGAACGCCCAGTGAAGCTCAGCATTCTCGGCGCCCGCGTCATCGATCCAAGCAGCGGCCTGGATCAAGTTACCGATCTGCACCTTGAAGCCGGCAAGATCGCCACCATCGGCGCCGCCCCGGAAGGTTTCAACGCCGTCACCGTGATCGACGGCAAGGGCCTGGTGGCCGCCCCCGGCCTGGTGGACCTGAACGTCGCCCTGCGCGAGCCGGGCTACAGCCGCAAGGGCAGCATCGCCAGCGAAACCCGCGCCGCCGCTGCCGGTGGCGTCACCAGCCTGTGCTGCCCGCCACGCACCAAGCCGGTGCTGGACACCTCGGCGGTGGCCGAGTTGATCCTCGACCGCGCGCGCGAAGCCGGCAACAGCAAGGTGTTCCCGATCGGCGCCCTGAGCAAGGGCCTGGACGGCGAGCAACTGGCCGAGCTGATCGCCCTGCGCGATGCCGGTTGCGTGGCCTTCGGCAACGGCCTGGAGGGTTTTCGCAGCACCCGCACCCTGTGCCGCGCCCTGGAATACGCCGCCACCTTCGACCTGACGGTGATCTTCCATTCCCAGGACCGCGACCTGGCCGAAGGCGGCCTGGCCCATGAAGGCGCCACCGCCAGCTTCCTCGGCCTGCCGGGGATTCCCGAAAGCGCCGAGACCGTGGCCCTGGCCCGGGATCTGCTGCTGGTGGAACAAAGCGGGGTGCGCGCGCACTTCAGCCAGCTGACCAGCGCCCGCGGCGTGGAACTGATCGCCCAGGCCCAGGCCCGCGGCCTGCCGGTCACCGCCGATGTCGCCCTGTATCAGCTGATCCTGACCGATGAGGCGCTGATCGACTTCTCCAGCCTGTATCACGTCCAGCCGCCCCTGCGTTCGCACGCCGACCGCGAGGCCCTGCGCGCCGCAGTTAAATCCGGTGTGGTGCAGGCCATCGCCAGCCATCACCAGCCCCATGAGCGCGATGCCAAGCTGGCTCCGTTCGGCGCTACCGAACCAGGTATCAGCAGCGTCGAGCTGCTGCTGCCGCTGGCCCTGACCCTGGCGCAGGACGGCCTGCTGGACCTGCCGACCCTGATGGCCCGCCTGAGCGCCGGCCCGGCCGACGCCCTGCGCCTGCCGGCCGGCAAACTGACGGTGGGTGGCCCGGCCGACCTGGTGCTGTTCGACCCGGCCAGCTCGACCGTGGCCGGCGAGCGCTGGCTGTCCCGTGGCGAGAACTGCCCGTTCCTTGGCCACAGCCTGCCGGGCGCAGTGCGCTACACCCTGGTGGATGGCCATATCAGCCACCAGGGCTGATTGATCCTGTAGCCGCTGGCGCAGGCTGCGAACGGCTCCGAAGGGGGCCGCCCGCACTGCGCCAGGCGCTACATCAGCCATCACCGCCGGCGCCGATGACGGGATCAACGGCGCTTGGCGTTCTCCAGTGAGACCTGGTCGTTCAGGGTCCAGAAGTCATACAGCACCCCGATGAAGAACAAGCCACCGGTGAACAGGTAGAGCACCCCGCTCAGCCATTTGCCCTGGTACATGCGGTGCACGCCGAACACCCCGAGGAAGGTCAGGAGTATCCAGGCCACGCTGTATTCCAATGGACCGGCGGTAAACCGCAGGTCCGCCTCCCGATCCATGGAAGGAATCAGGAACAGGTCGATCAGCCAGCCGATGCCCAGCAGGCCGAAGGTGAAGAACCAGAGCGTCCCGGTCACCGGCTTGCCGTAATAGAAGCGGTGGGCACCGGTAAAACCGAATATCCAGAGCAGGTAGCCGATCACCTTGCTGTGGGTGTCGTGGGTCGCGGAATCCTGGCGATAGCTGTTCATCAAATGCCTCTTGGCGGGTGATAGATAAATTTTCTCAAAAACTTTGTGACTTTTTTACAGGCGCTCGACGTGTGGTCGATGCTACCTTCTCTTCCGCCAAAGCCTTGTGTTGCCTGACTTCTGACGGTTTTCTGCGTCAAGTTGCCGCCTCTTTGCCGAAGTTGACCCCAAGGTCTAGTCGACAAACGGCCTCGGAAGTGACCTGAAAGCTGTTATAAAGTTGCGCGCTAATCAATAAGAGCCTTGCCTAATGCGTCCATTTATCAAGACATGGCTGACCATTTGCCTATTAATGCCACTGGCCGCCCACGCCACCAACCGTGAGCAACGACTTCCCAACATCAACGGCTACACCCCGAAATCCCATGTTTCGACGGTCTCGGCCAAGCATAAGACCACGAGCCGGCACTCCACCCAACTGGCCAAGGTCGACAGCAAGCTGGTACCCCAGATGGGCGCCAAGCAAAGCAGCAACGTCCTCAGCCGCGCCGTCAACGCCCTGGGCACGCCTTATCGCTGGGGCGGCAGCAGCCCGAGCAAGGGTTTCGACTGCAGCGGCCTGGTGAAATACGCCTTCAATGACGTCGCCGCCGTGGATCTGCCACGCACCTCCAACGCCATGGCCAGCGGCCATGGGCAGAAGGTCGAGCGCAAGGATCTCAAGCCGGGCGACCTGCTGTTCTTCAACATCAAGAGCCGCAAGGTCAACCATGTAGCCATCTACCTGGGCAACGATCGCTTCATCCACGCTCCGCGGCGCGGCAAGTCGGTCACCATCGACACCTTGAAGAAACCCTACTGGGACAATCACTACGTGGTTGCCAAGCGGGTCCTGCCCAAGGAACAGAAGACCCTGCGGGTCGTCCAGCGCTGATTCCGCTTCGCCGCCAGGCCAGCCTGGCGGCGCTTGCCCGCCCCTCACAGGCTCTGGGGCATTCGTGCCTTTTCCCGCGCCTGTTCGCGACTGATCAAGCCCTTTGCCAGCAATGCCTTCAGGCTCATGTCCAGGGTCTGCATGCCCTGGGCCCCGCCAGTCTGGATCGCCGAATACATCTGCGCCACCTTGTCCTCGCGGATCAGGTTACGGATCGCCGCGGTGCCCAGCATGATCTCGTGGGCCGCCACCCTTCCACCCCCGATGCGCTTGAGCAGTACCTGGGCGATCACCGCCTGCAATGACTCGGCCAGCATCGAGCGCACCAGGGCCTTCTCCTCTCCCGGAAACACATCCACCAAGCGATCGATGGTCTTGGCCGCCGACGAGGTGTGCAGGGTGGCGAGCACCAGGTGCCCGGTTTCCGCAGCGGTGAGCGCCAGGCGGATGGTCTCCAGGTCCCGCAGCTCGCCCAGCAGGATCACATCCGGGTCCTCGCGCAGGGCCCCGCGCAAGGCCGTGGCGAAGCTCTGGGTGTCGCGTGCCACTTCACGCTGGTGCACCAGGCAGCCTTGCGGCGGGTGGATGAATTCGATGGGGTCCTCGATGGTCAGGATGTGCTGGTGGCGGGTCCGGTTCAGGTGGTCGACCATCGCCGCCAGGGTGGTGGACTTGCCGCTGCCGGTGGGACCGGTCACCAGCACCAGCCCCCGGGGCAACTCGCTGACCTGCCGGAATACCGGCCCCAGCCCGAGCTCTTCCAGGCTCTGCACCCGCGAAGGAATCAACCGCAGCACCGCTCCCGCACCACGGGCATGCTGGAACGCATTGACGCGAAACCTGGCCACCCCGGGCAGTTCATGGGCGAAATCCAGGTCCTGCTGGCTGGCGAAGGCCTTGCGCTGCGACTGGCTCATCAGCTCATGGATCAACGCCAGCACCTGGGACGCATCCAGTACCGGCCCATCCAGAGGGCAGATATCGCCATCGATGCGTAGCAACGGCGCCAGCCCAGCAGACAGATGCAGGTCGGAAGCCCCGCGCGAGACGCTCGACAGCAGCAATTCGGTGATGTCCATAGTGCCCCCCAATTCCAGTAGAATGCCGCGAGCTTCAGACCCGTGCGCAGCCAGCAGCCCGGCTGCCTGGTGCCGGACAATGCCCGGCACGGCCCAGGAGCGTGGCTCGGGCCGATCGGCAAGCAGGGACTGGTGGATTCACGCGGCAGGTGGCGGCCCGGTTCGCAGGCGCCCGGCCGCAGATACTTTTGAGACGGAATCGAATGTCCACGATAGCAGACAACATCGCCCAGGTAGCCGAGCGCATCCGCAGCGCCTGCCAGGCCGCACAGCGGGCCCCGGACAGCGTCCAGTTGCTGGCCGTGAGCAAGACCAAGCCCGCCGCCGCGTTGCGCGAGGCCCATGCCGCCGGCTTGCGCGATTTCGGCGAGAACTACCTGCAAGAAGCCCTGGGTAAGCAACAGGAACTGGCCGACCTGCCCTTGAGTTGGCACTTCATCGGCCCCATTCAGTCGAACAAGACTCGCGCCATCGCCGAACACTTTGACTGGGTGCATTCCGTGGACCGCCTGAAAATCGCTCAACGCCTCTCCGAGCAACGCCCGGCCGAACTGCCGCCACTGAACATCTGCCTCCAGGTCAATGTCAGTGGCGAAGCCAGCAAGTCCGGCTGCACGCCCGCCGAGTTGCCGGAGCTGGCCCGCGCCATCGCTGCCTTGCCACGCCTGCGCCTGCGCGGGCTGATGGCGATTCCCGAACCCACCGAGGATCCTGCGGCCCAACACGCTGCGTTTGCTGCGGTACAGAACCTGAACAAGCACCTGCGGGACAGTCTCGAACTGCCCGTGGACACTCTATCCATGGGCATGAGCCACGATCTCGAAGCGGCCATTGCCCAAGGCGCCACCTGGGTGCGGATCGGTACCGCGCTGTTTGGCGCCCGCGACTACAGCCAGTCCTGAGGGACTGGCCCTGACCCTGATAAGGACCTGTCATGAATACGACTCGTATCGCTTTTATCGGTGCCGGCAACATGGCGGCCAGTCTCATCGGCGGCCTGCGGGCCAAGGGCCTGGACGCCTCGCAGATCCGCGCCAGTGACCCTGGCGCCGAAACCCGGGCCAAGGTGGCCGCCGAACACGGCATCCAGGTTTTTGCCGACAACGCCGAAGCCATTGCCGGGGTCGATGTGATCGTCCTGGCGGTCAAGCCCCAGGCGATGAAGGCGGTGTGCGAGACCCTGCGTCCGAGCCTGCAACCCGGGCAACTGGTGGTCTCCATCGCCGCCGGCATCACCTGCTCGAGCATGGGCGCCTGGCTGGGCGAGCAGCCGATCGTGCGCTGCATGCCCAATACCCCGGCCCTGCTGCGCCAGGGCGTCAGCGGCCTGTATGCCACCGACCGGGTGAGCGCCGAGCAGCGCCGCCAGGCCGAAGAACTGCTGTCCGCCGTGGGTACCGCCCTGTGGCTGGAACAGGAGCAGCAACTGGATGCGGTAACCGCGGTCTCCGGTAGCGGCCCGGCGTACTTCTTCCTGCTGATCGAGGCCATGACCGCCGCCGGCGAGAAACTCGGCCTGCCACGGGAAACCGCCGCCCAACTGACCTTGCAGACCGCCCTG
Organism: Pseudomonas sp. FW507-12TSA; assembly: GCF_058781435.1. Classification (NCBI taxonomy): domain Bacteria; kingdom Pseudomonadati; phylum Pseudomonadota; class Gammaproteobacteria; order Pseudomonadales; family Pseudomonadaceae; genus Pseudomonas; species Pseudomonas sp. FW507-12TSA. The sequence continues at coordinate 115,238 of NZ_JBYSWT010000017.1, forward strand.
GGCGCTGCCCACATGGCGGTTTCCAGCGATGTCGACGCCGCCGAGCTGCGCCGTCGCGTGACCTCGCCGGCCGGTACCACGGAAGCGGCGATCCAGTCGTTCCAGGCCGACGGGTTCGAGGCCCTGGTGGAAAAAGCATTGGGTGCCGCCGCGCACCGTTCGGCGGAAATGGCCGAACAACTCGGCCGCTAATTCGCCCCTACAAAGGAATCGATATGTTCGGACTCAACGACGCTGCCATCCTGGTGATCCAGACCCTGGGCAGCCTGTACCTGCTGGTCGTCCTGCTGCGCTTCATGCTGCAAGCGGTGCGGGCCAACTTCTACAACCCCATCAGCCAGTTCATCGTGCGGGCCACCCAGCCGCTGCTCAAGCCGCTACGCCGGGTGATCCCCAGCATGTTCGGCCTGGACATGTCCTCGCTGGTGCTGGCCCTGGTGGTGCAGATGGTGCTGTTCGCCATCGTCCTGACCCTCTACGGCATCCCCTTCAACGTGCTGGGGCTGCTGATCTGGGCGCCGATCGGCATCTTCGCGCTGTTCCTCAAGATCTGGTTCTTCGCCATGATCATCAGCGTGATCCTGTCCTGGGTCGCGCCTGGCAGCCAGAGCCCCGGCGCCGAGCTGGCCTACCAATTGAGCGAGCCGCTGCTGGCGCCGTTCCGCCGCATCGTGCCGAACCTGGGTGGCCTGGACATCTCGCCGATCCTGGCGTTCCTGGTGATCCAGCTGCTGCAACAGGGGCTGATCCCGCGCCTGGCGTACTACGCCTTCATGCCCCGCGAGCTGTTCGGGCTGATCTGATGAGCTACTTCCGCTGGGACGGCGACGACCTGTTGCTCGATTGCCACCTGCAGCCCAAGGCCAGCAGCGATGAGTTCGCTGGCCTGCATGGCGATCGGCTGAAGATCCGCCTCACCGCCCCGCCCGTCGAAGGCAAGGCCAACGCGCACCTGATGGCGTTCCTGGCCAAGGCCTTCGGCATCCCCAAGAGCCATGTCAGCCTGGTCAGCGGTGAGTTGAACCGGCAGAAGCGGGTGCGCCTGCTAGCGCCGAAGAAACTCCCCGAGCTACCGGGCCTGGCACGTCCGGCCTGATTCGCAGGCCTTCCTTTCCAGCAGCCAAATCCAGGCCCGGGCTTTGCTTGCCGCTGGACACAGCGGTCTTTAGACTTACGCCTCATTTGAATGAGAGCAGGGTCGATGCCAACTGCCTTTCCCGCCGATTCCGTTGGTCTGGTCACACCTCAGGTTGCGCACTTCAACGAGCCCCTGGCCCTGGCCTGCGGCCGCTCGCTACCGGCCTACGACCTGATCTACGAAACCTACGGCCAGCTCAACGCCAGCGCCAGCAACGCGGTGCTGATCTGCCATGCCCTGTCGGGCCACCACCATGCGGCCGGCTACCACAGCCCAGAAGACCGCAAGCCCGGCTGGTGGGACAGCTGCATCGGCCCGGGCAAGCCGATCGACACCAACAAGTTCTTCGTGGTCAGCCTCAACAACCTCGGTGGTTGCAACGGCTCCACCGGCCCCAGCAGCCTCAACCCGGAGACCGGCCGACCGTTCGGCGCCGATTTCCCGGTACTGACCGTGGAAGACTGGGTGCACAGCCAGGCCCGCCTGGCCGACCGCCTGGGCATCGCCCAGTGGGCCGCGGTGATCGGCGGCAGCCTCGGGGGCATGCAGGCGCTGCAATGGACCATCACCTACCCGGACCGGGTCCGGCATTGCCTGGCCATCGCCTCGGCGCCCAAGCTGTCGGCGCAGAACATCGCCTTCAACGAAGTGGCGCGCCAGGCGATCCTCACCGATCCGGAGTTCCATGGCGGCTCCTTCCAGGAACACCAGGTGGTCCCCAAACGTGGGCTGATGCTGGCGCGGATGGTGGGGCACATCACCTACCTGTCCGACGACTCCATGGGCGAGAAATTCGGCCGCGGGCTCAAGAGCGAGAAGCTCAACTACGACTTCCACAGCGTGGAATTCCAGGTGGAAAGCTACCTGCGCTACCAGGGCGAGGAGTTTTCCGGGCGTTTCGACGCCAACACCTACCTGCTGATGACCAAGGCCCTGGACTACTTCGACCCGGCAGCCAACTGCGACGACGACCTGGCCAGGACCTTCGCCAACGCCACTGCCAAGTTCTGCGTGATGTCCTTCACCACCGACTGGCGCTTCTCCCCGGCCCGCTCGCGGGAACTGGTGGACGCGCTGATGGCCGCGCGCAAGGACGTCTGCTACCTGGAGATCGACGCACCCCAGGGCCACGACGCCTTCCTGATCCCGATCCCGCGCTACCTGCAGGCATTCGGTCACTACATGAACCGCATCACGCTGTGAGGACACGATGAGAGCCGATCTGGAAATCATCCAGGAATGGATCCCCGCCGGCAGCCGCGTCCTCGACCTGGGCTGTGGTAATGGCGAACTGCTGAGCTGGTTGCAGCAACACAAGCAAGTCACCGGCTACGGCCTGGAGAACGATGCCGACAACATCGCCCAGTGCGTGGCCAAGGGCATCAATGTCATCGAGCAGGACCTGGACAAGGGCCTGGGCAATTTCGCCAGCAACAGCTTCGACGTCGTGGTCATGACCCAGGCCCTGCAAGCCGTGCACTACCCCGACCAGTTGCTGGACGAGATGCTGCGGGTCGGCCGCCAGTGCATCATCACCTTCCCCAACTTCGGCCACTGGCGCTGCCGCTGGTACCTGGCCAGCAAGGGCCGGATGCCTGTGTCGGAATTCATGCCGTACACCTGGTACAACACGCCGAACATCCACTTCTGCACCTTCGAGGACTTCGAGGAACTGTGCCGCGAGCGCCAGGCCCGGGTGATCAATCGCCTTGCGGTCGATCAACAACACCGCCATGGGTGGGCCAGTAAGCTATGGCCTAATCTGTTGGGAGAGATCGGCATCTACCGCCTCAGCAGTCCCGGCCTGCAGGATCACAAGGTCGCGGTTTGACCCACATCGCATCGAGGAGAAAGATCATGGGACGTCTGGTCACTTTTCTATTGTCTGCCTGCCTGAGCCTCTCGGCCCTGGCTGCGGACCCGATCAAGGGCGAGCGCCAGGAAGTGTTCGGCGACATCACCGTGCACTACAACACCTTCAACTCCACCTACTTGCAACCTGACATCGCCAGGGCCGCAGAGCTGGTTCGCAGCAAGAACCAGGGGGTGATCAACGTTTCGCTGATCAAGGATGGCAAGCCATTGGTCGGCCAGGTCAGCGGCACGGTCAAGGACCTGACCAGCAAGAGCATTCCCCTGAAGTTCCGCCAGATCACCGAACAGGGCGCGATCTACTACATCGCCCAGTTCCCGGTGGAACAACAGGAAAACCGCACCTTCACCATCAGCGTGCAAGCTGGTGGCGATACCAACAGCTTCAGCTTCAACCAAGAGCTATTCCCGGGCGAATGATGAACCTCACGCAACTCGTACTGGCCAGCCACAACGCCGGCAAACTCAAAGAACTCCAGGCCATGCTCGGCGCCTCGGTGCAACTGCGCTCGATCGGCGAATTCAGCAGCATCGAGCCCGAGGAAACCGGACTCTCGTTCGTCGAGAACGCCATCCTCAAGGCCCGCAACGCCGCGCGCATCTCCGGTCTGCCGGCCCTGGCGGACGATTCCGGCCTGGCGGTGGACTTCCTCGGCGGTGCCCCGGGCATCTATTCGGCACGCTACGCCGATGGCCAGGGCGACGCGGCCAACAACGCCAAGCTGCTGGAGGCCCTCAAGGAGGTTCCCGAGCAACAGCGCGGGGCGCAGTTCGTCTGCGTCCTGGCCCTGGTACGCCACGCCGACGACCCGCTGCCGATCCTCTGCGAAGGCCTGTGGCACGGGCGCATCCTCACCGCCGCCAGCGGCGCACACGGTTTCGGCTACGACCCGCTGTTCTGGGTGCCGGAGCGCAATTGCTCCAGCGCCGAACTGGACCCGGTGGAAAAAAACCAGCTCAGCCACCGCGCCCGCGCCATGGCCATCCTGCGGCAACGCCTGGGCCTGCAATGAACCGTGATCCCGCCGCGTCGCCGCTGATCCTTGGCGGCGCGCAAGCGCCCCGGCCGGCCCTGCCCCAATTGCCGCCCCTGGCGCTGTACATCCACATCCCGTGGTGTGTACGTAAATGCCCCTATTGCGACTTCAACTCCCACGCCGCCAGCCCGACGCTGCCGGAAGAGGAGTACGTGGACGCCCTGCTGGCCGACCTCGACCAGGACCTGCCTGCCGCCCATGGCCGGGAACTGAGCTCGATCTTCTTCGGCGGCGGCACCCCGAGCCTGTTCAGCGCCCAGGCCCTGGGCCGACTGCTTGCCGGGGTACAGCAACGCATCCCGTTCGCCAGCGATATCGAGATCACCCTGGAAGCCAACCCCGGGACCTTCGAGCAGGAGAAGTTCACCGCCTACCGCGCCCTGGGGATCAACCGCCTGTCCATCGGCATCCAGAGCTTCCAGGAGCAGAAGCTCGAAGCCCTGGGTCGTATCCACAGCGGTGCCGAAGCCGTGCGTGCCGCCGACATGGCGCGCCAGGCCGGGTTCGACAACTTCAACCTGGACCTGATGCACGGCCTGCCGGACCAGTCCCTGGAAGATGCCTTGGGCGACCTGCGCCAAGCCATCGCCATGAAGCCGACCCACCTGTCCTGGTACCAGCTGACCCTGGAGCCCAACACGGTGTTCTGGAGCCAGCCGCCGACCCTGCCGGAAGACGACATCCTGTGGGACATCCAGGAAGCCGGCCAGGCACTGCTGGCCGAGCATGGCTACGCCCAGTACGAGGTCTCGGCCTATGCCCAGCCCGGCCGTGCGGCGCGACACAACCTGAACTACTGGAGCTTCGGCGACTTCATCGGCATCGGCGCCGGGGCCCACGGCAAGCTCAGTCACCCGGACGGGCGCATCCTGCGTACCTGGAAAACCCGCCTGCCCAAGGACTACCTGAACCCGGCCAAGCCGTTCAAGGCCGGCGAAAAGAGCCTGGACAACGATGAGCTGCCATTCGAGTTCCTGATGAACGCCCTGCGCCTCACCGATGGCGTGGATGCGGCGCTGTTCGCCCAGCGCACCGGCCTGGAGCTGGCCAGCCTCGCCGAAGGCCGGCGCCAGGCCGAACAAAGCGGCTTGTTGCAGGTCGAACCGTCACACCTGGCGGCCACGCCCCGTGGGCAACTGTTCCTCAACGACCTGCTGCAATACTTTCTGATCTAAGGAAATCACATGGATCTGGTACTCGACCTGCTTGCCACCGTGTCCCGCTGGAGCCGCAGCAACCTCTCGGAAATCTCCCTGGCGCTGGTGGGCTGCCTGCTGGTGCTGTTCGGCGCCGACATCAAGGGTTGGGTCGAGGCACGCCTGGGCGGCCTCGCCGGCGCCCTGCGGGTACCGTTGATGGCCCTGCTGTGCATGATCGGCAGCGGCCTGGCGCTGATCTATGCCACGCCGTGGATCGTCCGCGGCCTGAGCCAGTTCAACAACTACAGCCTGGCGCCCGTGCTGCTGGTGGTGCTGGTACTGATCGGCGTGGTCGCCGATCGCCGCTGATGCGGATCCCCGACTGAACAAGGATGCATATGAGCAAGGGCCTCATGGAGACCACCAGCAAGTTCCTCAGCTATGTGCTGCGCCATGAGCCCCAGGCCATTGGCCTGGAGCTGGACAGTGAAGGCTGGGGCGAGATCGACGCGCTGATCGCCGGCGCGGCCAGCGAGGGCCGGCCACTGACTCGGGAACTGATCGAGCAGGTAGTCCGCGACAACGACAAAAAACGCTTCACCCTGTCGGCCGACGGCCAGCGCATTCGCGCCGCCCAGGGCCACTCCAGCAAGGCGGTACAGCTGCAACTGCAAGAACGCCAGCCGCCCGCGGTGCTCTATCACGGCACTGCCACGCGCTTCATGGATTCAATCAACCGGAAGGGCCTGATTCCAGGCTCGCGCCATCACGTGCACCTGTCCCAGGACCCTGACACTGCCCGTTCGGTGGGCCAGCGCTACGGCCAGGTGGTGCTGCTGCAGATCGATACCCAGGCCATGCAGGCCCGGGGCTGCAAGTTCTACCAGGCGGAGAATGGCGTGTGGCTGACCGACCAGGTCCCGGCCAGCTGCATCACCGAGGTTTAGCGACCGGGCCATTGCAGGGCTCGGCAAGAGCCCCTCGGGAAGAGGGGCGGCAGGTCAGTCGAGCTTCTCGAACTTCAGGTCCCAGACGCCATGGCCCAGGCGTTCGCCGCGGCGCTCGAACTTGGTGATCGGACGCTCGGCCGGACGCGGCACGCACTTGCCGTCCTCGGCCAGGTTGCGGTAGCCCGGAGCGACGTTCATCACTTCCAGCATGTACTCGGCATAGGGCTCCCAGTCGGTGGCCATGTGCAGGATACCGCCGACCTTGAGCTTGCTGCGCACCAGCTCGGCGAAGGACGCCTGGACGATACGACGCTTGTGGTGCCGACTCTTGTGCCAGGGATCGGGGAAGAACAGCATCAGGCGATCGAGGCTGTTATCGGCCACACAGCGGTTGAGCACTTCGATGGCGTCGCAGTCGTAGACCCGCAGGTTGGTCAGGCCCTGGGTCAGCACGCCGTTGAGCAGCGCACCAACGCCCGGACGGTGGACCTCCACGCCGATGAAATCCTGCTCCGGGGCTGCCGCGGCCATCTCCAGCAGCGAGTGGCCCATGCCGAAGCCGATTTCCAGGGAGCGCGGCGCCGAACGGCCGAACACCTGGTCGTAATCCACCGGGGCATCGGCCAGGGGCAGCACATACAGCGGGGCGCCCTGATCCAGGCCGCGTTGCTGGCCTTCGGTCATGCGTCCGGCGCGCATCACGAAGCTCTTGATACGGCGGTGCTGGCGTTCGTCGCCAGCTTCCGGCTGGATTGGCGTGTCGTTTGATTCAGTCATCAATGGCTCTTACTTGATCAGACCATCCAGCGGCGAGGATGCGCTGGCATAGAGTTTCTTTGGCATGCGACCGGCGAGGTACGCCAGGCGGCCCGCGACAATCGCGTGTTTCATGGCTTCGGCCATCAGTACCGGCTGCTGTGCATGGGCGATGGCCGAGTTCATCAGCACCGCCTCGCAACCCAGCTCCATGGCGATGGTGGCATCGGAAGCGGTGCCGACACCGGCATCCACCAGTACCGGGACCTTGGCTTCTTCGAGGATGATCTGCAGGTTGTAGGGGTTGCAGATTCCCAGCCCGGTACCGATCAGGCCAGCCAGGGGCATGACCGCGATGCAGCCCATTTCCGCCAACTGGCGAGCGATGATCGGGTCGTCGCTGGTGTAGACCATCACGTCGAAACCTTCCTTGACCAGCACTTCGGCGGCCTTAAGGGTTTCCAGTACGTTGGGGAACAGGGTCTTCTGGTCGGCCAGGACTTCCAGCTTCACCAGGTTGTGGCCATCGAGCAGCTCGCGGGCCAGGCGGCAGGTACGCACGGCCTCCACCGCGTCATAGCAACCGGCGGTGTTGGGCAAGATGGTGTAGCGATCCGGCGGCAGGACATCCAGCAGGTTCGGTTCACCCGGATTCTGGCCGATGTTGGTCCGGCGCACGGCGACGGTCACGATCTCGGCTCCGGAGGCCTCGATGGCCAGGCGGGTTTCTTCCAGGTCGCGGTACTTGCCGGTACCTACCAGCAAACGCGACTGGTACGTCCGACCGGCCAGGACGAAAGGCTTGTCACTACGAACGTTGCTCATCGGAAATCCTCTGTTGGGGTGAGGTTCTTGCAGAATTCTTTGGTAGACCGAACGCCACGGGCAGGTAGCGTGCAGGAAGGGCAGAACAGGCGCCAATGCAAGGCCAGCCGACTGGCTGGGCATTGTGGGCGGCTTCAGCGCGGCGCCGCCGGGCGCGGCAGTTGCTGGCTAGCCGCCGCCGATGGCGTGGACCACTTCCACCTGGTCACCCTCGTTGAGGGACGTTTCAGCGTGCTGGCTGCGCGGAACGATATCCATGTTGAGCTCTACCGCGATCCGCCGCCCGGTCAGGTCCAGGCGCGTCAGCAGGGCCGCGACGGTCGAGCCATCGGGTAATTCAAAGGATTCACCGTTCAACTGAATGCGCATGCTCGAGGCCGCCATCACTTTTTAGGGGCCAGCATTCTAGCCCGATCATGACCTAAAGGTCAGCTACAAGCGTCAGGCCGCCGCCTGCAGGCGCCAGGCGGCAAGCCCCAGCAGCAACCAGCCGGCAAGGAAGGCTACGCCGCCAAGCGGAGTGATGATGCCCAGCTTGCCGATACCGGTCAGGGTCAGCAGGTACAGGCTGCCGGAAAACAACAGGATGCCAAGGGTGAAGGCCGCTCCCGCCCACGTCACCAGGCGCCCCGGCACCTGGGTGGCCAGCAGCGCCACACCGAACAAGGCCAGGCAGTGCACCAGCTGGTAAGTGACTCCCGTATGAAAGATGGCCAGGTACTCGGCGCTGAGGCGATTCTTCAGGCCGTGGGCGGCGAAAGCACCCAGGCCCACCCCGGTAAAACCGAAGAAAGCAGCCAGCATCAGGAAGCCACGCAACATGGGGAACTCCAGTCAGATTCCGCGCAAAGGGTCTGTATAATGGCGCGCTCAAACGGTTCGGCCAAGCCATCTCTATGCTGCGTTATCTGTTTCGTCGTCTGGTAAAAGCCTTGAAGTGGTTCGTCGTCGGCAGTATCGCGCTGGTGCTGCTATTGCGTTTCATACCGCCACCAGGCACGGCCTTGATGGTGGAGCGCAAGATCGAATCCTGGGTCGACGGCGACCCCATCGACCTGCAGCGCAGCTGGAAACCCTGGGACGAGATCTCCGATAACCTCAAGGTCGCGGTGATCGCCAGCGAAGACCAGAAATTCCCCGAGCACTGGGGTTTCGACTTCGATGCCATCCAGGCAGCCCTGGCCTACAACGAACGCGGCGGCAAGATCCGCGGCGCCAGCACCTTGAGCCAGCAAGTGTCGAAGAACCTGTTCCTGTGGTCCGGCCGCAGCTACTTGCGCAAGGGCCTGGAAGCCTGGTTCACCGCCCTGATCGAGGTGCTCTGGCCGAAGCAGCGGATTCTCGAGGTCTATCTCAACAGTGCAGAGTGGGATGAAGGCGTGTTCGGCGCCGAAGCCGCCGCACGCCATCACTTCGGCGTCAGCGCCGCCAATCTCAGTCGCCAGCAAGCCAGCCTGCTGGCGGCGGTCCTGCCCAACCCCCGGGTCTGGAGCGCAGCTCGTCCCAGTACCTACGTGCTCCAGCGTGCCGGTTGGATCCGGCGGCAGATGAGCCAACTGGGCGGGGCCGACTACCTCAATCGCCTGGACGAATCTCGCCGGGCGCCGTGGGCCGAGTAAAACATCAAGGCACAAACAAAAACGCCCCGATCATCTCGGGGCGTTTGGCTTGTGGCCTGGCGGGCGCTTAGGCGGCAATGGACAGCTTCAGCTTGTTCATTGCGCTCTTTTCCAGCTGGCGGATCCGCTCGGCGGAAACGTTGTACTTCTGCGCCAGGTCATGCAGCGTTGCCTTCTCTTCAGCCAGCCAGCGCTGATAGAGGATGTCGCGGCTACGCTCGTCCAGCACTTGCAACGCTTCATGCAGGTTGCTGGTGGAGTTGTCGCTCCAGTCAGCGTCTTCCAGCTGCAACGCCGGATCGTAGCGGTGATCTTCCAGATAGTTGGCCGGCGACTGGAAAGCGCTGTCGTCATCGGCTTCGGCAGCCGGGTCGAAGGCCATGTCCTGGCCGGTCAGGCGGCTTTCCATCTCCCGCACTTCACGCGGCTCCACGCCAAGGCTTTCCGCCACGCGATGGACTTCCTCGTTGTTCAGCCAGGCCAGGCGTTTCTTCTGGCTGCGCAGGTTGAAGAACAGCTTGCGCTGGGCCTTGGTGGTCGCGACCTTGACGATCCGCCAGTTGCGCAGGATGAACTCGTGGATTTCCGCCTTGATCCAGTGCACGGCAAAGGACACCAGGCGCACGCCCATCTCGGGATTGAAGCGCTTCACAGCTTTCATCAGGCCAACGTTGCCTTCCTGGATCAGGTCGGCCTGGGCCAGCCCGTAGCCGGAATAGCTGCGGGCGATATGTACGACAAAACGCAGGTGGGCAAGCACCATCTGCCGAGCTGCCTCAAGATCCTGCTCATAGTAGAGACTCTCGGCCAGTTCACGCTCCTGCTCCGGCGTCAGCAATGGAATGCTGTTCACCGTGTGCACATAGGCCTCCAGGTTTGCGCCTGGAACCAATGCGTAAGCAGGTTGCAAAGAAGTGGTCATACGAAAAAACCTCCGACTCACATAACTCGTGCAGTTCAGCACTGCGAAAATTGACCGGAAACCGTTAAACAAGTTCCCATGAACGCTGAAAGGTCAATACAAGCAAAAAGACACTACTTCGGTGCCAGCTCCCTCAGGTGGCGGGCCACCGCAATCCACGCACCGATATAACCCAACAGCACCGCCCCTAGCAAGAGCGACAGACCGTCGGCGACAGGTACCCCCGCCAGGGCGAAATCGCTGCCGTAGAGGCCTGCCAGGCGTACTACCGCATCGTTCAACCAGTCCAGGCCGAAGGCCAGGACACCCCAGGACAAGATCCCCGCACCGAAGCCATACAGCGCGCCCATGTATAGGAAAGGACGTCGCACATAGCTGTCTGTGCCGCCGACGAGTTTAATCACTTCGATCTCCGTGCGGCGGTTTTCAATATGAAGACGAATGGTATTGCCTATCACCAAAAGTAATGCGGAAACCAGCAGCACCGTCAGGCCGAAGACAAAACGATCGCCAAGCTTGAGGATCGCCGCCAATCGCTCGACCCAGACCAGGTCCAGCTGGGCCAATTGCACCTTGGGCATTTCCGCCAGGCGCTGGCGCAGGGCCTCCAGGGTGGCCTTGTCCACTTCCTGCGGCGTAACCAGGACCACGCCCGGCAGCGGATTATGCGGCAGCTCGCGCAAGGCTTCGCCCAGCCCGGACTGCTGCTGGAACTCTTCCAGGGCCTTTTCCTTGCTGATGAATTCGGCATCCGCCACGCCAGGCAGGCCCTTGATCTGCTCGCTGAGGCTCTCGCCCTCGCTGGCCGATGCCCCCAGATCCAGGTACAGCGAGATCTGCGCTGCCCGCTGCCAGGAGCCGCCCAGGCGCTCGATATTGTTGAGCAGCAGCGACAGCCCCATGGGCAGGCTCAAGGCCACGGCCATCACCAGACAGGTGAAGAAGCTGCCGATCGGCTGCTTGCCCAGGCGCCGCAGGCTGTCCAGCAGGCTGGCGCGATGGCTTTCGATCCAGGCGTGCAGCAAGGTACCGAAGTCGGGACCATCGTCTTCGTCACGTTTTTTCTTCGGCGGCGGTGCCTCGGAGGCCTTGGGCGCCACGCGCTCCGCCACTTTAGGGGTACGGGTGGCACTCATACGCCGGCCTCCCCATCGCCGATCAGGCGGCCACGTTGCAGGGTCAGCATGCGATGACGCATACGGGCAATCAGGGCCAGGTCGTGGCTGGCGATCAGCACGCTGGTGCCCAGACGGTTGATATCTTCGAATACGCCCATGATTTCCGCCGCAAGACGCGGGTCGAGGTTACCGGTGGGTTCATCCGCCAGCAGCAAGGCCGGACGGTGGACGATGGCGCGAGCGATGCCGACCCGCTGCTGCTGGCCGGTGGACAGGTCGCCCGGGTAGAGCTCGGCCTTGTCCGACAGGGCCACGCGCTCCAGGGCCGAGTCTACGCGCTTGGCGATCTCGGCCTTGGACAGGCCGAGGATCTGCAGCGGCAGGGCCACATTGTTGAAGACCGTACGATCGAACAGCAGCTGGTGGTTCTGGAACACCACGCCGATCTGCCGGCGCAGGAACGGGATCTGCGCATTGCTGATCTGTCCCAGGTCCTGGCCGGCCAGCAGCAGCTTGCCAGAGGTCGGGCGCTCCATGGCCAGCAACAGGCGCAGCAGGGTGCTTTTACCGGCGCCAGAATGGCCGGTGACGAACAGGAATTCGCCGCGCCGGACACGAAAGCTCAGCTCATGCAGGCCAACGTGACCATTGGGATAGCGCTTACCGACCTGTTCGAAACGAATCATGAACGCTCCCGCTCGGCAAACAGTGCCTGGACAAAGGGTTCTGCTTCAAAGGTGCGCAAGTCGTCGATGCCTTCGCCGACGCCGATGTAGCGGATCGGCAGGCCGAACTGCTTGGCCAAGGCGAAGATCACGCCGCCCTTGGCGGTGCCATCGAGCTTGGTCAGGGCCAGGCCGGTCAGCTCCACGGTCTGGTTGAACTGCTTGGCCTGGTTGATGGCGTTCTGGCCGGTACCGGCGTCCAGCACCAGCAGCACCTCATGGGGCGCGTCGGCATCCAGCTTGCCGATGACCCGACGAACCTTCTTCAGTTCTTCCATCAGGTTGTCCTTGGTGTGCAGGCGCCCCGCCGTATCGGCGATCAGCACGTCGATGCCGCGGGCCTTGGCGGCCTGCACGGCGTCGAAGATCACCGAGGCCGAGTCGGCCCCGGTGTGCTGGGCGATCACCGGGATCTTGTTGCGCTCGCCCCAGACCTGCAGTTGCTCCACCGCCGCGGCGCGGAAGGTGTCGCCAGCGGCCAGCATGACCTTCTTGCCTTCCAGTTGGAGTTTCTTGGCCAGCTTGCCGATGGTGGTGGTCTTGCCGGCACCGTTGACGCCGACCACCAGGATCACGAATGGCTTGTTCTGCGCCACGATTTTCAGCGGCTGCTCCACCGGCTTGAGCATGCCGGCCAGCTCGGCTTGCAGCGAGGCGTACAGCGCGTCGGAGTCGGTGAGCTGCTTGCGCGCCACCTTCTGGGTCAGGTTCTGGATGATCACCGAAGTGGCCTCGACCCCGACGTCGGCGGTCAGCAGGCGGGTCTCCAGGTCCTCGAGCAGTTCGTCGTCGATGGCTTTCTTGCCCAGGAACAGGCTGGCCATGCCCTCGCCGATGCTGGCGCTGGTCTTGGACAGGCCTTGCTTGAGGCGGGCGAAGAAACCGACCTTGCTCTCCTCGCCGGGACGAACCGGCTCGACCGCCGGCTCCGGTTCGACGGCCGCTACCGGCTCCGCGACAGGAGCAGGAGCAGGAGCAGGAGCAGGAGCAGGAGCAGGAGCAGGAGCAGGAGCAGGAGCAGGAGCAGGAGCAGGAGCAACAGGCTCGGGGGCGACGAACACCGGGGCAACAGGCGCCTCTTCAGCCACAGTAGCGACCACCGGGGCCTCGGCCACGATCTCAGGTGCCGGAGCCACGGCCGGAATCGCCGGCGTCACATGCTCGGCCTGGACGTCCTCCACCAGCGCCACGGGCTCCTCGGCCACCGGCAAGGTCAGCCAGGGTTTGTGCTCTGGGTTCGGCGTCAGGGGCAGGTCGGGGGCGACCGGCGCGGACGAATGGGGCTGGGCCTGGGGTTGCGCCAGCGGTTCGGCGAGCGACGCGGCCACCGATTCGACCGGGGCGACACTCGGCGCCGGCTCGATGACTGGAGCCGCTACCGGCTCGGCCGGCACTGGAGGCTGCTGGACGACGGGTTCCTGCGGCTTCTTGCGCAGCCACCCGAACAGGCCTTTCTTCTCGCCAGCCGCGGCTGGAGTCTTTTTGTCGTCGTTGGAACCAAACATGGAGACGGCTATCTCAAGGTAGCGATGCGCCAGCAGGCGCCTCGGTCAATAAATATTCGATGCAGAACAGACTATGTTTCATCCAGCTTGTTCACGCGCAACATGTTGTCGAAATGCCCGAAAGCATCTCAAGGATCGGTTTTACTAAAGGACTGGAGCGGCAAAATCGGCGAAAAGTCGAATTTTAGCTGATAAATCAAGGATTATTGCCGGTAACTCATACAACCCGATCAAGTTATTGCTGACGCGCGAGAACCTGATAGGCGTGGCCGCCAGTAAAACGGATCAGTATCCTAGGGCCTGTCACCCCTCATTACCAGTACCGCGTGGCCACCCGCAGGCCCGGCCTGGCAATGAATGGCGATACGCCCCAACCTCTCGCCCGCAGGCCCATACCCAGCGGGCAGCCCAACAGGTTTAAAAACGAATGAATGCTCTAGCCCGCCGCGCCGCAGGCCTGCTGCTCAGCACAGTTTGTCTGCCTCTTGCAGCCCTGGCTGCCGATCCGCAACCCACCCACGAATTCACCCTCGACAACGGCCTGAAGGTCGTGGTCCGCGAAGACCATCGCGCCCCGGTGGTGGTCTCCCAGGTCTGGTACAAGGTCGGCTCCAGCTACGAAACCCCGGGCCAGACCGGCCTGTCCCACGCCCTGGAACACATGATGTTCAAGGGCAGCGAGAAGGTCGGCCCCGGCGAAGCCTCGTTGATCCTGCGGGACCTGGGCGCCGAGGAGAACGCCTTCACCAGCGACGACTTCACCGCCTACTACCAGGTTCTGGCCCGTGACCGCCTGGGCGTGGCCCTGGAGCTGGAGGCCGATCGCATGGCCAGCCTGCGCCTGCCGGCCGACGAGTTCAGCCGCGAGATCGAGGTGATCAAGGAAGAGCGCCGCCTGCGCACCGACGACAAGCCCCTGTCCAAGGCCTACGAGCGCTTCAAGGCCATGGCCTATCCCGCCAGCGGCTACCACACGCCGACCATTGGCTGGATGGCCGACCTGAACCGGATGAAGGTCGAGGAACTGCGTCATTGGTACCAGTCCTGGTATGTGCCCAACAACGCCACCCTGGTAGTGGTCGGCGACGTCACCCCGGACGAGGTCAAGGCCCTGGCCCAGCGCTACTTCGGCGCGATTCCCAAGCGTGACGTACCGCCAGCGAAGATCCCCATGGAACTGGCCGAGCCCGGCGAGCGCCTGATCACCCTGCACGTGAAGACCCAGCTGCCAAGCCTGATGCTGGCCTTCAACGTGCCAAGCATCGCCACTGCCGAAGACAAGCGCGCGGTCAACGCCCTGCGCCTGGCCTCGGCCTTGCTGGATGGCGGCTACAGCGCGCGCATCCCGACCCAGCTGGAGCGTGGCGAAGAGCTGCTGTCCAACGGCTCGACCAGCTACGACGCCTACACCCGGGGCGACAGCCTGTTCATGCTCTCGGCCACCCCCAACAGCCAGAAGAAGAAAACCATCGCCCAGGCCGAAGCCGGTCTGTGGCGCATGCTGGACCAGTTGAAGACCACCCCGCCGTCCGCAGAAGAGCTGGAACGCGTGCGGGCCCAGGTGATCGCCGGTCTGGTCTATGAACGCGACTCCATCACCAGCCAGGCCACCGCCATCGGCCAGCTGGAAACCGTCGGCCTCTCGTGGAAGCTGATGGACACCGAGCTTGCCGAACTGCAAAGCGTGACCCCGGAAGATATCCAGAAGGCTGCACGCACCTATTTCACCCGGCAACGTATGAGCGTGGCCCACGTACTGCCTGAGGAATCCGCTCATGACTAAGCGCAAGAATGCTTCGCCGATCCTCCTGGGCGCCGCGCTTGTGGCGCTGATCACCGCTGGTGGCCTGTACCTGTCGCGCTCCGGCGAAAGCAACGCCAGCCAGGCCCTGGACAACGCCAAGAGCAGCCAGAAGCTGCAGTCCCTGGCCGAACTGGACGGCAAGGCTCCCAGCCATCGCAATCTCAATGTGCAGACCTGGAACACCGCCGAAGGCGCCAAGGTATTGTTCGTCGAGGCCCGCGAGCTGCCGATGTTCGACATGCGCCTGATCTTCGCCGCCGGCAGCAGCCAGGATGGCAATACCTCCGGCCTGGCCCTGCTGACCAACGCCATGCTCAACGAGGGTGTGCCCGGCAAGGACGTTGGCGCCATCGCCCGGGGCTTTGAAAGCCTGGGAGCAGATATCGGCAACGGCGCCTACAAGGACATGGCCGTGGTCTCGCTGCGCAGCCTCAGCGCGGTGGATAAACGCCAGCCGGCGCTGAATCTGTTTGCCGAAGTGGTGGGCAAGCCGACCTTCCCTGCCGACTCCCTGGCACGGATCAAGAACCAGTTGCTCGCCGGCTTCGAGTACCAGAAGCAAAACCCCGGCAAGCTGGCCAGCCTGGAGCTGATGCAGCGCCTGTACGGCAACCATCCCTATGCCCATGCCAGCGAAGGCAACGCCAAGAGCGTTCCGGACATTAGCCTGGCGCAACTGCAAGCGTTCCACGCCAAGGCCTATACCGCTGGCAATGGGGTGATCGCGCTGGTCGGCGACCTCTCGCGCAGCGATGCCGAGGCGATTGCCGCCCAGGTCTCCGCCGCCCTGCCCAAGGGCCCGGCCCTGGCCAAGATCGCCCAACCCAGCGAACCCAAGGCCAGCATCGGCCATATCGAGTTCCCTTCGACCCAGACCAACCTGCTGCTGGCGCAACTGGGGATCGACCGTGACGACCCGGACTACGCTGCGGTCTCCCTGAGCAACCAGATCCTTGGCGGCGGTGGTTTCGGTACCCGGCTGATGAGCGAAGTCCGCGAGAAGCGCGGCCTGACCTACGGCGTCTACTCCGGCTTCACCCCGATGCAGGTTCGTGGCCCGTTCATGATCAACCTGCAGACCCGCGCCGAGATGAGCGAAGGCACCCTCAAGCTGGTGCAAGACGTATTCGCCGACTACCTGAAGAACGGCCCGACCCAGAAGGAACTGGACGACGCCAAGCGTGAACTGGCCGGCAGCTTCCCGCTATCCACCGCCAGCAACGCCGATATCGTCGGCCAGCTGGGCGCCATGGGCTTCTACAATCTGCCGTTGAGCTACCTGGAAGATTTCATGCGCCAATCCCAGGCGCTGACCGTGGAGCAGGTCAAGGCCGCCATGAACAAACACTTGAGCGTCGACAAGATGGTGATCGTCAGCGCCGGCCCGACCGTCGCCCAGAAGCCGTTGCCGCCCCCTACTGACAAACCCGCCGAGCAGCCGCTCGGGGTTCCGGAGCACTGATGGCCCGTCCAGCCCGTCCCACCAAGAAACCCGCCCACAACCCACACAACGGCGTGGGCCAGCTGCGCATCATTGGCGGCGAGTGGCGCAGCCGCAAGCTGAGCTTCCCCGACCTGCCGGGATTGCGCCCGACCCCGGACCGGGTGCGCGAGACCCTGTTCAACTGGCTCGCGCCCTACGTGCCCGGAGCCAAGGTAATCGACCTGTTCGCCGGCAGCGGCGCGGTATTCCTCGAGGCCCTGTCCCGTGGCGCCGCCAGTGGCCTGGCCCTGGACAACAGCAGCGTCGCGGTATCCAGCCTGCGCGAGCACCTGGGCACCCTGCGCTGCACCGTCGCTCAAGTGCAGACCGCCGACGCCCTGCGCTACCTGGAGACCCAGCCGGCGAGCGCCTTCGACCTGGCGTTCCTCGACCCGCCCTTCCACCAGGACCTGCTGCCCGCCGCCTGCGCCCTGCTGGAAGAGCGCGGCTGGCTGGCGGACGACGCCTGGATCTACACCGAAAGCGAGGCCGCCCCTTCCTCCCTGGGCCTGCCGATGCGCTGGCGCCTGCACCGTGAACAAAAATCCGGGCAGGTGTATTACTCCTTGTGGCAACGTATGGCAGACAACGCCGGCTAACGCCGGCCGGAACAAGGTGCGCGGCCCGGCCGGGCCCCCCCCCCCCCCCCCCCCACCGCTGCATCGAGATACTCCCCGTGCCCGACTCGCCAGATCGCTTCATCCCTGCCTTCGGCCTAGGCAATCCGCACCTGCAGACCCTGTGGGGCCCGCTGTGGCGTCCGGCCACCGCGCTACAGCACCAGCGCGAACGCCTGTGGCTGGACGATGGCGACTTCCTCGACCTGGACTGGCACGGCCCCCATAGCGCCGAGGCACCGCTGGTGCTGGTGTTGCATGGCCTGACCGGCTCCTCCAGCTCGCACTATGTGGCCGGCCTGCAGCAAGCTCTGGCGGCCCAGGGCTGGGCCAGTGCGGCGCTGAACTGGCGTGGCTGCTCCGGCGAGCCCAACCTGCTGCCACGCAGCTATCACTCCGGCGCCAGCGAAGACCTGGCCGCAGCCATCGCCCACCTGCGGGCCAAGCGCCCCCAGGCGCCGCTGTATGCGGTGGGTTACTCCCTGGGTGGCAACGTGCTGCTCAAGTACCTGGGGGAAACCGGTAGCGCCAGTTTCCTGCAAGGCGCCACCGCGGTGTCGGTGCCATTTCGCCTGGACCAGTGTGCCGATCGCATCGGCCAGGGGTTTTCGCGGATCTACCAGGCGCACTTCATGCGCGAGATGCTGGCCTACATCAAGGACAAGCAGCGCCAGTTCCAGCACGACGGCCGCCATGAAGGCCTGGCGACCCTGGCGCAGTTGGGCCCGCTGACGCGGATGCGCACCTTCTGGGACTTCGATGGCCGGGTCACCGCGCCGCTGCATGGCTTTGCCGATGCCCAGGACTATTACCGGCGCGCCTCCAGCCGCTATTTCCTTGGGGAAATCCGCACGCCGACCCTGATCATCCAGGCCGCCGACGACCCATTCGTGTTCCCCCACAGCCTGCCCGAAGCCAGCGAACTGTCGGCCAGCACCCGCTTCGAGCTGCAGGCCAAGGGCGGCCACGTGGGTTTCGTCGACGGTACCCTCAAGCAGCCCGGCTACTATCTGGAGCGCCGGATTCCCCAATGGCTGGCAGGCCTGGGTCGCCATGGATAAGTCGTCCCGGGAATCGATCCGCTTCTGGCAGACCGCGCCCCTGACCGGGGTCGAGTTGCTGTCCGCGCGCTACATCGAGCACCGTTTCGTACCCCATGTGCATGACGGCTTCGTGATCGGCATGATCATGGCCGGCGCCCAGCGCTACCGCTATCGGGGCGCCGAACACCTGGCAGGCAGCGGCACCCTGGTGCTGATCAACCCCGATGAACTGCACACCGGTGCCAAGGGCACCGAGGACGGCTGGTTGTACCGGGCCTTCTACCCGGACAACCGGCAGGTGCTGGGGCTGCTGGATGAACTGGAGCTACCCAGTGGCACCTTGCCGGCCTTCGGCGCGACGCTGTACCGCGACCCGGACCTGGTCAAGGGCTTCGTGCACCTGCATCACTTGCTGGAAAGCCCGGCCACCGCCCTGCAGCAACAGACCCTGTGGCGGGAAATGCTGCTCCGGCTGCTGCAACGCCATGCCAGGGTCAAGGCGCCCCGCGAACCGGGGCAGGAACATCGGGCCATAGTGCAAGCCAAGGAACTGCTGCGCACCCAGCTGGCTGAACCGCCATCGTTGGAGGAACTGGCGGCGGCGGTGAACCTGTCGCCATTTCACTTTGCCCGGGTATTCCGCCGCGCTACCGGGATTCCGCCCCACACCTGGCTGATGCAGCAGCGCATCGCCAAGGCCCGGGCCCTCTTGCGCGACGGCTGCCTGCCGCTGGAGGTGGCGACCCAACTGGGGTTTGCCGACCAGAGCCATCTGAATCGGCAGTTCAAGCAGGTCTATGGAGTCGCCCCGGCGGCCTACCGCAGCGCCTTGCAGGCATCCTGAACCCGGCATGGCCGCCCAGGCTGGGCTTGGGCCCGGGTGAAGTGACGCGCGGCCCGGGGCTGCCAGGCCCGCAACGACGGGCTCAGTCGCCCTTGGCCACAGGCCGCCGGGAGTCGGTGATCCACTCGCTCCAGGAGCCGGCATACAAGCGGGCCAGCGGGTACCCGGCCAGGCACAGGGCGAAGAGGTTGTGGCAGGCCGTCACCCCCGAACCGCAATAGGCCACCAGTTGCTCCGGCGAACGCCCGGCGAGTTTTTCGGCAAAGCGCTGCTTGAGCTGCTCCACCGGCAGGAAACGCCCATCACTGCCCAGGTTGTCGGTGAACGCCGCGCACTGCGCGCCGGGAATGTGCCCGGCCACCGGATCGATAGGCTCCACGTCGCCACGAAAACGCGGCAGGGCCCGGGCGTCCAGCAGGGTCAGGTCCGATTGGCCCAGGCGCTGTTGCAAGTGCGCCGCGTCCAGCAGCAGGTGCGAGTCCGGCTGGCCGCTGAAGTGACCTTGGACGGCAGGCGGCGGATCCAGGCTCAGGGGCAGGCCCGCGGCGTGCCAGGCCTTGAGGCCACCATCGAGGATGAACACCCCATCACGCTTGCCCAGCCAGGCCAGCAGCCACCAGGCGCGGGCGGCATAAGCGCCGGGTCCATCGTCATACAGCACGATCTCGCTGTCGTTATCGATCCCCCAGGCTTGCAGGCGCTCCACCAGGCGGGCCGGGTCCGGCAGCGGGTGCCGGCCGGTCGCGCCCTTGACCACAGGTCCGCTCAGGTCCCGGTTCAAGTCGGCGAAATGCGCCCCGGCCAGGTGCCCCTCGGCATAGCTGCGTTGCCCGTAGTCCGGGTCTTCCAGGGCAAAGCGACAATCCAGGATCACCAGGCCGGGCTGCTGTCTCTTCTGGTCCAGGGCTAGCGGGCTGATCAATTGCGCGAGGGGCATAGCGGGCTCCTGTGAATAAGTGTCGAAGGCTTGATCCTACTGCACTTCTTCCAAGGCTTGGGCCAGGGGCACATAAAACTCTTCGAACAGTTTGTTGACCTCGCCCCGCGCCTGCTCGGTGACGAAACCAGCCTCCAGGACCAGCACCTGGTAGACACCACGCTTGATCGCTTCCTCACTCAGGTGGGTGGAGTTCTCGCGGGTGGTGCAAAGGAACCGCACCCAGGAGGTGAGGATGATCCAGGCATTGAGGGTCAGGGATTCGATCTGCACCCTGTCCATGGCGATGATCCCGGCGTCGACGAAACGCCCGTAGATGGCCATGCCCTGGATCAGGCAGCGCTGTGAGAAGCGCCGGTAACGCGCCGCCAGGTCGGGATCGCTGTCCAGCAGGTGCTCCAGGTCGCGGTGCAGGAAGCGGTAGCGCCACATGGCCGCCAGCAGGGCCTGCAGGTAGTAGCGCTTGTCCTCCACGGTGGCGGCACGCCCGGGCGGCGGACGCAGGAAGCTGTCCACCAGGCTCTCGTACTCGGCGAAGAGCACGGCGATTATCGCCTGCTTGTTGGGGAAGTGGTAGTACAGGTTGCCCGGGGATATCTCCATATGCGCCGCAATATGGTTGGTGCTGACGTTGCGTTCGCCCTGCTGGTTGAAGAGCTCGAGGCTGAACTGGACGATGCGCTCGCGGGTTTTTATACGTGGGGCCATGGATACGGGCTTTATTCGGAAGACTGGGGACATTTTACGACCTATCCCCCTGGGGATAAATCGACACCGGCACGGGAGGAGCAATTGACAATCTAGAGTATAAGCTCTAAAAAACTAGCCACCTCACAAAATTCGGAGCCCGATCATGTCTGCCGAGATCGCCTATCTTCAGGATTCCCTCCAGCAACAGGACGGGCTGCTCGAGCTGTTCGAAGCTCAGCGCCGGGCCTATGCCGCCCATCCGATGCCGCCAGCCGCCCAGCGCGACCAATGGCTCAAGGCCCTGCAGGACTTGCTCAATACCGAACGCCAGGCGCTGATCGACGCCATCAGCCAGGACTTCAGCAACCGCAGCGCCGATGAAACCCTGCTGGCGGAAATCATGCCCAGCCTGCATGGCATCCACTATGCCCGCAAGCACCTCAAGCGCTGGATGAAACCCTCTCGCCGCGCTGTCGGCATGGCCTTCCAGCCAGCCTCGGCCAAGGTGATCTACCAGCCCCTGGGCGTTGTGGGCATCATCGTGCCCTGGAACTACCCGTTGTTCCTGTGCATGGGACCGCTCACCGGCGCCCTGGCCGCCGGCAACCGGGTCATGCTCAAGCTCAGCGAGTCGACCCCCGCCACCGGCCTGCTGCTCAAGCAACTGCTGGCGCGGATCTTCCCCGAAGACCTGGTCTGCGTGGTCCTGGGCGAGGCGGAAGTGGGCATGGCCTTCTCCAAGCTGCGCTTCGATCACCTGCTGTTCACCGGCGCCACCAGCATCGGCAAGCATGTGATGCGCGCCGCGGCGGAGAACCTGACCCCGGTGACCCTGGAGCTGGGCGGCAAATCCCCGGCCATCGTCTCCCATACCGTGCCACTCAAGGACGCCGCCGAGCGCATCGCCTTCGGCAAGACCATGAACGCCGGCCAGACCTGCGTCGCCCCGGACTACGTGCTGGTACCGGAGGACCGTGTGGAGGCCTTCGTCGACACTTATCGCCAGGTGGTGCGTGGGTTCTTCCCGACCCTGGTGGACAATCCCGACTACACCGCGATCATCAACCAGCGCCAGCTCTCGCGGCTCAACGGCTACCTGAGCGACGCCACCAGCAAAGGCGCGCAGTTGGTGCCGCTGTTCGACCAGGGGCAGGAACGCCGCCTGCCCCACAGCCTGCTGCTCAATGTCAGCGACGACATGACGGTGATGCAGGACGAGATCTTCGGCCCGATCCTGCCCATCGTGCCCTACAAGACCCTGGACCAGGCCCTGGCCTATGTCACCGAGCGGCCACGGCCCCTGGCGCTGTACTACTTCGGCTACGACAAGGCCGAGCAGCAGCGGGTCCTCAACGAGACCCACTCCGGCGGCGCCTGCATGAACGACACGTTGCTGCACGTGACCCAGGATGACCTGCCTTTCGGTGGCATCGGCCCTTCCGGCATGGGTCACTATCACGGCCACGAGGGCTTCCTGACCTTCAGCAAGGCCAAGGGGGTGTTCATCAAGCAGCGCTTCAACGCCGCCCGCCTGATCTACCCACCCTACGGCAAGTCGATCCAGAAACTGATCCAGAAGCTGTTCATCCGCTAGGAGCCTTGAAACCGCAGCGATTGCCAGCGCAGTCGCTGCTCGAGATTTTTCAACCAGTCGATTGCAGGGTAATAACAACAATGACCCCTAGCCTGTCTGAAACACCCGCGCTGTCGCGGCGCGGCCTGCTGAAAATCGGCCTCTGCGCCAGTGCCTTCCTGGCCACCGCCGGCCTTGGCGCCAGCCTCAGCGGTTGCTCCGCCAGCACACCAGCCAACGGCTATGCCATCTTGCGCAGCAATGAATTGCCGTTTCTGCGAGCGTTGATCCCAGTGATGCTCGAAGGTGCCGTGGCAGTGGACAGGATGTCCGCTGCCGTCGACGGCGCCCTGGTAAACCTGGACAACGCCCTCAACCATTTATCTCCGGAGATGCTCAAGCTGACCCAGCAACTGTTCGACGTGCTGGGCATGGCCGTGACCCGTGGGCCACTGACGGGAATCTGGGGCAGTTGGGAGAACGCCAGCGCCGAGGACATCCGCAACTTCCTCAGTCGCTGGGAAAACAGCTACCTGTCGCTGCTGCGCATGGGCCACGCCTCGCTGCTGCAACTGGTGATGATGGCCTGGTATACCCGCCCCGAGTCCTGGGCTCACTGCGGCTACCCCGGGCCACCCAAGGTCTGACCCAGCCAGCCGTTGGCACTGGCCGCGCCCGGGAGAGACGCGGCTACCGTGCCGTTGCGCCACGACATCGATAATAAGAGAGCACCCGATATGCCTGTACCTGATCTGTTTCGCGAAGGCCTGACTCGTGGCTGGAAAACCTACAACGGCTCGCAACTGGAGCAAGACCTGACCCTGGAGGCCGATGTCGCCATCGTCGGCAGTGGTGCCGGGGGCGGTACCACGGCCGAGATCCTCAGCGCCGCCGGCTACAAGGTGCTGCTGATCGAGGAAGGCCCGCTCAAGACCAGCGACGACTTCAAGATGCTCGAGGACCAGGCCTACACCAGCCTGTACCAGGAAGGTATCGGGCGCATGAGCAAGGACGGCGCCATCACCATCCTCCAGGGGCGCGCCGTGGGCGGCACCACCCTGATCAACTGGACCTCGAGCTTCCGCACCCCCGACCCGACCCTCGAGCACTGGGCCCGGGAGCATGGCGTGGTGGGCCACAGCTCGGCCGAAATGGCCCCCTGGTTCGAGAAGATGGAGCAGCGCCTGGGAGTCGCGCCCTGGGTCATGCCGCCCAACGCCAACAACGACGTGATCCGCAAGGGCTGCGAAGCCCTGGGCTACAGCTGGCACGTGATCCCGCGCAACGTGCGCGGCTGCTGGAACCTGGGCTACTGCGGCCTGGGCTGCCCGACCAACGCCAAGCAGTCGATGCTGGTGACCACTATCCCGGCGGCCCTGGAGAAAGGCGGCGAACTGCTGTACCTGGCCCGGGCCGACCGCCTGCAACTCGATGGCGACCGGGTCACCGGCCTGCAATGCCTGGCCATGGACGCTCGCTGCGTGGCACCCACCGGCCGCAAGATCATGGTCAAGGCCAAGCACTACGTACTGTCCGGCGGCGGCATCAACAGCCCGGCCCTGCTGCTGCGCTCCGATGCCCCGGACCCGCATTCGCGCCTGGGCAAGCGTACGTTCCTGCACCTGGTGAACTTCTCCGCCGGACAGTTCGACGAGGTGATCAACCCTTTCTACGGCGCGCCGCAGTCGATCTATTCCGACCATTTCCAATGGCAGGACGGCACCACCGGCAAGATGGCCTACAAACTCGAGGTACCGCCGCTGCAACCCGCCCTGGCCAGCACCCTGCTGGGCGGTTTCGGCCCCCAGAGCGGCCTGACCATGGAGCAACTGCCCCATACCCACGCCATGCTGGCCCTGCTGCGGGACGGCTTTCATCCCGATAGCACCGGCGGCAACGTCGAACTGCGCGGCGACGGCAGCCCGGTGCTCGACTACCAGGTCTCGCCCTATGCCTGGGACGGCCTGCGCCGGGCCTTCCACAGCATGGCCGAGATCCAGTTCGCCGGCGGCGCCAAGGCGGTCAAGCCGCTGCACAGCGATGCACGGTTCGCCAAGACCCTGGCCGAGGTCCGCAGCCAGATCGACGGCCTGGAGCTGGCCCTGTACCGCACCCGCCTGGGCAGCGCCCACGTGATGGGCGGCTGCGCCATGGGCCAGGATCCGAAGGTCGCCGTAGCCGACAGCCTTGGCCGCCACCACCAGTTGCGTAACCTGTCGATCCATGACGGCTCGCTGTTCCCCACCAGCATCGGCGCCAACCCGCAGCTGTCGGTGTACGGCTTGACCGCACAGCTGGCCACGGCCCTGGCCGAGCGCTTGAAAACCGCGTGATGAGGCTCGGTATCGATGATGTCCGCGGGCACTTGTACTCCAAAAGGCGACTTGGCCGACCGGAAAGGCTGCGATACCATCCGATTCCCCAACGGATTCCCGCCAGGACGACGCGATGAACCGAGTGCTGTACCCAGGAACCTTCGACCCTATTACCAAGGGCCACGGCGATCTGGTCGAACGCGCCTCGCGGCTGTTCGACCACGTGATCATCGCCGTCGCCGCCAGCCCCAAGAAAAACCCGCTCTTCCCCCTGGAACAGCGCGTGGAGCTGGCGCGAGAGGTGACCAAGCACCTGCCCAACGTTGAAGTCGTGGGCTTTTCGACGCTATTGGCGCATTTCGCCAAGGAGCAGAACGCCAATGTCTTCCTGCGCGGCCTGCGGGCCGTTTCGGATTTCGAATACGAATTCCAACTGGCCAACATGAACCGCCAACTGGCTCCGGACGTGGAAAGCCTGTTCCTCACCCCGTCCGAGCGCTATTCGTTCATTTCCTCGACGCTGGTCCGGGAAATCGCGGCCCTGGGGGGCGATATCACCAAGTTCGTCCATCCGGCGGTCGCCGAAGCCTTGACCCTGCGCTTCAAGAAATAAGCCATCTGGCCCCCGCCAAGGGGGCCTGCGCCCGGTGTCAGCCATCGCGCCCGCGTGCACTGCGGGCGTCAATACGGCACAATTGCGCGCATTCGTTT
Organism: Pseudomonas sp. FW507-12TSA; assembly: GCF_058781435.1. NCBI lineage: Bacteria > Pseudomonadati > Pseudomonadota > Gammaproteobacteria > Pseudomonadales > Pseudomonadaceae > Pseudomonas > Pseudomonas sp. FW507-12TSA. The sequence goes on from NZ_JBYSWT010000017.1 coordinate 140,861, forward strand.
CTATATGCCCGGGCCCGCCGCCCAGGCCGGAGTACCCCATGTCCCTGATCATCACCGACGATTGCATCAACTGCGACGTCTGCGAACCCGAGTGCCCCAACGCGGCCATTTCCCAAGGCGAAGAGATCTACGTCATCGACCCGAACCTGTGCACCCAGTGCGTCGGCCACTACGACGAGCCGCAGTGCCAGCAGGTATGCCCGGTGGATTGCATTCCCCTGGACGAGAACCGTCCGGAAACCGAAGAAGAGCTGATGGCCAAGTATCGCAAGATCACCGGCAAGGCCTGATCCGCCAGAAGCCCTGGCGGCCCCGGCGCTTGCCAGGGCGCGACAGGGTGGATGCTGGCCGCGCCGCCAGTAACGCCGGGGTCAGCTCTGGCAGCGTGGGCAGTAGACGCTGGCACGCTGGCCCAGCTTGATTTCGCGCAATCCCGTGCCGCAGACCTTGCAGTGCTCCCCGCCTCGCCCGTAGACGAACAGTTCCTGCTGGAAGTAGCCGGGCTGGCCATCGCCGCCGATGAAGTCGCGCAAGGTGGTGCCACCCTGCAAGATGGCCGCCGCCAGGATCCGCTTGATCTCGATCGCCAGCTTCAAATAGCGCGCCCGGGAAATGCCCTTGGCCTCGCGACGTGGGTCGATGCCCGCGGCGAACAAGGCTTCTGTGGCGTAGATGTTGCCCACCCCCACCACCACCGCGTTGTCCATGATGAACGGCTTGACCGCCATGGAACGCCCGCGGGACATCTGGAACAGGCGCTCGCCGTCGAACAGGTCGGTCAGTGGCTCCGGACCCAGCCGCGAAAGCAACTCGTGGTTCAACGGGTCAAGGCTCCAGAGCATGGCGCCAAAGCGCCGTGGATCGGTGTAGCGCAGGGCCAGCCCCGACTCCAGTTCGATATCCACATGCTCATGCTTGGCCGCCGGCAGGCCGACTTCCACCAACCGCAGGTTGCCCGACATGCCCAAGTGGCTGATCAGGGTGCCGACTTCGGCATTGATCAGCAGGTACTTGGCCCGGCGGTCGACCTGGACGATCCGCTGCCCGGACAGGCGTATGTCCAGGTCCTCGGGGATCGGCCAGCGCAGGCGCCGGTCACGGACGATCACCCGGCTGACCTTCTGGCCTTCCAGGTGCGGCGCTATCCCGCGCCGGGTGGTTTCGACCTCGGGGAGTTCAGGCATCAGTGGGCGCCCAGTTCGCGCACGGTTTCCTTGAGGTTCTCGAAGTCGTAGTCCGACAGGCCGACATAATCGAGGACCAGGTGGCCGATGCTGTTCCATTCATGGTCTACGACCTGGTTGCCCAGTACCCGGTACGAGGAGCAGATGTGCTCGGCCATCTTCAGGATCGCCAGCAGGTTCTTCAGCTGGCTGTTGCGCGAGGACTCGTCGCTGAAGATCGCCAGGGCGTTGTGATGGTTGGCGATGGCGATGGTCACGTGCTCCGGCAGGCGCCAGGACTTGGCCGTGTAGTAGCCGACCACCGCATGGTTGGTGTTGAAGACCCGGTTCTCGGTATCCACTACCCGCTGTTCGGGCCCGGCACTGCCATAGGCTTCTTCCAGCACGGTCATGTAGTCAGGGAAGCGCTTGAGCATCAGCGGCACGCCGCAGTCATGGAACAGGCCCAGCGCATAGGCCTCATCTACGGCCTGGGCGCCGGTGCGCTTGGCCAGGGTCAGGCAGGTCATGGCCACGTCCTGGGCGGTGTCCCAGAAGCGGTTGAGAGTGACGATGGTCTCGTCGCTCATCTCGCCCTTGATCGACTGTGCGTTGATCAGGTTGATGATCGAGCGGCTGCCCAGGAGGTTCACCGCACGCTGGATCGAAGCGATCTTGTTGCTCAGCCCGTAATAGGGCGAGTTGACGATCTTCAGCAGCGCGCCAGACAGGCCAGGGTCCTGGGAGATCAGCTTGGCGATCACCTCGAGGTCGGGATCGGGCATGTACTGCTCCATCTGCAGATCCACCATGATCTGCGGCTGGGGCGGCACACTGATGCCTTGCAGGGCCTGTTGAATCTGTTCGGCGGATAGCTCTTGGGACATAAGTACACACTCTGGGTCAGGCGGCGATTCTACCCCCTATCTCGGCAATGTTGGGCAAACCGACAGGAACTTTACCTTGCGCATTTAGCCGCAGGTCCAATGGCCATCACCGAATGCCTATGAAGGGGTATAATCGCGCCCTTTTTTCCGGAGCGACGTCATGTCCCTGCCAAGCCTGCGCCTCAAAGCCAACGCCGACCGCCGCCTGCGCGCCGGCCACCTGTGGGTCTACAGCAACGAGATCGATGTAGCCGCCACTCCCCTGCACGGCTTCAAGGCAGGCGACCAGGCGCTGCTGGAAGCTGCCGGCGGCAAGCCCCTGGGCATCGTCGCCATGAGCCCCAACAACCTGATCTGCGCTCGCCTGTTGTCGCGCGATGCCAAGCTGGCCCTGGACAAGTCGCTGCTGGTGCACCGCCTGAACGTGGCCCTGTCCCTGCGCGAGCGGCTGTTCGACAAGCCCTTCTACCGCCTGGTGTACGGCGACTCCGACCTGCTGCCAGGCCTGGTGGTGGATCGTTTCGGCGACATCCTGGTGGTGCAGCTGGCCTCGGCCACCATGGAACGCCACAAGGACGACGTGATCGCCGCCCTGGTCCAGGTGCTCAAGCCCAGCGGCATCCTGTTCAAGAACGACTCCGCCGCCCGTGACGCCGAAGGCCTGGAGCGCTACGTCGACACGGTGTTCGGCGTGGTGCCGGAGTGGGTCGCCCTGGAAGAGAACGGCGTGAAGTTCGAAGCCCCGGTGATGGAAGGCCAGAAGACCGGCTGGTTCTACGACCACCGCATGAACCGCGCGCGCCTGGCGCCCTACGTCAAGGGCAAGCGCGTGCTGGACCTGTTCAGCTATATCGGTGGTTGGGGCGTGCAGGCCGGTGCGTTCGGCGCCAGCGAAGTCTTCTGCGTCGACGCTTCGGGCTTCGCCCTCGATGGCGTGGAGCGCAACGCCGCGCTGAACGGCATCGCCGACAAGCTCACCTGCATCGAAGGCGATGTATTCGAGGCCCTCAAGGAACTCAAGGCCGCCGAAGAGCGCTTCGACGTGATCGTTGCCGACCCGCCCGCCTTCATCAAGCGCAAGAAGGACCTGAAGAACGGCGAAGGCGCCTACCGCCGCCTCAACGAGCAGGCCATGCGCCTGCTGACCAAGGACGGCATCCTGGTCAGCGCCTCGTGCTCGATGCACCTGCCCGAGGACGACCTGCAGAACATCCTGCTGACCAGCGCCCGCCACCTGGATCGCAACATCCAACTGCTCGAGCGCGGCGGCCAGGGCCCGGATCACCCGGTGCACCCGGCCATCCCGGAAACCCGCTACATCAAGAGCATCACCTGCCGCCTGCTGCCCAACAGCTGAGGCCGGCCGGCTGGCCATTGCCGTCGACGACGGGAGTGGCCAGCGCCATCCATTGACTTTGCCGGGCCACGACTCGATCCTCGGGACCACCTCAAGGACCGAGCACCCCGCATCATGGACCACGCATCCAACGCCACGCAGAAGACCTCGGCCATCATCCTGTTGATGACCATGACCCTGCTGGGAGTCTTTCCGCTGGATGTCATCCTGCCTTCCTTCCCTGCCCTGGCCGAACGCTTCCAGACCTCGAGCGCCGACATCGCGCTGTCCGTCAGCCTGTTCGCCATCGGCCTGTCCTTTTCCCTGATGCTGGTTGGCCCGCTATCGGACTCCCTGGGCCGCAAGAAGCTGTTGCTGGGGGGCATGAGCGTGGCCCTGGTCGGCGCGGCCGGCTGCGTCGTCGCCAGCCAATACTCGTGGTTCCTGTTCTTCCGCGTGGTCCAGGCCATGGGTTGCGGTTGCTTCGTTCTATCCCAGGCCCTGGTCCAGGACCTGTTCGAAGGCAAGGAACAGGAACGCCTGCGCATCGCCATGGTCACCGCCAGCGGGATCTTCATTTCCCTGTCCCCGCTGTTCGGCACCTGGCTGCAGGAACGACTCGGCTGGCAAGGCAGCTTCGAGGTGTTCGCGGCCATCGGCCTGCTGGTGATCCTCATGGCCTGGCTGCTGCTGGAAAACACCCCGGGCACGGCCAAGGGCCGCCAGCGCAATATCTTCGCCGCGTACCGGCTGGTCTGCGCGGAGCCGCGCTTCGTGGGCTACTGGCTGATCTCGGCGCTGGCCTTTGCCTGCCATTTCTCGTTCATCGTCACCTCGCCGATCATCTTCATGGAGCAGTTGCAGCTCTCGCCCTACCAGTATTCCCTGGTGCTCCTGCTATACGGCGCGGCCTATATCCTGGGCGGGTTCGCCGCCGGAGCGATGAACCGGCACCTGCGGGCCAGCACCCAGATCATCGCCGGCTTGTTGCTGATCGCCCTGTCCGGGCTGCTGATGCTGTTTCTCCAGCGCTTCGAACCGAGCGCCAGCAGCGTACTGCTACCGATGATCGTCTGCACCGCAGGCACGACTATCACCCGGCCGGTCGCCACGTCCCGGGCCATGGGCCTGTTTACGCAGAACGCAGGGACCTCGGCCTCGGCCGGCAACATGATCATCTTCACCTGTGGCGGCCTGATAAGCGGCTTCATCAACCTGGCCAGCGATAACCTGGCCATGGCCCTGGGCCTGTGCTTCCTGGTGCTCAGCACCAGCGCCCTGGGCCTGAACAGCCTGGTCAACCGGCACAATCAACGGGCTTGCGCCTGAGCCCCCTGGCGCGCCATGACTGGCCGAGAAACAGTGCAACCGAGAACGCCAGGGGCGGGCCGGCAAAGAAGGCCAGCGCCAGCACCTCGCTCTTGAAGGGGTCCAGGTGCCGATAGGCAAGCCAGAGCTTGAACAGCTTCTGCGCCAGCCAGGGCCACGGCAACGCCAGCAGCAGCCACAGGCCGTTTTCCAGCAGGCGTCGCCCCAACCGGGGGCCATCCTGGGCCAAGGTGGCGCCCACTAACGCGATCACCAACAGCGCAGCAGCGATGCCACACACCACCAGCAGGGTCCCGGGCAGCACCTGGCATGCCAGCGCCAGCGCTGCCGAGAACAGCCCAACCAGCAGCACGGCGACCCAACTGCGCAACCGCCGCCACTGCTCGCCCTGCAATTGCAAGGTGGTGCCGCCCGCCAGCACGGCAGCAGCCAGCACTGCCATGGCGCTGGAGTCCCAGCCGCTATGGAGCAGCAACCACATCAGCACGATGCCCTGCACCGCGCCAACCACCAGGTACAACCTCAAGGAGCGAAAAGAAGCGAGCATTCCAGTTCCGTTGGCATGTGATCCAAAGGCCGCGAGTCTAAAGCAAGGACCGGGCTGCGGTCGCGTGCAGGACGATCGAAACCGCAGAGCGGCCACGGCATTCCTTCCTGACGCCAGCGGTGTAGAATCGGGCGTATTCATCGCCAGTCATCCCCGGCGGGTTTATGAGCTCAGGCTGAGTCTCGCGGCGATCCCGCGAGGTCATCGGCAGCTTCGGACACACGGCCATTTCTGAGTGTTCCCGAGGTCAGTAGAAGCTCACTCCCCATTTGTCACCTGATTAGCCGCCTGGAGTGCTTCATGCCTGATTACCGTTCGAAAACGTCCACCCACGGTCGCAACATGGCCGGTGCCCGCGCCCTGTGGCGCGCCACGGGGATGAAAGATGCCGACTTCAAGAAGCCGATCATCGCCGTTGCCAACTCCTTCACCCAGTTCGTCCCGGGCCATGTGCACCTGAAGGACCTGGGCCAGCTGGTCGCCCGCGAAATCGAACGCGCCGGTGGCGTGGCCAAGGAATTCAACACCATCGCCGTGGACGACGGCATCGCCATGGGCCATGACGGCATGCTGTATTCGCTGCCCAGCCGCGAGATCATCGCCGACTCCGTGGAATACATGGTCAACGCCCACTGCGCCGACGCCATCGTCTGCATCTCCAACTGCGACAAGATCACCCCCGGCATGCTGATGGCCGCCCTGCGCCTGAACATCCCGGTGATCTTCGTCTCCGGCGGGCCGATGGAAGCCGGCAAGACCAAGCTCGCCTCCCACGGCCTGGACCTGGTGGACGCCATGGTCATCGCCGCCGACTCCAGCGCTTCTGACGAGAAGGTCGCGGAGTACGAGCGCAGCGCCTGCCCGACCTGCGGTTCGTGCTCCGGCATGTTCACCGCCAACTCCATGAACTGCCTGACCGAAGCCCTGGGCCTCGCCCTGCCGGGCAACGGTTCGACCCTGGCCACCCACGCCGACCGCGAACAGCTGTTCCTGCAGGCCGGCCGCACCATCGTCGAACTGTGCCAGCGCTACTACGGCGAGAACGACGAGTCCGTGCTGCCGCGCAGCATCGCCAACTTCAAGGCGTTCGAGAACGCGATGATGCTGGACATCGCCATGGGCGGCTCGACCAACACCATCCTGCACCTGCTGGCCGCCGCCCAGGAGGGCGAAGTCGAGTTCGACCTGCGCGACATCGATCGCCTGTCGCGCAAGGTGCCGCAGCTGTGCAAGGTGGCGCCGAACATCCAGAAGTACCACATGGAAGACGTGCACCGCGCCGGCGGCATCTTCAGCATCCTCGGTTCGCTGGCCCGTGGCGGCCTGCTGCACACCGACCTGCCGACCGTGCACAGCGCCAGCATGGAGCAAGCCATCGCCAAGTGGGACATCACCCAGACCGATGACGAGGCCGTGCACACCTTCTTCAAGGCTGGCCCGGCCGGGATCCCGACCCAGACCGCCTTCAGCCAGTCGACCCGCTGGGAAACCCTGGACGACGACCGCGAGAACGGCTGCATCCGCAGCGTCGAGCACGCCTACTCCCAAGAAGGCGGCCTGGCCGTGCTGTACGGCAACATCGCCCTGGACGGCTGCGTGGTGAAGACCGCCGGCGTGGATGAGTCGATCCATGTGTTCGAAGGCAACGCCAAGATCTTCGAAAGCCAGGACAGCGCGGTACGCGGCATCCTCGCCGACGAGGTGAAGGAAGGCGACATCGTGATCATCCGCTATGAAGGCCCCAAGGGCGGCCCGGGCATGCAGGAAATGCTGTACCCGACCTCGTACCTGAAGTCCAAGGGCCTGGGCAAGGCCTGCGCCCTGCTCACCGACGGTCGCTTCTCCGGCGGCACCTCGGGCCTGTCCATCGGTCATGCTTCGCCGGAAGCCGCCGCCGGCGGTGCCATCGGCCTGGTCAAGGACGGCGACAAGGTGCTGATCGACATCCCCAACCGCTCGATCAACCTGCTGGTCAGCGACGAGGAACTGGCGGCCCGCCGAATCGAGCAGGACAAGAAGGGCTGGAAGCCGGCGGAGGTGCGTCCACGCAAGGTGACCACCGCCCTGAAGGCCTATGCCCTGCTAGCCACCAGCGCCGACAAGGGCGCGGTCCGCAACAAGGCCCTGCTCGACAGCCTGTGATCGCCACCGGCAAATGAAAATGCCCCGCCATGTGCGGGGCATTTTTTTGCCTTGCGCCAGTGCAGGCTCAGGGCATGCGTTCGCCCAACTGCCCACGCAGGAAGCGGTACAAGCCGTCGGCACTCTTGCGATAGCCATCGGCGGTCAGGTGGATCAGGTCGTTGCGCGCCAGGTCGCTGGCCTGCCACTGGCTGATGGAGCAATCGCCGCCCATGAACGCCTGCCAGTCCCAGAACAGCGTGCGGCTGGTCTTGGCCACGTCCTTCTGGATCTGGATGATCTGGCGCAGCGGCTGCGGCTGCGAGGCAGCGCAACTGCCGGCATTGCGCCGCTTGATCGAATCCGGCGGGCCCACCAGCAGGATCACCGTCTTGGGCAGGTTCTTGCGCAGCAGCGCGACCTTCTCCTGCAACTGGCTGCGATACAACTGCAGATCGATATCGTCGTCGAAAGCCTCGTTGGTGCCGTAGGCCAGCACCACCATGTCCGGACGCAAGGCCTTGAGGGCCTCCAGCCAGCCGGGCTGCCACTTGTCCAGCACATCCAGGCGCGCACCGTTGATACCCAGGGCGGAATAGATCACCCCGGCGCTCTTCTGCCCGAGGATGTTCCAACCGCCCAGGGCCAGGCCCTGGCTGTTGGCCACGCTCAGGTCCAAAGGCAGGGTCAGGTTGTTGAACGGCGGGCTCAGGCGCCATTGCCCGCCAGTGGCGGCCAACATGCGGCTGCCCTTGTTGAGGTTGTCCCGCGCGGTCAGGGTGCTGTTGCTGGACGCCTGGTACAAGGCCGAGATGCGGTATTGCTGGTTGCTCGGCTGGCGCTCGGCGATGTGCACCCGGGCTCCCGGGGTCTGCGGCAGCGACAGGTAGCCACCCAGGGGAAACTGCGTGCTCTGCTGGTTGCGCGCCGACACCAGCGACCACTGGCGCTTGGCGGCGCTGAGGATCACTCGCTCGTAGCGCGTGCCGGGCACCGGGGTCGCCGCCACGAAGCCGATGCCGCCATCACCGTACTGCGCCTGCAGCAGGCGGCGCAGTTCGCCGCTGAACAGGTCGGCAGCGGTATGCGAGTCGCCCAGTTGCACGATGTTGATCGGCGTACGGTTGGAAGTACTGAACTTGCGTGCCAGCAGCGCCAGGTTCGGATCGCTGCCGGGGGTGACCAACTTCTTCTGGCCCGCACCAGGCCTGGCCAGTGCCGAGGCAGGAGTGGCCTGGACCTCGGTGGTCGGGCTGCAACTGCTCAGCAAGGTGATGCCCAGCAACAGCGCAATACCTTGCAAACGCCCCATCTCAATGCTCCGTCAATTGTTGGCTGGGGAAGTTGATCATCGAGATCACGCGCTCGGCGATGAGCTTCTGCCCAGTAGTGGTGAAGTGGATACCATCATCGACCCGGGTCTTGATCTTCTGCCCGTCGCCATTGATGCGGTAGTAGGAAAACTCGTCGTGGCGGTAGCCGAGAATCTCGTTGGCCGACACGAAGTGCTGGTGATACTGCTCGATCTGGCCCTTGTACAGCTCACTCAGGTAGGCCATGGCCGTAGACAGCTTGGCCTTCTCCATGTTCGGCGGCCCGACCCAGATCACTTGCACATTGTGCGCCTGGGCGGTGTCGAGGATCGAATCGATACGCCGGCGATAGGCCTCCTCCCAGTCCGGGGTCTTGAAGCGCAGGAACGGCTTGCCCTTGACCTCGGGCATGTCCCAAGGGTCGTTGGGGCCGAGGAAGATCACCATCAGGCGGATGTTGGGGTTGCTGGCCAGGGTGCTTTCGACGGTCTTGGGCCAGTTGAAGAAGCTCGGGTAGGCAAGACCGGTACTCTGCTTGCTCAGGTTCAGGCTCTTGACGTTGTAGCGCTTGCGCAAGGTGTTGGCCATGTGTGGCGCCACGCCCTGCATCAACGAGTCACCGACGAAGAACACCTCGTCGCCAGTGCCCAGGCTGACCATCAGCGGCGCGATGCTTGCCTGCGCGACCTTGGGCGGCTGGCTGGCCACAGGCGCCACGGCCACCGCTGGCGGCGCAGCGACCGGCGCCTGATGCGCGACCGGATGGGCGTTGGCTGCCGGAGCCTGGTGCGCCGCTGCCGGCTGCTTGGCCTGCGGCGCTGGTGCGGCAGGTTCCGGCTCGGGCGCCGCCTGGACCTCGGCCACCAGGTTCAGCTCGGCCTGGCCGACGAAGCTGTCGACGAAGGCCACCCGGGCGTTTTCCAAGGCCTGATTGAGCTGTGCGCCGAAACGCCACTGCGGGTTCTGCGCCAGGCCGGGGATCTCGCAGCTCTCGTGGTACTTCTGCTGGCAATACAGGCGGATCGACTGCTGGTTGAACCACACCAGCAACAGGCTGGTCACCAGCAACGCATAGAACACCTTGGCCGCGCTGCCCAGGCTGATCGACAAGGGTGAAGGCTTAGAAACTGGCATAGATGAACCCCGGCACGCCCGATGGAGAGGCAAAGATGACCACGCAGATGAACAGGCCCAGCGGCACTGGATACAGCAGCCACGGCAAGCCGGTGGCAGCCTCGAACAAGCGGCGCAGCAACGCCACGATCCGTGGGTAGAACGCCACGAACAACAGGCAGCCCAGCAGCGACAGGGCACTGCCGGCCAACCCGGCCAGGGACAGCCCGCCCAGGCCGCCGAGCATGTCCAGGGCATCGGACAGGGTCGCGCAGCGGAAGAAGATCCAGGCCAGCGCCACGTAGTGGAAGGTCAGCAAGCGCGCCGCCAGGTCGGAGCCGATCCAGCGCGGTCCGCGGGCCAGCAGCGGGCTGCACAGCTTGTACAGCGCCAGGCCGACGCCGTGCAGCGCGCCCCAGATGATGAAGTTGGCACTGGCGCCATGCCACAGGCCGGAGATCAGCATCGCCAGCAGCATGTTCAGGTTGCCGCGCCAGACCGGCCCCCGGTTGCCTCCCAGGGGGATGTACACGTAGTCGCGGATGAAGGTCGACAGGCTGATGTGCCAGCGGCCCCAGAACTCCTTGAGGTTGCGCGCCGCATAGGGGTAGTTGAAGTTCTCCGGCAGGCGGAAACCCAGCAGCAGGGCGATGCCGGTCACCAGGTCGGTGTAGCCGCTGAAGTTGAAATAGATCAGGAACGAATAACCGTAGACCGCCCGCAAGATCTGCTCGGCGGAGTAGGCCACCGGGCTGTCGAAGACCGGGTCGACCCACTCGTTGGCCAGCCACGAGCTGAGGAAGAACAGCTTGACCACCGCCACCGCGATCAGCCCCAGCGCCCGTTGCGGCTCCAGCACCTGGCGCAGTTGCGGCGGGTTGATCTGCCCGAGCATCGGCACCGCCCGGTTCACCGGTCCGGCGATCAGGCTGGGGAAGAACGCCAGGTACAGCGCCAGGTCGAACGGCGAGCCGGCCTTCAGCTCGCGCCGGTGGATCGACACCAGGTAGCTGACCGAATGGAACGCATAGAACGACAGCCCCACCGGCAGCAGCACTTCCAGCAGCGGCAGCGACACTTCCACGCCGAACTGGGCAAAGGCGTTCTGTACGCTGCTGGTGAAGAAGTCCTGGTACTTGAACAGGTAGAACGCCCCCAGCACCAGCAACAGCATCAGCCCGTTGACCCACCCACGTCCGGGATACCGCTGGCTGAGCAGGCCCAGCAAGTACACCAGGGTGGTATAGCCCAGCAGGATATAGAGGAAGTTCAGGCTGAAGCTGGCCAGGATGGCGTAGCTGGCGGCCAGCAGCAGGACGTTCTGCAAGCGCTGGCTGAAGCCCAGACCCCAATACAGGACGAAGAACAGGATGAAGCAGAAGCCGAATTCGATCGAGAGATAGCTCACAACGTAGTCCATTACGTGCAGACGGGGCATGGCCCGGCACAGGGAGAGCAGGCGGGAGGAGTGGAAACGGGCGCGATTATGGCAGAGGGGCTTTGACTGTCACAAGTTGAAACATTCCCCCGGCCAAGGCCCGCGGGGCCCTGGCAGGCGTCCTTGCCCCCAGTGACACAAACACCCCGGGCGGGGCCGTGCCACTGGGCGCAGGCTGGCTTACTGGATGTCTTCGGGCTTGACGATCACCCAGTTCTTGTCGGCGGTCACCGCCAGCCCTTCCTTGGCCTGGGCCGCGGCGTGCTTGGCGATCATGCCGTTGAGCTGGTTCATGTACTTGTCCTTGCGGTTGATCCACAGGTGGATGCCGCCCTTGGCCACGTCCACATCGTGGAACAGCATGTAGCCATCGCTGGTGGGAGTGTCGCCACCCACTAGCACCGGCTTCTTCCACTCATCGATATAGGTCAGGATCGCCGCGTGCTTGCCAGCCATCCAGGTGGCCGGAGTCCACAGGTAGGGCGTCAGCTCCAGGCCGAGGTTGGCCTGCTGGTCATACTTGCCTTCGGCGATCTGCTTGCGGGCGGTGGTCAGGGCCCCGGTCTTGCGGTCCTTGAGCAGGGTGGTGACGCCAATGACGTTCTGCGGTTTGACGTTGTAGCCGTACTTGGGGTCCGCGGCGACCATGCGCACCAGCTCCTCGGAGGCGGCGGTCATCACGTAGACCTCGATGCCGTTCTCCATCAGCTTGTTGTACAGCTCGGCCTGGCCAGTGAAGACCTTGGGCGGGTTGACCTCGATGGTCTTCACCGCATCGCCGTCGTAGTAGGTGCTCGATACCGGCTTGCCGGAAGCCATCAGCTCGTCCACATGGCCCTTGAGTTCCTTGAGGGTGAAGCCTGCGAACACCTGGGCGACCCAGGGGTAGCAGACCATGTCGTCGATCTCGCAGAGCCGGTAGTAGTAGCTGAACAGGCTCTCCTTGTGCTCGGCGGTGTCCTTGAACGGGATCAGCTTCAACGATGGGTCGAGCTTGTCGCGGGTAATCAGGCCCTTGTTCTCCAGGTAGGGCAGCAAGGACTCTTCCAGATCGTAGCGGTAGCTGGTGTTGTCCATGTCGAACACCGCGTAGTTACCCTTGTTGGCGTTGGCCGCGATCATCGCCTCCAGCTGCTTGGCCTGTTCTTGCGGCCAGTGCTTCAACTCGGTGGCGAACACCTGGCCGGCGAGGCCCAGGCAAAGGGCGGCGGCGAGCAGTTTGGGTGCGAATTTCATCGGCGATTTCTCCCTGGGTGAAAGTCATCGACGCTAACAAATCCTTGTGACAGTTCTCGTCTGTACACGACTTTTCGCGTCCCATGAGCGCCAACCCCATGTGCTATAGCGCCACCGGCTTATTCCAAAAACGACGGTTGCCATGCGATATCGTTATTAATTCAATAGATTTCAAGCTGTTAGGCTTGCCGGTTCGCAATCGCCCCGAGCCGCGATTGGCACACGTTTACCGGAGCCCCAATGAATCTGCCGCTGATCCTCAACCTGCTGGTGTTCCTGGCCCTGCTGCTGGGCCTGGCACAAACCCGCCACACCACCTGGAGCCTGGCCAAGAAGGTCCTGCTGGCTCTGGTGCTGGGCGTGGTGTTCGGTATCGCCCTGCACAGCATCTACGGTGCCGGCAACCCGGTCCTCAAGGCCTCCATCGGCTGGTTCGACCTGGTGGGCAATGGTTATGTGCAGTTGCTGCAAATGATCGTGATCCCGCTGGTGTTCGCCTCGATCCTCAGCGCCGTGGCCCGCCTGCACAACGCCTCGTCCCTGGGCAAGATCAGCTTCCTGACCATCGGCACCTTGCTGTTCACCACGGCCATCGCGGCCCTGATCGGCATCGGCCTGACCAACCTGTTCGGCCTGAGTGCCGAAGGGCTGGTGGCCGGTACCCAGGAACTGGCTCGCCTGCAAGTGATCCAGAGCGACTACGCCGGCAAGGTCGCCGACCTCAACGTGCCGCAGTTGCTGCTGTCGTTCATCCCGCAGAACCCCTTCGCCGACCTGGCCCGGGCCAAGCCGACCTCGATCATCAGCGTGGTGATCTTCGCCGCATTCCTGGGCGTTGCAGCATTGCAACTGTTCAAGGACGACGCCGATAAAGGCCAGAAGGTGCTCAATGCCATCGACACCCTGCAAGCCTGGGTGATGCGTCTGGTGCGCCTGGTGATGAAGCTCACGCCCTACGGCGTGCTGGCCTTGATGACCAAGGTAGTGGCGGGCTCCAACCTGCAGGACATCATCAAGCTGGGCAGCTTCGTGGTGGTGTCCTATATCGGCCTGGGCCTGATGTTCGTGGTCCACGGCCTGCTGGTCGCCCTGGCCGGGATCAACCCGCTGCGCTTCTTCCGCAAGGTCTGGCCAGTGCTGACCTTCGCCTTCACCAGCCGCTCCAGCGCCGCGAGCATTCCCCTGAGCATCGAGGCGCAGACCCGGCGCCTGGGCATCCCGCAGTCCATCGCCAGCTTCGCCGCCTCGTTCGGCGCCACCATCGGCCAGAACGGCTGCGCCGGCCTGTACCCGGCCATGCTGGCGGTGATGGTCGCCCCGACCGTAGGCATCAACCCGCTGGACCCGCTGTGGATCGCCACCCTGGTGGCCATCGTGACCTTGAGTTCGGCCGGTGTGGCCGGAGTCGGCGGCGGCGCTACCTTCGCCGCGCTGATCGTGCTGCCGGCCATGGGCCTGCCGGTGTCCCTGGTGGCCCTGCTGATCTCGGTGGAGCCACTGATCGACATGGGACGCACCGCGCTGAACGTCAGCGGTTCGATGACCGCCGGCGCCATCACCAGCCAGGCGATGGGACAGACCGACAAGGCCCTGCTGGACGCCGACGAGCACGAAGACCTGGCCCACGCCTGAGCCGGGGTTCAGGGTAGCCGCTGCCGCAGGCTGCGCATGGCCCGCAGAGCCACGGGGCATCGGAATCGCCGAAGGTCCTGCGGACCTTTACGCAGCCTCGCAGGCTCGGCAGCGGCTACAACTCAGGCTCTTTCCCAGACTTCGAAGCTGTAGGCCGGCTTGTCGCCTTGCGCCGGGTTGGGCTGGTCGGACACCAGCTTCCAGCGCTGTTCATCGAACTCTGGGAACCACGCATCCCCTTCCGGGCTCAAGGCCACCCGCGTCAGGTACAGGCGATCCGCCTGTTCCAGGCCCTGGGTGTAGAGCTGCGCGCCACCGATCAGCATCAGCTCGCTCGCACCCTGCTCCAGGGCCCATTGCTCGGCGCGCACCATCGCGGCTTCCAGCGACGGGTACACCTCGGCACCTTCGAGCGCCAGATCGGTCTGACGACTGACCACGATATTCAACCGCCCGGGCAACGGCCGGCCAAGGGAGTCCCAGGTCTTGCGCCCCATGATGATCGGCTTGCCCAGGGTCGTGGCCTTGAAGTACTTGAAATCCCCCGGCAGGTGCCAGGGCATGCTGTTGTCGATGCCGATCACGCGGTTTTCAGCGAGTGCCGCGATCAGGCTCAGAGGGAGTGATTTTTTCATGCCGGCGAGCATACCAGAGGGCCGGGGATCTGTTGCCGCCCCACGGCGAATCCCCGCTATCTAACCCGACCAACGCTGCAGCAGTTATGCTCAGCGCACTCTTGAGCGATGGAATGACGCGTGACTGCAATGACTCCCCTGCAACGACTGTGGCTGACCGAAACCGTGCGCCTGCGCGAGGAACACGCCGGCCCCCTGGATGACCAGGAAGCCAACCGCGTGGCCCGGCAACAGGGTGGCGACCTGGCCAGCCGGATCCAGGCCCGGGCCCTGTGGCTGGCCCGGCGCGACGGCTTGGACAGCGCGCTGCTGCACTGGTGGCAAGGGGCACGCCTGGCCTTCCTGGTCCTGGCGGTGCTGGCGGTCCTCAGCGGGGCCGGCCTGGCTTTCAGCGCCCTGGGCGACACCCGCGAGCCGGTGAATGTGTTCTGGGCCCTGGGCAGCCTGCTGGGGATCAACCTGCTCCTGCTGCTGGGCTGGCTGGCCGGGTTGCTGCTGTTCGGCGGCCATGACTCCGGGCTGGGCCGCCTGTGGCTGTGGCTCAGTGAAAAGTGCTCGCGCGATGCCAAGGCCGCCCAGTTGCCGCCGGCGCTGCTGCTCCTGCTGCAACGCCGCAAGCTCAACCGCTGGGCCCTGGGCACCCTGGTCCACGGCCTGTGGCTGCTGGCCCTGCTCAGCGCCATGAGCATGCTGCTGGCGCAACTGATCACCCATCGCTACGACTTCGTCTGGGAGAGCACCCTGCTGGGGTCCGACGCCTTCGTCTCGATCACCAACTTCCTGAGTGCCGGCCCGCGGGCCCTGGGCTTCGGCGTACCGACCGTGGAAATGATCCAGGCCAGTACCCGGGACGTCTACAACACCGAGCTGGTGCGCCAATCCTGGGCGGTGTGGCTGGTGGCGTCGCTGGTGATCTACGGCGTGCTGCCGCGCCTGGTGCTGATGCTGCTGTGCCGCTGGCGCTGGGTCCACGGCCGGGCCCGCCTGCAACTGGACCTCAAGCTGCCCGGCTACGCCCAGCTGCGCGAGCGCCTGATGCCCAGCAGCGAACGCCTGGGGGTCAACGACCTGGCGCCAGAACACCTGCATCGGATCGCAGGCGGCAGCAGCAGCCTGGACAGCAGCGGCGCCTTGCTGGTGGCCATCGAATTGGACGACCAACGCACCTGGCCGCCGCAGTTGCCCGAATCGATCAAGGACGCCGGGATCCTCGACAACCGCGAATCGCGCCACCGCCTGCTGGAGCAGATGAGCCGCTTCCCCCCGGCCCGCCTGCTGATCGCCTGCGACCCTCGGCGCTCGCCCGACCGCGGTAGCCTGGGGTTGATCGCCGAACTGGCCCGCAATGCCGGCGCCACCCGCATCTGGTTGCTGCAGGCCCCCGCCGGCCAGGCCCTGGACGCCGAGCGCCTGGGCGACTGGCATGCTGCCCTGGAGCGACTGCAACTGCCGTTCGCCGACTGCGCGCCCTTCAACTGGCTGGAGACCGGCCATGACTGATACCCGCACCCGGCCGCTGACGCTGGCGGTGGTCGGCCACACCAACGTCGGCAAGACCTCGCTGCTGCGCACCCTGACCCGGGATGTGGAGTTTGGCGAGGTATCCCATCGCCCCAGCACCACCCGCCACGTGGAAGGCGCGCGGCTGTCGGTGGATGGCCAGCCGCTGCTGGAACTCTATGACACCCCGGGCCTGGAAGACGCCATCGCCCTGCTGGACTACCTGGAACGCCTGGAGCGTCCCGGCGAGCGCCTGGATGGCCCGGCGCGCCTGGCCCGCTTTCTCGATGGCAGCGAGGCGCGCCAGCGCTTCGAGCAGGAAGCCAAGGTCCTGCGCCAGCTGCTGGCCTCGGATGCCGGGCTGTACGTGATCGATGCCCGGGAACCGGTCCTGGCCAAGTACCGCGACGAACTGGAAGTGCTGGCCGGCTGCGGCAAACCGCTGTTGCCGGTGCTGAACTTCGTCAGCAGCGCCACCCAGCGCGAGGGCGACTGGCGCGAAGCCCTGGCCCGCCTGGGGCTGCACGCCCTGGTGCGGTTCGACAGCGTGGCCCCGCCGGAAGACGGCGAACGGCGCCTGTACGAAAGCCTCGGGCTGTTGCTCGAACAGGCCCGCCCGGCGCTGCAGCGCTTGATCGACGACCAGCAGGCCCAGCGCCTGGCACGCCGCCACAGCGCGGCCCGGCTGATCGCCGAGTTGCTGGTGGATTGCGCGGCTTGCCGGCGCGGCGTGGCCAGCGACGCCGAGCAGGAGCGCCAGGCCATCGCCAGCCTGCGCCAGGACGTACGCCAGCGCGAGCAACGCTGCGTCGAGGCCTTGCTCAAGCTGTACGCCTTCCGGCCCCAGGATGCCTGCGCCAGCGACCTGCCATTGCTGGACGGGCGCTGGGGCGATGACTTGTTCAACCCTGAAACCCTCAAGCAGCTGGGTGTCCGGGTCGGGGG
>NZ_JBYSWT010000018.1:0-147308 GCF_058781435.1 Pseudomonas sp. FW507-12TSA
GGCCAAGGCAATGCAAAGGCTTGGCCTCTTTCTTGCTTTTAAATATATCGTATACGAAATACCGTATAAAAATAGGACTTCGGCCCCCCTACCCAAGGCCTCCATCGGGCCGGCACAAGGCTCGAAGCCCTAGCGAAACTCCCCCTGACAATACCTATCGGAGTGCGACATCGATGACCTCGACGACTTCTGCGACACCTCGCGAACTGGAACGAACGACGACCAAGGCACCTGCGGGGATCAAGCGGGTGGTGGCCGCGGCGATGGCTGGCGCCGTGGCCGAGTGGTATGAGTTCTTTCTATATGGAACGGCCTCGGCCCTGGTCTTCGGCCAGTTGTTCTTCCGCCAGACCGGTAGCGCGATGGACGGCATCATCGCCGCCTTCGCCCTGTATGCCGTGGGCTTCCTGGCCAGGCCCATCGGCGGGCTGGTGTTCGGTCACTACGGTGACAAGGTCGGCCGCAAGCACCTGTTGCAGATCAGCCTGGTGGTGGTGGGCATCACCACCTTTCTCATGGGCTGCCTGCCGACCTTCGAACGGATCGGTTATGCCGCGCCCATCCTCCTGGTGCTGCTGCGCCTGATCCAGGGTTTCGCCTTCGGTGGCGAATGGGGTGGCGCGGTGCTGCTGGTGTCCGAGCACAGCCCGGATAACCGTCGCGGCTTCTGGGCTAGCTGGCCGCAGGCCGGAGTGCCGGCCGGCAACCTGATCGCCACGGTGATCCTGCTGCTCTTGTCCTCCAATCTTTCCGAAGAGCAGTTCCTCGACTGGGGCTGGCGGGTGGCCTTCTGGTTCTCCGCGGTGGTGGTGCTGATCGGCTACTGGATCCGTACCCGGGTCGATGACGCACCGATTTTCAAGGAGGCCCAGGCCCGCCAGCAGAAGGTCGAGAAAGAACAACTGGGCGTCGTCGAGGTCGTGACCAAGCACTGGCGTGAAGTGCTGATCGGCATTGGCGCGCGGTTCGCCGAGAACATCCTGTACTACATAGTCGTCACGTTCTCCATCACCTACCTGAAGCTGGTGGTGCACAAGGACACCTCGCAGATCCTGCTGCTGATGTTCGGCGCCCACCTGCTGCACTTCTTCATGATTCCGCTCATGGGCTACCTGTCCGACATCATCGGGCGCAAGCCGGTGTACCTGGTGGGCGCGGTGCTCACCGGGGTCTGGGGCTTCGTCGGTTTCCCGATGATGGACACCGGCAACAACTGGCTGATCATGGCGGCGATCACCCTGGGCCTGGCCATCGAGTCCATGACCTACGCGCCCTACTCGGCCCTGATGTCGGAGCTGTTCCCGACCCATGTGCGCTACACCGCGCTGTCGCTGTGCTACCAGGTGGCGCCGATCCTCGCTGGCTCCCTGGCGCCGCTGATCGCCATCACCCTGCTCAAGGAATACAACAACTCGACTCCCATCGCCTGGTACCTGGTGGCCTCGGCCGTGATCTCGATCATCGCCGTGGGCGCAGCCCGGGAAACCCGTGGCATGTCGTTGCGGGAAGTTGACCAGGACTCCGCCAGCCGGACCGCGGGACGCTGATCCCCCAGGCTCATGGATGAGCCCGTATGGCCCCGCCCCATGCAAATGACACCCAAGGCTTTACTTCGCCAAGCATCGATTATATAACGTATACGATATTCGATTATGCGCAATGAACCAGAAACCGAGCGACCCGGTTCGAGCCATAGATGTAGCTACAACAAACCCAACAACCATGAGGTAGCGTCATGAGCAACATTTTCACCGGCACCATCCCCGCACTGATGACCCCGTGCACGCCAGATCGCAAACCGGACTTCGACGCCCTGGTACGCAAGGGCCGCGAGCTGATCGAGGCGGGCATGAGCGCCGTGGTGTATTGCGGCTCCATGGGCGACTGGCCGCTGCTCACCGAAGCCCAGCGCCAGGAAGGCGTTGCCCGCCTGGTGGCCGCCGGCATCCCGACCATCGTCGGCACCGGTGCCGTCAACTCCAAGGAAGCGGTATCCCACGCGGCCCACGCGGCCAAGGTCGGCGCCCATGGCCTGATGGTCATTCCCCGCGTACTGTCCCGCGGTGCCTCGCTGGTCGCGCAGAAGGCCCACTTCAAGGCCATCCTGGCCGCGGCGCCGAACCTGCCATCGGTCATCTACAACAGCCCCCACTACGGTTTCGCCACCCGCGCGGACCTGTTCTTCGAACTGCGCAGCGAGCATCCGAACCTGATCGGCTTCAAGGAGTTCGGGGGTGCCGCAGCCAGCCGTTATGCGGCGGAATTCATCACCTCCAAGGATGACGCCGTGACCTTGATGGTGGGCGTGGACACCGACGTGGTGAACGGCTTCGTCAACTGCAACGCCACCGGCTCGATCACCGGTATCGGCAACGCCCTGCCTCGTGAAGTCCTGCAACTGGTGGCCCTGAGCAAACAGGCCGCCAAGGGCGATGCCAAGGCCCGCCGCCTGGCGCTGGAACTGGAGTCGGCGCTGCACGTGCTGTCGTCGTTCGATGAAGGCGGCGACCTGGTCCTCTACTACAAGCACCTGATGGTGCTCAACGGCGACCTGGAATACACCCTGCACTTCAACGAGACCGACGCCTTGAGCGCTGCCCAGCGCAACTACGCCGAGGCCCAGTACCAGCTGTTCCGTACCTGGTACGCCAACTGGCTGAAGGAAAACAACCTGGCCTGACGGCGCAGGTCGCCCCCCTCGAGCGGCGCGCCCATGCGCGCCGCTCGCATTTCTCCCCTGCCCCGGGTCCTCGAACAGGCGGCAGGCAAACACCTTAGTCATCTCAGGAGGCCTGATATGGACCTGACAGGAAAGATGCTCATCGGCGGGCAAGCCGTGCCGGGCAACCGCGACGCGATCAAGGCCATCAACCCGGCGACCGACCAGGCACTGGAGCCTGGGTACCCCGGCGGCTCCCGCGAACATGTCGACCAGGCCTGCGCCCTGGCCTGGTCCGCCTTCGACAGCTATCGCGAAACCTCGCTGGAACAACGCGCGGCCTTCCTGGAAGGCATCGCCGGACAGATCGAAGCACTGGGCGACGCCCTGGTGGACCGCGCCGTGGCGGAGTCGGGTTTGCCCCGCCCCCGCATCCAGGGCGAAGTCGGACGCACCTGCTTCCAATTGCGCACCTTCGCGCGAACCGTAAGGGCCGGCGAATGGCTCGACGTACGTGTCGATGAAGCCCTGCCGGAGCGCCAGCCGCTGCCACGCCCCGACCTGCGCCAGCGGCACATCGCCCTCGGCCCGGTGGCCGTCTTCGGCGCCAGCAACTTTCCCCTCGCCTTCTCCGTGGCCGGCGGCGACACCGCTTCAGCCCTCGCGGCAGGCTGCCCGGTGATCGTCAAGGCACACAGCGCCCATCCTGGCACCAGCGAACTGGTAGGCCAGGCCATCAGCAGAGCGGTGGCCGCACATGACCTGGCCCCCGGGGTGTTTTCGCTGCTGTACGGCTCGGGAGCGGAGATCGGGATCGGCCTGGTGAGCGATCCACGAATCAAGGCCGTGGGCTTCACCGGCTCGCGCAGTGGCGGTGTCGCCCTGACCCAGGCGGCCCAGGCTCGCCCGGAACCCATCCCGGTCTATGCCGAGATGAGTTCGATCAACCCGGTCTTCCTCTTCGAACATGCCCTGCGCAACCGCGGCCCCGCACTGGCAGAGGGGTTCGTCGCCTCGCTGAACCAGGGAGCCGGCCAGTTCTGCACCAACCCTGGGCTGGTCATCGCCATCAAGGGCGATGCCCTGGACGCCTTCCTCGCCACGGCTACCCAGGCAGTCCAGCGCAGCCCCGCCCAGACCATGCTGACCCCGGGCATCTTCAGGGCCTATGCAAACGGCCTGCAAGCCTTGGCCGGCAATGCCGGGGCACGAGTGCTCGGGGCCGGGCTGGAAGGCGCAGGACCGAACCAGTGCCAGACCCACCTGTTCGTGGCCAGTGCCCAGGACTTCCTGCGGGAGCCAGCGCTGCAGGCGGAAATCTTCGGGTCCGCCTCGCTGGTGGTGACGTGTGAAGACGCCGCCCAAGTACTGCAGGTCGCCGAGCACCTGGAGGGGCAACTGACCGCGACGCTGCACCTGGACGAGGCCGACGCCCAGGCCGTTCGCAACCTGCTGCCGACCCTGGAGCGCAAGGTTGGACGGATCCTGGTGAACGGCTGGCCGACCGGTGTCGAGGTATGCGACGCGATGGTCCACGGCGGGCCTTTCCCGGCCACCTCCGACTCGCGTTCCACCTCCGTGGGAACCGCAGCCATCGCGCGCTTCCTGCGGCCGCTCTGTTACCAGAACTTCCCGGACGCATTGCTGCCAGCGGCCATCCAGAGCGCCAACCCCATGGCGTTGTCACGCCTGGTCAATGGCCAGCGCCAGAGCTGAAGACATCACGCAGCAGCTTGTAGAGGACCGACCCGGCACTGCGCCGGGCCGGCCCTCGACCTATCCATCGTTCACCCAGGACCCAAGGATAAGTTCCATGTCTGACTTGATTAATCTGTCGCTCGACCAAGCCTATCGACTGTCCAGCGATGTACTGACAAGCAACGGCTTTTCCGAGGCGCATGCTCAAGCCATCGCGCGCACCGTCACCAGCGGACAAGCCGACGAGTGCCACTCCCATGGCCTGTATCGGTTGCTGGTCTGCGTGAAATCCATGCGCGAAGGCCAGGTCGACCCACAGGCCCTGCCCACCCTGAGCGACCGCTGCGCCGGGATCGTCGCGGTCGACGCCCACCGGGGCTACTCGCTGTTGTCATTCGAAACGGCACTGCCGGTACTGGTGCGCAAGACTCGCCAGATCGGCGTGGCGGCCATGGTGATCAACAACTGCTATCACTTCTCGGCCCTCTGGCCGGAAATCGAGGCGCTGACGGCCCAGGGACTCGCCGCCCTGGCGCTCACGCCAAGCCATAGCTGGGTCGCTCCGGCTGGCGGCAGCAAACCGGTGTTCGGCACCAACCCCATCGCCTTCGGCTGGCCACGCCCGGGTCGCGATCCCTTCGTCTTCGACTTCGCCACCAGCGCCATCGCCCGGGGAGATATCGAGCTGCACCGACGGGCCAACAGCCCGCTGCCCGAAGGCTGTGCCATCGACAGCGACGGCCAGCCCACCACCGATGCGCTGGCCGCGCTGTCGGGTGCCATGCTCACCTTCGGCGGGCACAAGGGCTCGGCCCTGGCGGCCATGGTCGAGCTCCTGGCAGGCGCCCTGATCAACGACATGACGAGCATGGAATCCATGGCCTTCGACGCCGGCGTGGGCGCCACTCCACTGCACGGCGAACTGATCCTGGCCTTCGATCCGCAACTGTTCTCCAACGGCAAGCCCGAAGAAGGCGCCCAGCGTGCGCAAGCCTTGTTCGATGGGATCGTGCAACAGGGCGCGCGCCTGCCATCCCAGCGTCGCTATGAGGCCCGCAAGCGCAGCAAGGACGCCGGGGTGTTCCTGCCCAAGGCCTTGTACGAAGACATCCTCAAGCTGCTGGACAGATAATCCGCAGCGGCCGGCCGACTTGCTCGTTCCGGGGCCGGCCGGCCACGGCCATCACATCGAGTGCTGCTTGACCGGCCGGCCGGCCACAGCGTCCGTATAGCTGCGTTCCTCCTGTCCCTGGCGCAAACGCAACGCCACCAGCGCCGCTACCAGCAAGACCAGGGCGATGACCTTGAGACCGTTCATGGCGTCGCCCGTGGTCATTTCGATCGCGCCCATCACCGAGGGCCCGACAAACCCGCCCAGCAAGCCGCAGC
The DNA here is from genome assembly GCF_058781435.1 of Pseudomonas sp. FW507-12TSA. Lineage (NCBI taxonomy): Bacteria > Pseudomonadati > Pseudomonadota > Gammaproteobacteria > Pseudomonadales > Pseudomonadaceae > Pseudomonas > Pseudomonas sp. FW507-12TSA. The sequence continues at coordinate 5,747 of NZ_JBYSWT010000018.1, forward strand.
AGTTCACGAAACCCAGGCCACCTGCCAGGGCCGCGCCCTTGAGCCGGGAAGCGGGATACAGAAAGATGATCGACTGCACCACGAAGAACATCAGCGCAGCGACGCAGAAGCCCACCAGGCTGAATACCGGCCCGGAAACCGCGGCGATCAGCAATCCCGAGGCCATCACCAGCAGTCCCAGGACCAGCAATTGTCGCGAGCGCCGGGCACTGTTGGCCAGCCGGGGCAAAGCGACGGCTCCCACGGCGGCGGCAATCCAGGGCAGGGAGTTCAACAAGCCGACGCTCATGATGCTCAAGCTGCCGTATTTGCCGATGATGCTGGGCAGGAAGAAGATCACGGTATAGATGGTGATCTGGTGGCAGAAGTACACGAAGATCGCCAGCAGGATCTGCGGGGTGAAGCACTGCCTGAACGAATGCCCGCCCTGTCCCGCTCCTTCGTCGGCCTCCCTGGCCAGTCGCTGTTCGATGGACTGGGCTTCTTCGGCACTCAACCAGCGAGCCTTGCCCGGGCGATCCGGCAGGTGGCGCCAGACCACCCAGGCGAAGAACACCGCCGGCAAGCCTTCGAGCAGGAACATCCACTGCCAGCCATGCCAGCCCAGCAAGCCATCCATCTTCATCAACGCCGCGCCCAACGGGCCGCCGATAATATTGGCCAGGCATACCCCCAGGAGGAAGTAACCGGTGGCCCGGGCCCGCTGCTGGCGGTCGAACCAGTAGGTCAGGTACAGCATCACGCCGGGAAACAACCCCGCCTCGGCGATGCCCAGCAACAGGCGCAGCACGTAGAAGGACGTCTCGCCCTGGACGAAGGCCATGGCGGCCGAGATCAGGCCCCAGGTCGCCATGATCCGGGCGATCCAGAAGCGCGCGCCGACCCGGTGCATGATCAGGTTGCTCGGTACTTCGGACAGCGCGTAGGTCAGGAAGAACAATCCGGCGCCCAGGCCATAGGCCGCGGCGGATATTCCCAAGTCGACATCCAGCTGGTGCTTGGCCAGGGCGATATTGGTGCGGTCCAGAAAGCTCAGAACATAGGCTGCGATCAGCAATGGCATGAGCTTGCGAAACATCAGGCGGGTCAACTGCTGCTGGTCCCGGGGAGCGGTGGGTGCGGCGGTATGCATGGTACGGGCCTCATATCGAGCGGCTTTGGCGCCCCGCCAGCAATGGCCGGGGAGCGCATCGGTGTTGTTCTAGAACTCGGGTTGCGCCAGCGGCGGTTGCGCATGCCGGGCGAATAGCTGCAGCAGCACGCCGCCCAGGGCACAACCGGCCATGACGAAGAAACACAGGATGTAGCCCGGCAGGCTGGTCCAGCCTCCGCCGGAGGCGATCAGGCTGCCCATCAGCAGCGGTGCCATGCCTCCACCGATGAACATCGCGGTGGTGATGATGCCGTTGGCGGTGGAAGTAGCCGAGGGCTCGGCCGAATCGCAGGCCACGGCGTAGTAGATCGGCCACACTGCATTGGCCACCAGGCCGAACAGCAACTGCATGACGATGACCAGCGCCAGAGTGCTGGCGAAGTAGAAGGCCGCGACACTGGCGGCCATCCATAGCCCGCAAATGATCAGGGTCAAGCGCCGGCCGATGATGTCGGACAGCGCCGGCCAGATCAGTTGCCCGAGAATCCCGGTCAGGGTGAAGACCACGCTCATGCCCGCGGACTCGGCCAGGGACAGGCCGGTGATGTTGTACAGGTAGGCCGGCAGGACGATGTTCACGCCCATGTACACCACCTGGGTAAGCAGGGTACTGCCGGCCGTGAGGGCGATATTGCGATTGCCCAGGGTCGCGACGAAGGTACGCCACGCCTGGCCCTTGGCCTGGGTCACGGGAGTGCTGTCCGGTGGGGTCATGCCCTTGGCGGCAATGTCGAGGTACAGCTGGGTGATGCGCTGGGGCGTGGAGTAGCGTGCCCAGAACAGCATCAGTGGTACGGCCACGACGAAGGCGAAGAAGAACACATAGCGCCAGTTGTCCTCGCCAAAGGTACCGATGACGAAACTGGCCACCAGGCCGCTGAGCATGGCGCCAATCGGGTAACCGGTGTGGTGCGCCCCAAGGGCGAACCCGCGGCGCTCCACCGGCCACCATTCGGCGGTATTGCTCACCCCTACGGGTTCCCCCCAGCCGGCGCCCAGGTTGACGCCTACGCGCAAGGCGACGAACGCGGCCAGGTTGCCGCTCAGGGCCTTGAATCCGGACAGGAACGAAATGGCGGTGTAGCCCAGCACCAGCGGGACCTGGAAACGCGCACGCTTCCAGCCGCCACCATGCCGGTCGCTCCAGATCGAACCGGGAATATCCAGCAAAGCCAGGGCCAGCATGATCAAGGTCGCGAGCGTCCCCCATTGCTCGGCGGACAATTCGAAGTGCTTGGAAATAGTCGGCCCCAGCCGCAAGACGATCTCACGGTCGTAGGCATTGAGGATCCAGATCATCCAGCAGACCAGCAAAGACACCCAGGAGTGACGATGAATCTGGCGCAGCGAAGCTTTCTTGACGATAGCCATGGGCCTCTCCAGGCGCGTGATGACGCGCACTGACACGGGATTGCAGAAGGGATTGGGGGACTGCTTCAGCCAGCGAACCGACGCTCGGCGATACCCCGCACACCCAGGCCATGGATGGCGAACAAGGCCCCACGCTGCTGGCCGTCCGCTGGGAAGCGTGGCAATGGCGGCCGGGCCATCGAGGTGACGAACAGGATGTCCAGGTCCGGTCCGCCGAAGGTCAGGCTGGTGACCTTCTTCACTGGCATCTCGATGACCCGGTCGACCCGTCCGTCCGGGCTGTAGCGCACCAACTGGCCGGCATAGACCAGGGCCTGCCACAGGTAACCCTCGGCATCCACGGTGCAACCATCGGCGGCACCGCCGGCGGCGGTATCGACCTTGGCGAAGGTCCGCCGGTTACGCACCGCACCCGTGGTGGTGTCGTAGTCGTAGGCACGGATTTCCCCCGACCAGGTGTCGGCGAAATACAGGATGTCGCCTCCCGGGCTCCAGCACGGGCCATTGGAAACGATGATCTCGCTATCGAGGGTATGCAGGCTGAGGTTCGGGTCCAACCGATAGAGCTTGGCGCTGGGGCTTTCTTCGCGGGTATCCATGGAGCCGAAGACAAAACGCCCCTGGCGGTCGACCTTGCCATCGTTGAGCCGGTTGTGCGGCAGGCCGGGCTCCGGATCCACGATCAACTGCAATTCGCCGCTACGCAGGTCCAGGTTATGCAGCCCCTCCTGCAGGGCGACCAGCGCTTGCTCACCACAGCGGCGCAGAGCCATGGAGCCGATTTTCTGCGCCACGTCCCAGGCCCTGAGCTCGGAGCCACCGACGGTACAGCGCAGGATTCGCCCATCGGCGCTGTCGACCCAGTACAGCCGTTGTTGTTCCTGGTCCCAGACCGGACCTTCGCCGAGATTGGTTTTGACATCCACCAGGACTTCGATACGCATGGTGTTATCCCTTTATTGTTGTTGTGCGGGATGGGCGGACAGGCTCCGCCCAGGCTGGATGTGCCGCCTAGAAAGCGACCTGGTCGCGCCCCTTGAGCCCGAGCATGGCCCGGGCTTCATCCGGCGTCGCCACACGGCCGCCCAAGGCCTCGATCACCGTGCGGATGCGCCGCACCTGATCGGCATTGCTGGCGGCCAGCTTGCCCGGACCATCCCAGAGCGAGTCCTCCAGGCCCACCCGGACATGGCTGCCCATGGCCAGGCCCATGGTCCCCAGGGGGATCTGGTTGCGTCCGGCGCCAAGAATCGACCAGTGATAGTCCTCGCCGAACAGGCGATCGGCGGTGCGCCGCATATGGGCCAGGTCCTCGGGATGACCGCCGATCCCGCCCCGCAGGCCGAACACCGACTGGATGAACAGCGGCGCCTTGAGCAAGCCGCGCTCAAGGAAATGGGCCGCGGTATAGAGATGGCCGATGTCGTAGCACTCGATCTCGAAGCGCGTACGGTTTTGCGCACAAGCGCTGAGGATGTGCGCAATATCGCGGAAGGTATTGCGGAAGATCCGATCGTCGCTCTCTTCCAGGTACGGACGCTCCCAGTCGTGCTTGAACTCGGTGAAGCGGTTGAGCATTTCGTACAGGCCGAAGTTCATCGACCCCATGTTCAGCGAAGCCAGTTCCGGCTTGAACTCCAGCACCGGTTGCAGGCGCTCTTCGACCCCCATGGTCGGCGCTCCGCCGGTGGTCAAGTTGATCACTACGTCGCTGGCCGACTTGATCTGTGGCAGGAAGCGTCGGAACAGCTCAGGGTCCTGGCTCGGCCGCCCATCCTCAGGGTCCCGGGCGTGCAGGTGGACGATGGCGGCGCCGGCCTCGGCAGCGGCGATGGCTTCTGCGGCGATTTGCCCGGCGGTAACCGGCAGGTGCGGTGACATGGACGGGGTATGGATCGCCCCGGTGACGGCACAGGTGATGATGACAGGGGTTTTTCCAGGCATGACGGTACTCCGACTTTTATTCTTGAAGAAAAAAATCCCAGGGTGTCGCTGATGAAATCCGCCGCCGAGTCCTTCGGCAGGGTTGGCCGCATATACGGCCTGCTAGAGGTACTCGACGTTACCGTCGACGCTGATGGCCTGGCCGGTGACGTTGCGGGCCGCCGGCGAACAGAGGAATAGCGCCATGGCGGCCACGTCCTCGGCGCTGACCATGCGCTTGAGGGAAATTTTGTCCAGATACTGCTGGCGCATCTGCGCGACGGGGGTCCCGGTCTGTTCGGCCCGGGCCTGGATCACCGCGTCCATGCGCGGTCCCTCGACGATCCCCGGCAACAGGGCATTGACCCGGATATCGCTGGCGCCGAGCTCGGCGGCCAGGGACTTCATCAAGCCGACGATCGCCCATTTGGTCGCCGCATATGGAGTGCGCCAGGCATAACCCAGGCGTCCGGCCACCGAGGCGATATGCAAAAGATGGGCATTGCTCGAGGCCTTGAGCAAAGGCACGGCATGATGGGCAAAACGGTACTGGGCAGTGAGATTGATATCGATGGTGCGTTGCCAGTCGGCATCGCTGACCGCATCGATACCCGCGGTGGGTCCGGCGATACCGGCGTTGTTGACCAGCACATCCAGGCCGCCGAAGCGCTGGACCTGCAGTTGGAACAACGCCTCGATCTGCTGCGGATCACCGACATCGGCCCGGCTGGCCAAAGCCTGGGGATGGCGGTCGCGAAACGCCGCCAAGGCCGCCTCGCTGACATCGCATACATGGACCTCGGCCCCAGCTTCGAGATAAGCACGGGCGAGCACTTCGCCGATACCCGCCGCACCACCGGAAATCATTACCCGCAGGCCCGGATAAGGCTGCAAACGTTGCAGGACGCTCATGCCCGACCTCCTTTGGCCACAGCCTTGGAGGTCTTGGCCAGCAAACGGGCCAGGGAGTCGGCGGCCTGCATGATGTCGTCGGTGACCGCTGCTCGGGCAGCAGGCGCATCAGCGGCCGCCAGGGCCGCGACGATCCGGTCGTGGGCCTCCATGGAACGCTGCAGGTGAGCCTTGTCGGGGGCCACCAGGGCGAAACAAGGCCCCATGTGCAGCCAGAAGTTCTCCACCGCAGCCATGGTCAGCTCGGCGCGAGCCACGGCGTAGATACGCCGGTGGAAGGCGAAGTTGGTCCATAGGTAGCGGGAAACATCCACTTCATCGGCGGCCTTGCGCATCTGCCGGCAGAGTTCGGCGATCTCCTGCATGTCGCCTTGCTGCATGTGCTGCACCGCCTTCTCCGCCAGCAGCCCCTCCAGGGCCACCCGGGCATCACGAATCTCCCGCAGACGTTCCACGGTCATCATTCGTACCCGTAGGCGAGAAGTCTCGGTGACTTCAAAGGCATTTTCCGCACTCAGGCGCTGCAGAGCCTCTCGCACCGGCATAGGGCTGGAGCCCAAGGCTTCGGCCAGGCCACGGATGGTCAACTTCTGACCGGGCTGGAAACGGCCACTCATCAAGGCCTCGCGGATTTGCCGGTACACCTGCTCTTGCAAGGTATCGCGCGAAACCTGACGCAGCGTAGGAAGAGGGATTGGACCTTCGGACATGGGGCGTACCTGTATTGTGATTCTTGTGCCTGACAATATGTGATCACAAATCAAATATGTCAAACAATCACTGCAGGTCCGCTTGAAATTCAGCGTATGGGGCTTGCGTGCGCCTTGGAGTAAGCCGAGGGACAGGGTAAAAGGCATAAAAACGAAAAAGCCCCTGAAACCTTAGCGATTTCAGGGGCTTATTCTTGTTCAATAATGGCGGAGAGATAGGGATTCGAACCCTAGGTACCCGCGAAGGTACAACGGATTTCGAATCCGTCCCATTCGGCCACTCTGGCATCTCTCCAACGGCGCGCATCATAACAGCACCTTCACCGGAAGCGAAGCCCCCTAGGCAAATTTTTCCGTGCTATCAGATGCTTGCGTCGATTACAGCGGTACGCCGAGGCGCTGGGCCACTTCTTCGTAGGCCTCGATCACATCACCGAGGCCCTGGCGGAAGCGGTCCTTGTCCATCTTCTTCTTGGTGTCCTTGTCCCACAGGCGGCAGCCATCCGGGCTGAACTCGTCACCCAGGACGATGGAACCATCGCTGAACACGCCGAACTCCAGCTTGAAGTCCACCAGCAGCAGGCCGGCGTCGTCGAACAGCTTGCCCAGGACCTCGTTGACCTTGAGCGACAGTTCCTTCATGCGGGCCAGCTGTTCGGCGGTGCCCCAACCGAATGCCACCACGTGGGATTCGTTGATGAAGGGATCGCCCTTGGCGTCGTCCTTGAGGAACAGTTCGAAGGTGTAGGGATTGAGCTTCATGCCCTCTTCCACACCCAAGCGCTTGACCAGGCTACCGGCGGCGTAGTTGCGCACTACGCATTCGACCGGAATCATGTCCAGCTTCTTCACCAGGCACTCGTTGTCGCTCAGCAGCTTGTCGAACTGGGTCGGCACGCCGGCAGCTTCGAGTTTTTGCATGATGAAGGCGTTGAACTTGTTGTTCACCATCCCCTTGCGATCCAACTGCTCGATGCGCTTGCCGTCGAACGCCGAGGTGTCGTTGCGAAACAGCAGGACCAGGCGGTCGGCGTCATCGGTCTTGTAAACCGATTTGGCTTTGCCGCGGTAGAGTTCTTCACGTTTTTCCATGATGGGCTCCGCTTGCTAAGTAGGTGGGCTAGGCGATGTGACGCCAGTCGAGCCCTGAATCTTGATCGGCCAGTTGCAGCCAGTCCGGGTCGCACCCGAGGGTGTCGACAAAACATTGCCGGGCCAGCTGCGGCAGGTTGTTCTTGCTGCTCAGATGAGCCAGGACCAGATGTTGCAAGCCCTGCCATCCCAATTCGGCCACCAGGCTTGCGGCCTGTTGGTTGTTCAAATGTCCCAGGTCACCACCGACACGCTGCTTGAGGAAATACGGGTAATAACCTCGCGCCAGCATTTCCTGGCAATGATTGGCCTCGATCATCAGGGCATCCAGCCCGCGGTAGCCGTCCAACACCTCGGAACCGTAGGAACCGAGATCGGTCAGCAGGCCGAAGCGCCGCCGGCCATCGCTGAAGACGAACTGCGTAGGCTCCAGGGCATCATGGGCGACACCGATCACGTCGATATGCAGCTCACCGACCTGCAATCGCTCGCCACCCTGCACGAAGCCCGTGGCCGCCACTGGCTTGCGCATTCCACGCAAGGTGCCCTGACTGAGGTAGACCGGAAGATTGTAGCGCCGAGACAGCAAACCCACGCCATGCACATGGTCGGCATGTTCGTGGGTCACCAGGATGGCGCTCAGTTGCTCCGGGGCAACGCCCAGGCGCAACAGGCGCCGCTCGGTTTCTCGCAGGGAGAAACCACAATCCACCAGTACATGCGTGTCGCCGCTGGAGATCAGGGTGCCATTGCCCTGGCTACCGCTGCCGAGAACGGCGAAACGCATCCAATCAGCCCAGGTTGTCCTGAATCACGCCCAGCACCTTGCGCGCCACATCGGCGGGCGCCACGGTGTTGATGTTCTTCTCGACGGTGACCTGGACGTTCTCGCCCACCTTGCTCAGGCGTACCTGATAACGCTCGGCACGGGCCTCGATTTCTTCCTTGGCTGGCTTGCTGCCGAACAACTTGCCGAAGAAGCCGGGCTCGTCGTTCTTTTTCTCGGCCTTTTCCGCCAGGTTGATGTAGTACAGGCCCAGGCTGCGGTTGATGTCTTCGACCCGCCATTCACCCTGCTCCAGGGCACGCCCCACGCTGGACCAGGCACGATCCAGGTCGGCACCCAGGTTCAGCACCGGGTTGCCGCTGCCGTCTTCGCTGAGGCTGACTCGGCTCGGAGCGTCGAAATCACGGGCCGCCAGCAGGGATACCGAGCCACCCTTCTCGGAGGTACGGCTCATGCTGGCCAGCAGGTCATCCACCAGCGCAGCGTCCAGGCCGGTGTTGACCGAACGATTGGTGAACTCCACATCGGCGGTGCTACCGGCAGGACGCTCGGCACTGACCACATAGACTTCACTGGTGTTGCGCTGTACGCCTGGCTCAATGCGTACCCGTACCCGGGTCTCGCTATCGGCGGCGACACCGGCGCTGCCCAGGCGCTTGGCCACGGCGGCGGAGAGTTCGTCGGAACGCTGCCAGGCGGTGGTGAACTCGCCGGTCTGCGGGCGCTGTTGATCCAGGCGGAAACCGTTGTCCTGGAAGAACTGTACCGCCACTGGCCAGACCTCGGCCGGTGGATGCTGGGCCATGACCCAACGGGAATCGCCGCTCTTCTGCAGGCTGTAGTCGCTGGAATCGGCAATGGCCGACAGCGGTTGTGGACGAGGCACTTCGTACTCGCCCTTGACGTTATCGTCGGCAACGTTACGCGGGATCGGCAGCAGCGGATCCAGACGCTTGGAGGTCTGGATATCCGGCGGCAGTTGCATCGGTGCAGTTTGTTGCGCTTGCAGGTAATCGCTACCCCGGTCACGGAAGTAGCCTTCCGGGCCCCAGATCCAACCGCAGCCACTGGTGCTGGAGATAATCAAGGCAAGTGCGGAAAGTCCGGCCATTCGCTTCATGCGTTGTACTTCCTCAATTAAACCAATACGCCGGACTGGCGCATGGCCTGCCGCAGCGGTTCGTGACAGGCGGCACTGAGCCAGGTGAGCGGCAGACGAATACCGTCCGGCATCAAGCCCATCTCGTGCAGGGCCCATTTCACGGGAATAGGGTTGGATTCGATGAAAAGAGTCTTGTTCAGCGGCATCAGGGTCTCGTGGATCGCCCGGGCCTTGGCAGCATCGCCAGCCATGGCCGCGGCGCACATTTGGCTCATGGCCTTCGGCGCGACGTTGGCGGTCACCGAGATATTGCCCTTGCCACCCAGCAGGATCAGCTCCACGGCTGTGGCGTCATCGCCGGAGTACACCAGGAAATCGCTACGTACACCGGCCAGGATGGCCTTGGCACGCTCCAGGTCGCCGGTGGCCTCCTTGATGCCGATGATGTTCTTCACGGTGGACAGGCGGATCACGGTCTCGGCCTGCATGTCGCAAGCGGTGCGGCCCGGCACGTTATAGAGGATCTGCGGGATCTCGACGGCTTCGGCGATGGTGCGGAAGTGCTGGTACAGGCCTTCCTGGGTCGGCTTGTTGTAGTACGGGGTCACCAGCAGGCAGGCATCGGCGCCGGCGATCTTCGCATTGGTGGTCAGTTCGATCGCTTCGCGTGTCGAGTTGGCGCCGGTGCCGGCGATTACCGGGATGCGCCCCGCCACCTGGTCGACTACCCGACGAATCACCTCGATGTGCTCATCGACGTCCAAGGTCGCCGACTCGCCAGTGGTGCCGACCGCCACGATGGCGTTGGTGCCCTCTTGCAGGTGGAAGTCCACCAGTTTGCTCAGGCTGTCCCAGTCGAGATTCCCCTGTGCATCCATGGGTGTGACCAGTGCCACCATACTGCCCGCAATCATGCAACCGCTCCTGCCGGAAAAAGAGAGCGGTAATGGTACTGGCGCCAAGTTCCTTGCACAAGCGAAGTCCCGCACCCTGAGCATTCCCCTGAGCGATGGTTTTCGCTACCCTTCAGCCTTTGATTGCTACTTGATAAGCACATGGGCCGGGTTATCGCCTGCCTGCCGCTTCCCCAAAGCCCCATTCCCGCGTTGCCTGCCTCGATTCCATGGATCCCGGGGCCCGCCACCGGCTTGTGGTCCAGGACTTCGGAAGGCCGCCGGCGACGCTTGCCCGGCCCGGGCTTGTTGAAAGTATCGACCGCTCATCGCTTTAGGAACGCTGCATGTCCACCCCCACAGTTCGCGAACAATTCCTTGTCATCAGTGCCCTCGGCGCCAACCCCATGGAGCTGACCAACGTCCTGTGCCGCGCCAGCCATGAAAACCGCTGCGCCGTGGTGACCTCGCGCCTGACCCGGCACGGCGAGTGCAGCGCGCTGGTGCTGGAGGTCTCCGGCAGCTGGGATGCCCTGGCACGCCTGGAGAGCAACCTGCCCTTCCTGGCCAAGAAGCACGCCTTCACCGCCAACGTGGTGCGCAGCGCGGCCCTGGAGAACCGCCCACAGGCCCTGCCTTATGTGGCCTATGTCAGTGCAGCCTACCGCCCGGACATCATCAACGAGCTGTGCCAGTTCTTCATCGACCACCATGTGGAGCTGGAAAACCTGACCTGCGATACCTACCAGGCACCACAGACCGGCGGCACCATGCTCAATGCCACCTTTACCGTGACCCTGCCCGCCGGGACCCAGATCAGTTGGCTGCGCGACCAGTTCCTGGATTTCGCCGACGCCATGAACCTCGACGCCCTGATCGAACCCTGGCGCCCACAGAACCCCATGTAAGGAATCCCCCATGGCCGTAGCTATCGACCAACCCGTCGCCGATTTCCAGGCCCCCGCCACCAGCGGCCAGACCGTCAGCCTGTCCAGCCTCAAGGGCAAGCAGGTGGTGCTGTATTTCTACCCCAAGGACAGCACCCCGGGCTGCACCACCGAAGGCCAGGGCTTTCGCGACCAGTACAAGGCCTTCCAGGCGGCCAATACCGAGATCTTCGGTATCTCCCGCGACGGCTTGAAGTCCCACGAGAACTTCAAGTGCAAGCAGGAGTTCCCGTTCGAACTGATCAGCGACAAGGACGAGTCCGTCTGCCAGCTGTTCGACGTGATCAAGCTGAAAAAGCTCTATGGCAAGGAATACATGGGTGTGGACCGCAGCACCTTCCTCATCGACAAGGACGGTGTGCTGCGCCAGGAATGGCGCGCAGTGAAGGTCCCGGGCCATGTCGATGCGGTATTGGCCGCAGCCCAGGCCCTGAGCAAGGCCTGAAACCAACGGGGCGGCCGATCAGCCGCCCCGCTTGCATCTGCTCCACCGCTATAGCAGTGGCGCCACCATCGGATCCTTCCTCGGCCAGGCATCCAACACGGCCTTGAACAGGGTGGCCAGGGGAATCGCGAAGAAGATCCCCCAGAAGCCCCAGAGCCCGCCGAACAACAGTACCGCGCAGATGATCGCCACCGGATGCAGGTTCACCGCTCCGGAGAACAACAGCGGCACCAGCACGTTGCCATCCAGGGTCTGGATGATCCCGTAGACCGCCATCAGGTAGATGAACTGGTCGCTCCACCCCCACTGGAACAGGGCGATCAACGCCACCGGCACCGTCACCACCACCGCGCCGACATAGGGCACCACCACCGAGATTCCCACCAGCAACGCCAACAGCGCCGCGTAGTTCAGGCCCAGGGTGACGAAGGCGATATAAGTGACACCGCCACAGATGACGATCTCGATGACCTTGCCGCGGATGTAGTTGGCGATCTGCCGGTTCATCTCATGGGCCACGCGGGTGATCAGCGTCCGCTCCCGTGGCAGGTAGCCGATGACCCAACGACTGATCATGGCCCGGTCCTTGAGGAAGAAGAACACCAGGATCGGCACCAGCACCAGGTAGATCATGATGTTCACCAGCAACGGCAGGCTCGATAGCGAGAACGTCAGAGCCCATTGCCCGAACTTGCCGATCTCGCCCCGCGCCACCTCGATGGCCTGCAGCACTTGCTCGTCGGACACCAAGTGCGGATAGCGCTCGGGCAACAGCAACAATAACGATTGCCACTTGGCAAGCATGCCCGGGAGCTCGTTGAACAAGGTGATCAACTGATGCCAGAGCAGCGGCACCACCACCAGGATGAACAGCAGCAACACTCCCATGAACAGGGCGAACACCAGCCCCACAGCGGCGCCACCCGGCAACCGCAGGCGCTCCAGGCTCACCACCAGCCCCTGCATCAGGTAAGCCAGGACCATGCCCGCCAGCACTGGCGCGAGCATGCCGCCCAGGGTCAGTACGGCAGTGAAGGCCAGGAACAGCAAGACAGCCAGCACCACCGCCTCTTCGTCCGAGAAATAGCGCTGTATCCAGTCGCGTAGCACTTTGAACATCAGTGATCCTTAAGATGAAAGCGGTGAACGGCGTCAGGCCTTTTTCAACCAGTAGCGATAGACTCCCGCCTCGTCCTCTTCGCGCAGCAGCGTATGACCGGCCAGGCGGGCGAAGGTGCGGAAGTCGCGCTGGGAGCCGGCATCGGTGGCAATGACCTTGAGTACCGCACCACTGGCCAGGCGATTGAGCTCCATCTTGGCCTTGAGCAGCGGCAACGGGCAGTTCAGCCCGCTGGCGTCCAGCTCGGCATCATGGGCGACGGCATCGGTCATGGTGTTACTCCAGAGGTAAATGCAAGGGCGCTAGGATACCCCGAGGGACCAAGCAGCCGATAACCAGCAGGCGCAAAAACCAGCGCGCCAAAGGCCTACAGACGTAGACGCAGTAATTTGCCGAAAAGCACCTTTGTCCCTTCAGAGTTTTCACCACCCTCGTCTGGCTCCCGGACAGGTGTCCAGCTACAGTAGAGCCTTTGTCGATTAAGGCTCTGTGCATGAATTTGTTGCGCCCTACTCTGCTGACGCTCGCTTGCCTGCTCGCCTCACCGGGCTTCGCCGACGACCTGCCGTCACTTGGCGACGCCAGTTCAGCCATTGTCTCTCCACAACAGGAATACCAGCTGGGCCGGGCCTGGCTGTCCTTGCTTCGCAGCCAGGTCTCGCAACTGAGTGATCCACAACTCAAGGACTACGTCGAAACCAGCGTCTACAAACTGGTGGAGACCAGCCAGGTCAACGACCGACGCCTGGAATTCATCCTGATCAACAGCCCCCAGCTCAACGCATTCGCCGCACCGGGCGGAATAGTCGGCGTCAACGGCGGGCTGTTCCTCAACGCCCAGACCGAGGGTGAATATGTCTCGGTGTTGGCCCACGAGCTGGCGCACCTTTCCCAGCGCCACTTCGCCCGTGGAGTCGAGGCGCAACGCCGGATGCAGGTGCCGATGATGGCCGCCCTGCTGGCCGGCATCGTGATTGCCGCCACCGGTGCCGGTGACGCCGGGATCGCCGCCATCGCCGGCACCCAGGCCGCGGCTATCCAGGAGCAGCGACGCTTCTCTCGGCAAAACGAGCAGGAAGCCGACCGGATCGGCATCCTCAACCTGGAGAAGGCTGGCTACGATCCGCGCTCGATGCCCACCATGTTCGAACGCCTGATGCGCCAATACCGCTTCGACGCCAAGCCACCGGAGTTCCTCCTGACTCACCCGGTCACCGAGTCGCGGATCGCCGACACTCGCAACCGTGCCGAACAAGCCAAGCCCGGCGGCATCGAGGATAGCCTGCGCTACCAACTGATCCGCGCACGGGTGCAACTGAACTATGAGGAGTCGCCCGGCCTGGCTGCCAAGCGCTTCCGTGCCCAGCTCGACGAAAACCCAAAGAACGACATTGCCCGCTACGGCCTGGCCATCGCCCAGATCAAGGGCAGCCAGTGGAACGAAGCCCGGGAGAACCTCAAGCCGCTACTGACCAAATCGGCCAATGACATCACCTACAACCTGGCCCAGATCGAGCTGGACATGAACAGCAATCGCCTGCCGGACGCACAGGCGCGAGTGGAGCGGTTGCTCGGCCAGTATCCGAACAATTATCCGCTGCACCAGATCCGGGTCGACCTGCTGCTCAAGCAGAATCGTCCGGCCGATGCGGAAAAGGCTCTGGAAAGCCTGCTCAAGAGCCGCCCCGACGATCCGGACGTCTGGTACCTGGTGGCGGAAACCCGCGGCCTGTCCGGCAACATCATCGGCCTGCACCAGGCACGCGCCGAGTATTTCGCCTTGGTGGGTGACTATGGCCAGGCCATCCAGCAGTTGGATTTCGCCAAGCGCCGCGCCGGCAGCAATTTCCCACTGTCGTCACGGATCGATGCTCGCCAGCGCGAGATGATGGATCAGGAACAGATGATCAAGGACATGATGCGCTGACCCTGGACGACACAATAAAAAAGCCCGCCTCACAAGAGGCGGGCTTTTTTATTGGGCGAGGCCTGGAGCTGGCGAGTTACTCAGCCAGCTTGAAGGTAATGAAGCTGGCTCGTCCCTGGCGCAGTACCCGCATGGAAACCGAGCGGTTCTTCGGCAGCGCCTTGGCGATTTCGGTGAATTCCTTCGTCGAGCTGATCGCCTGGTTGTTCAAGTGAGTGATCACATCGCCGGGCTGCAGGCCGATAAGCGCTGCAGGGCCGTCCTGTACTTCCTTGATCACCACGCCGCCCTTGAGATCAAAGGCTTTCTTCTGTTCCACGCTGAGTTCGACCACGGCCACGCCCAAGCGGTTGCTGCTGCGCTCGACGCCGGACTTGGACAATTGGCTCAGATCCTTGTCTTCTTCAGGGATAGCGCCGACGGTCAGCTCGACAGTCTTGCGCTTGCCGTCACGGATCACTTCCAGGTTGGCCTTGGCGCCGGCTTTCAGCGCGCCGACCAGATGCGGCAGATCAGCGGACATGATGATCGGCTGGCCATTGAGGCTGAGGATCACATCTCCCACCTGCAGGCCACCCTTGGCAGCCGGGCCATCATCCTGGATCTGTGCGACCAGCGCACCGGCAGGCTTCTCCAGACCGAAAGACTCGGCCAGGTCCTTGTTGACCTCCTGGATCACCACGCCGAGCCAGCCACGGCTGACCTTGCCACCCGCCTTGAGCTGGGAGGAAACGTCCATGGCCACATCGATCGGGATAGCGAAGGACACGCCCATGAAGCCGCCGGAACGGGTGTAGATCTGCGAGTTGATCCCCACGACCTCGCCCGCCAGGTTGAACAGCGGGCCGCCGGAGTTACCCGGGTTGATTGGCACGTCGGTCTGGATGAACGGCACATAGTTTTCGTTCGGCAGGCTGCGACCGATGGCGCTGACGATGCCTTGGGTCACGGTATGGTCGAAGCCGAACGGCGAGCCGATGGCCACGACCCATTGGCCGGCCTTCAGATCCTGGGATTTGCCCAGCTTCAGTACGGGCAAGTCCTTGCCGTCGATTTTCAGCAACGCCACGTCGGAGCGCGGATCGGTACCGACCAGCTTGGCTTTCAATTCGCTGCGATCGGCCAGGCGCACGAGGATCTCGTCGGCGTCGGCGATCACGTGGTTGTTGGTCAGGATGTAGCCATCCGGGGAGATGATGAAACCCGACCCCAGGGACTGGGCTTCACGCTGGCGATCTCCACGTGGAGAACGCTGCTGTGGTGGCATGCCGCGCTCGAAGAACTCCCGCAGCATCGGCGGCAGTCCTTCGAGGTCAGGCATGGGGCCCGCAGAGACCCGGCGATCAGGCAGTTTCTGCGTGGTACTGATGTTCACCACCGCAGGCGATGCCTGCTCGACCAGCTGGGTGAAATCAGGCAGTTCGGCCGCCTGGGCAGAAACGGCCTGCCCAAGCACCAGCACAGTGGCGAGGATGGTGAAGTAGGACTTCAAGCGTGGTATCGACATACGGCTCCCGTTACGACGAGCGTGGTTAAGCGATAGGGAACGAACAGCGCCGACACCAAGCGGGCGGCAGTTTTGTTCCAGGAACGACAAATAAGGTCAGAACCGAAAGGCTCTGACCTATAAAAAAACTCTGGGGATTTTGCAAATGAATTTGCTGGCCAAACATTTCATCTTCTCAATTGTGGAGTAGCCATCACTGACCTCTTGCACAACCAATAAAGCTTCATTGCTTAGCGATAGAGCCTGAACGCATCGACAAGGCAATACGCTCGGCGGTACCGATCGGGATCTCCCCGACTACCGTGACCATCATCTCGCCATCGGGCGTGGTCAGGCGACGCGATACCGCCACAGTGGGCCCAAGCTGGGTCCGGGTGTCGGTGACGGTTGCACCGTTGAGTGGCTCGAGGAATACCGAGAACCGTGCCAAACCATCGTCATACAGCAGGCTGTTGACCATCACCTTGGTTTCCGGATCCTTGCGGGCACTGCTGCTGGTCAACTCGAAGCCCGGCGGCAGCCAGTCGGAGCGCCAGGTTTGTGCAGCCTTGACTGCCGAAGCCTTGTCGCTATCAAGAGTGACAGGCTTGCAGTCGGCGGTGGCCCGCAGCTCGGCATCTCCTGGAACATCGCTGGTATCCAGGCGAGTGAACTGGAAGCGCTCGAGCAGTTGCCCCTTGTCGTTGAGCAACAACGACTTGAGCGGTAGCCCGGTTTCACGATCCAAGTGCAACTCGAAGCCGTAGCGATGCTGGTCCTTCGGCGAAACCGAGACGATCACCGCCGGACGCCCTGCCACCCGCGACTTGCCGATGACGGCAAGGTCGTACCAATTCTTGAGTTTCTGGGGATCCAGCGCACGCGCTACGGAGTCGGGAGAATCTCCCAACCCCGCCACCAGCGTGCCACTGACACATTGGGTGCGACCATCGACACGCACTACCTCTTGAGCAGACCCATCGAGCTGGACCAGACGCTCGAGAACCTTTCCATTCTGGACACGATGCCAGATGTTATGGGTAGAGAAACTACCGTTACGCTCGTAAACGAAGGTGCCCTGGAAGCTTTGCTGCTGTTCCGCTTGCCCAAGACGCTGCAACCAGTCCTGGGCTTCGTCGGCGTGG
Organism: Pseudomonas sp. FW507-12TSA; assembly: GCF_058781435.1. Taxonomy (NCBI): domain Bacteria; kingdom Pseudomonadati; phylum Pseudomonadota; class Gammaproteobacteria; order Pseudomonadales; family Pseudomonadaceae; genus Pseudomonas; species Pseudomonas sp. FW507-12TSA. The sequence continues at coordinate 22,760 of NZ_JBYSWT010000018.1, forward strand.
GCTGGAACCACGAACCAGCCACTGAGCAGAAGCGAGAGTAGAGGGATGGCGCGCATGATCCTCCTTAGCGGTTTTCCAAGCTTGCCGCACGGGCATAAGGCAATGCGCTTTCAGTGCCTTTGAGTGCAGCTTGCTGGGCATGCTGACGCAGATAGCTGGGCAGACGCTGGTCATGCCAGCCTGGCTGTCCTTGCAATACGCCATTGGCCATGGGACCAGTGGCTTCCGAATTCTCATTGTAGCCGGCCAATACCGCTGGGCCTTTGACCTGTGGCGCGGCCAGGGTGGGCTGGCCAGCCTGCTGAGCCAGCTCGACACCCGCGATTTCATCGTGGTTGTACAAGCGCACCCCCGCCAGGACCGCAACGGTCACCGAGGCAGCTACCGCCAAGCGACCCAGGCTACGCCATGGCCCACGGGACCCCTTGGCAGGCACGGCTTCATCAGCCAGGGCTGCAGAAACGGCAGCGGCGATATCCAGGCGTGGAAGCAGCAACTCCTTGTGCATGGCCGCCCGGGCGATTTGATAACGAGCCCAGGTCTCACGGGTTTCCACTTCGTCGACGGCATTCAATACCCGACGTAATTCCAGTTCGTCCGCTTCGTTATCCATCACCGCGGACAGCGATTCCTGCAGGGCTTCACGACTCATGGCGGTTCCTCTCTTGGCTGTCGCCGCTGTCTCAGGTTTCCTGCAACAACGGCTGCAGGGCTTTATCAATGGCTTCCCGAGCGCGGAAAATCCGGGAGCGCACGGTACCCACCGGACATTGCATGACACTGGCAATGTCCTCGTAACTCAGACCATCGAATTCACGTAAAGTTAAAGCCGTACGCAAATCTTCAGGCAGTTGCTGGATGGTTCGATGGACGGTGCCCTCGATCTCATCCCGCAGCAATGAACGTTCCGGTGATTCGAGATCCTTCAGGCCGTGATCGCCGTCATAGAACTCCGCATCTTCAGAACTGACATCGCTATCCGGCGGCCGGCGGCCGCGTGAAACCAGATAGTTTTTCGCCGTATTGATGGCGATACGGTAAAGCCACGTATAGAACGCGCTGTCACCACGAAAATTACCTAGTGCACGGTACGCCTTGATAAAGGCTTCCTGTGCGACATCCTGGGCTTCATGGGTGTCGTGCACAAAACGCACGATCAACCCGAGAATTTTGTGCTGGTACTTCAGCACGAGCAGATCGAACGCTCGCTTGTCGCCACGCTGAACGCGCTCGACCAGCTGCTGATCCTCTTCCTGGGTTAGCATGAACACTCCTCGATAAGCTCGAAGGAGGCTTGCGCTACTAATCGATCAGGCTTGCAAACATAGACTCGGGCTTTTCGCAAAAGTTCTCCCCCTCCAAGCAAGTTTCCTGCGGGCTCTGATCCGGCACGCACGAAAAACGCAGCGCGGGCAAGGCCGGCTGCGCGAATAATCCTGTCGTCGATTTTCACCCCTGGAAAACAGGCTGAAAACCCTGGATAAAATCGACGCTGTCCCTTCCTTCAGGCAACCTTCTATTGAGTTTGGGGCCTTGGCAAAAGTTCCCAATCTTTATAGCCGTGCCGGACGAAGTTTGTGTAACGCTAAAGAGAAAAACAGCCCTGTGCCCTCGATCGTCCCTGCCAGGCCTGGTAGCGGCCTGAGCCCTGGCTGACCGGGAGCAACGCTTTTGCTCAGCGAAGTCGCACAATGCCATGCAGGCGCGGCTATTGTGCCGCTCCCCCCCTCTATATACTAGTGGGCTGTGTGGCTGCTTTGACTTGCCGATTCAGGCGTCTTGCGCCAACCCCGTCCCGGGTCGCTTTGAGCGGAATCCTTCAAATGAGCCAACAGTTTCAACACGATGTTCTGGTGATTGGCAGCGGTGCCGCCGGCTTGAGCCTGGCCCTGACCCTGCCCAGCCACCTGCGGATTGCGGTCCTGAGCAAGGGCAACCTCGCCAACGGCTCGACCTATCGCGCCCAGGGCGGCGTGGCTGCGGTGCTGGACGACACCGACACGGTCGAGTCCCATGTCGACGACACCCTCAATGCCGGTGCCGGCCTGTGCCACGAAGACGCCGTGCGCTTCACCGTGGAGCATAGCCGCGAAGCGATCCAGTGGCTGATCGACCAGGGAGTCCCCTTCACCCGTGACGAAGAAGCCGGCAACGATGACAACGGCTTCGAATTCCACCTGACCCGTGAAGGTGGCCACAGCCATCGGCGGATCATCCATGCCGCGGATGCCACCGGTGCTGCCATCTTCACCACCCTGCTGGCCAAGGCCCGGCAGCATCCCAATATCGAGCTGCTGGAACAGCGGGTCGCGGTCGACCTGATCACCGAGAAGCGCCTGGGCCTGGAGGGCGAGCGCTGCCTGGGTGCCTACGTACTCAACCGCGCCACCGGTGAAGTCGACACCTTCGGTGCACGCTTCGTGATCCTCGCCTCTGGCGGCGCGGCCAAGGTCTACCTCTATACCAGCAACCCCGACAGTGCCTGCGGCGACGGCATCGCCATGGCATGGCGCGCGGGCTGCCGAGTGGCCAACCTGGAGTTCAACCAGTTCCACCCTACCTGCCTGTACCACCCGCAGGCCAAGAACTTCCTGGTGACCGAAGCCCTGCGCGGCGAAGGCGCCCACCTGAAGCTGCCCAACGGCGAGCGCTTCATGCAGCGCTTCGATCCGCGGGCCGAGCTGGCGCCCCGGGACATCGTCGCCCGGGCCATCGACCATGAAATGAAGCGCCTGGGTATCGACTGCGTCTACCTGGACATCAGCCACAAACCGCAAGCTTTCATCAAGAGCCACTTCCCCACGGTCTACGAGCGTTGCCTGGAGTTCTCCATCGACATCACCCGGCAGCCAATCCCGGTGGTGCCGGCGGCCCACTACACCTGCGGCGGAGTCATGGTCGACCAGCATGGCCAGACCGACGTGCCAGGCCTCTATGCCATCGGCGAGACCAGCTTCACCGGCCTGCACGGGGCCAACCGCATGGCCAGCAATTCGCTGCTCGAGTGCTTCGTCTATGCCCGCTCGGCGGCGTCCGACATCCTGCGGCAACTGCCGCAGATCGCCTTGCCTATCGCCCTGCCCGCCTGGGATGCCAGCCAGGTCACCGATTCCGACGAAGACGTGATCATCGCGCACAACTGGGATGAACTGCGGCGGTTCATGTGGGACTACGTGGGCATCGTGCGCACCAACAAGCGCCTGCAACGGGCACAGCACCGGGTGCGTTTGCTCCTGGACGAAATCGACGAGTTCTACAGCAACTACAAGGTCAGCCGCGACCTGATCGAACTGCGCAACCTGGCCCAGGTCGCCGAGCTGATGATTCTCTCGGCCATGGCCCGCAAGGAAAGCCGGGGCCTGCACTACACCCTCGACTACCCGCAGATGCTCCCCGAGGCCCAGGACACTATTCTGCAGCCGCCCACCTATCGCGAGCGAACTTGAGCCGCACCCGCAGGCGCCGATGCTCGTCGGCCGCCTGCGCATCCTGCGGGACGCAGACGGAATGGATCCGGCGCCGGCCCTTCAGGCGAAAACGCAATACCACGATCAACGGCAGCGCCAGGCTATCGGGACACAACTGCACCGCCTGCCAGCCACAGGCGCGGTTCCACAACTGCCAGCCGGCGACACCGTGACGCAGGCGGGTGAAGGCCCGGGGGTGGCTCAACAATATTTGCCGAGGCAGCGCCCAGGCGGCGTGCAACAGGCACAGCGACAGCCCCAGGAGCTTGGCGAAAAGCGGGATATCGAGAAGAAAAACGGCACCCAGGGCGAAAGCCTGGGCCAACAGATAAGCCGCCAGCAGTTGCATGGACGCCCGCCAGCGGCTCTCGAACAGCTTACTTGGGTTGGACACGATCCAGGATCATGCGCACCATGCGCTGCAACTCGGGATCAGGGGATTCGCTGCGCTCCATGAACCAGCCGAACATGTCCTGGTCCTCGCACTCGAGCAGGTTGCGGTAGCACTGGCGATCCGTTTCGTTGAGATGCGGATACACCTCCTTGACGAACGGCACCAGCAACACGTCCAGTTCGAGCATGCCGCGACGGCTGTGCCAGTAGAGGCGATTCAGTTCAACATCTTCAACCATGGAACGCTCCTCAAATAGGGCGCCAGTATACAGCCCGGGACAGGTGATGACAGTCGGCTTTGGTCGGCCACCGCCTATCCTTTGTGAACTATCCATTTCAAAGGCGCCCCCTTATGATGTGCCCCATACTTTTTACCCTGCGATGAACCATGGCTGACTCCGCTTTTTTCTGCCCCCTGTCCCACGAAGGCGTACTCGCCGTCCGCGGCCCCGATGCCAGCAAATTCCTGCAGGGCCAATTGACCTGCAACCTCAACTACCTCAGCGACAGCCAATCCAGCCTTGGCGCCCGTTGCACCCAGAAAGGCCGCATGCAATCCAGTTTCCGTATCCTCCTGGAGGGTGACGGCTGCCTGCTGGCCATGGCCGGTGAGCTGGTGGAGGCGCAACTGGCTGACCTGAAGAAATACGCGGTGTTCTCCAAGGCCAAGCTCAGCGATGAAAGCACCAGCTGGGCACGTTTCGGCCTGTCCTCGGCCCAAGCCGTCCTCGACCAGTTGGGCCTGGAACTGCCCCAGGAAGACGGCGCCGTGGCCCGGTCAGACGGCCTGATCGCCGTGCGCGTCTCGACCGACCGCGCCGAGCTCTGGGTCCCTGCCGAACGCGCCGCCAGCCTGGGCCAGCAACTGGCCGCGCAACTACCCGAAGGCCAGTTGAACCAGTGGCTGCTGGGACAGATCCGCGCCGGCCTGGGCCAGGTCATGGCACAGACCCGCGAACTGTTCATCCCGCAGATGCTCAACCTGCAGGCCGTAGGCGGCGTCAGCTTCAAGAAGGGCTGCTATACCGGCCAGGAAATCGTCGCCCGCATGCAGTACCTGGGCAAGCTCAAGCGCCGCCTGTACCGCCTGGCCCTGGCAGCGGGCGAACAGCCGGAGCCCGGTACCCCGCTGTTTTCCCCGACCCACGGCAGCGCCATCGGTGAAGTGGTCCTGGCGGCCCGCGCCCCGGAACGGATCGAATTGCTGGCGGTGGTGCAGGCCGAGGCCGCGGAAGATGACAACCTGCACCTGGGAACGCCCGAAGGACCGGGCCTGCAATTGCTCGACCTGCCGTACCAGCTGGACCGTGATCGCGAAATCCAGCGCTGATCGCCTGACCTTTCCTGCAACACCCTAGAGAACCGAGATGACTGAGCTGGCGGAAAAGGTCCAACAGGATTTGGTGGAGGCCATCGACAACGATGACCTGGTCCTGCCAACCCTACCGGAGGTGGCCATGCAGATTCGCCAGGCCGCCGAAGACCCGGAAATCAGTGTCAGCACCCTGAGCAAGGTCATAGGTCGCGATACCGCCCTGTCGGCGCGGCTGATCAAGGTAGTCAACAGCCCGCTGCTGCGGGCGGCCCAGGAAGTCACCGACCTGCACACCGCCATCACCCGCCTTGGAGTCAACTACAGCAGCAACCTGGCCATCGGCCTGGTGATGGAGCAGATCTTCAACGCCCGCTCCGAGGTGGTGGAACGCAAGATGCGCGACGTCTGGCGGCGCAGCCTGGAGGTGGCCGGGGTCAGCTATGCCCTGTGCCGCAGCTACAGCCAGCTCAAGCCGGACCAGGCGGCACTCGGCGGCCTGGTGCATCAGATTGGCGTGCTACCGATCCTGACCTACGCCGAGGATCACTACGAGCTGCTGGCCGATTCGGTCAGCCTCAACCACGTGATCGAACAGATCCATCCATTGCTGGGGAACAAGTTGCTGCAGGTCTGGGAATTCCCCGAGCAGTTGGTGCAGATCCCCGAGCAGTACCTTGACTTCAAGCGTCAATCCGCCGGGATCGACTACGTCGACCTGGTCCAGGTAGCAACCCTGTACTGCCACAAGGACACCGACCACCCCCTCTCGCGAATCGATGCCTTCAGCGTGCCCGCCTTCAAGAAGCTGAAGATCGACCCGGAAGACCAGGCCATGTGCCGCGACCTCGAAGAGTCGCGTTCGATGCTCTACTGAGTGGCGCCCCCTACAGGGGCTCCTGGCCAGCGCTGAAACTCACCCGCACCTTCAAGCCCGACGGCTGGCCGTCATGCAGGCTGATCTGCGCCAGATGCGCGCGGCAGATCTCGCCGACGATGGCCAAGCCCAGGCCTGATCCGGCCACCTGCTGGTTGCGCCGGTAGAAGCGCTCGAAGACCCGGTCGCGATCCTCCAGGGGAATCCCCGGACCGTCGTCTTCCACTTCCAGCACTCCCGGCGCCGTGACCCGCAGCACCACGTTGCCGCCCGGCGGCGTATGGGCCAGGGCGTTATCCACCAGGTTGCTCAAAAGCTCATTGAGCAAGGTCGGCTCCCCCTTGAGCCATACCGGTTCATCAGCCTCCAGGGCCAGTGCCACGCCCCGGGCATGGGCCAGGGGCGCCATGGCCATGCCCAGCTCCCGAGCCAGTTGGCTGAGGTCGAGCAACTGCGCCCCGCCTTCGGCAATGGCCCGGGCACCGTTTTCCACCCGGGCCAGGGACAACAGCTGGTTGGCCAGGTGAGTCAGGCGATCGGTGCCCTGGGCCACGTTCTCCAGGGTCGAACGCCAGGTCTGCGGCTCATGGGAGCGCAGCCCCAGTTCGAGACGCGCCTTGAGCGCCGCCAGGGGGGTACGCAGTTCATGGGCCGCATCGGCGATGAACTGCGCCTGGCGCTCGAACTGACCACGCAGGCGCTCGGTGAAATGGTTCAAGGCCCGTACCAACGGTCCCAGTTCATGCTGCACCGACACCAGTGGCAAGGGTCGCAAATCATCCGGCTGGCGCTCCTCCACCGCACTGCGCAAGCGCTCCAGCGGCCGCAACGCGGCACTCACAGCAAACCACACCAGGAGCAAGGCACCGATGGCCAACATCCCCAGGCGCAACAGGGTATCGGCCATCAGGCTGCGGGCCATGGCCACCCGGGCTTCATCGGTTTCGGCCACGCGGATTTCCGCCATGCCGTTCATGTTCGGCTCGCTGACCGCCTTGAGCAGGCTCACCACCCGTACGTTCTGCCCTTGGTAGGTGGCATCGTAGAATCGCGCCAGGGCCGGATAGTCATCGGTGCGCGGCGTGCCCGGCGGTGGTCCCGGCAGGTTCTCGTAGCCGGAAATCAACTGCTGGTGGATATCGTTGACCTGGTAGTAGATCCGCCCTGCGCTGTCATAGGCGAAGGTGTCCAGGGCCACATAGGGCACGTTGGCGCTGAGGCTGCCATCACGCTGGGACAAACCGGCGGCGATGGTCCGCGCCGAGGCCAGCAGGGTTCGGTCGTAGGCGGTGTCGGCGGCCTCGCGACCGTTCCAGTAGGCGCTCAGGCCGCTGGCCAGCATCAATACCACCAGCAACAGCGCCAGGTTCCACAACAAGCGCCAGCGCAGGCTGCTGGGCCTATGCATCGCGACTTTCCAGCAGATAGCCCAGGCCACGGAAGGTGACGATAGCCACCGCGTGGCCATCGAGCTTCTTGCGCAAACGGTGGATGTAGATCTCGATGGCGTCCGGGCTGGCCTCCTCATCCAGGCCGAACACCTGGGACGCCAGCTGCTCCTTGCTCATGACCCGCCCGGGCCTGGCGATCAGGGCCTCGAGCACCGCCTGCTCGCGCGAGGTCAGGGTCAACAGCTCCTGGCCCAGGGTGAAGCGCCGGGTATCCAGGTCGTAGGCCAGCACTCCGCACCGCTGCTGGCGCTCGCCGCCCAGCACGCTACGGCGCAACAGGGCCTTGACCCGGGCCTCCAGCTCGGTCAGCTCGAAAGGCTTGGCCAGGTAATCGTCGGCCCCCAGGTTCAACCCGTGCACCCGGTCCTTGACGTCGCTGCGAGCGGTGAGCATCAGCACCGGCAGGTTCTTGCCACGAGTACGCAAGCGCGCCAGCACCTCGAAGCCATCCATGCGCGGCAGGCCGACATCCAGCACCGCCATGGCGTACTCCTCGCTGCTCAGCGCCAGGTCGGCAGCCACCCCGTCGTGCAGCACGTCCACGGTCAGGCCCGTGCTCTTGAGCGCCTGGGCGACACTTTCAGCCAGTTGCAGATGGTCTTCGACCAGCAGGACCCGCATGGTTTTGCACCTCGTTCAGGGGGGAATCGACAGTACTTTTGCGCGCGGAGTGTACCGCCGCAACCGCTGCTGTGAAGCCCGAAAACCTTGAAAGCTGGCTGAAAGGTTAGCGAAAGGTTGGCCCTTTAGAGTCCTGTTACGGAAAGTTCCGGCAGCCTTGCCGAGTTCCGCCGACATGCAAAGCGCCTCGAAGCGTTTTCATCAGAATAAGAACAATATCGGAGTACCACCGGATGCCATCCACGCACTCCCAGGCCAGCGCGCCTGTGCGTTTCTCCCGCCTGACCCCGACCGCCCTCGCCAGCGCCGCCGCCCTTGCCGCTCCGCTGACCCAGGCCGCGTTCTTCGAAGACAGCAGCGCCACCTTCGAAACCCGCAACATGTACTTCAATCGCGACTTTCGCGACGGCACCAGCGCCCAGCAATCCAAGCGCGACGAGTGGGCCCAGGGCTTCATGCTCAACCTGCAGTCGGGCTACACCGAAGGCACCCTGGGATTTGGCGTCGATGCCCTGGGCATGCTCGGGGTCAAGCTCGACTCCAGCCCCGACCGCACCGGCACCGGCCTCTTGCCGACCCACGACGATGGGCGTGCGGCCAACCAGTACTCCAAGCTCGGCCTGACCGGCAAGGTCAGGCTCTCTGCTACCGAGCTGAAGATCGGCAGCCTGATCCCCGAACTGCCGATCCTCAAGCCCAACGATGGGCGGATCTTGCCGCAGACCTTCCAGGGGGGCCTGCTGACGTCCAGGGAAATCAAGAACCTGACCTTCACCGGCGGCCGCCTGGACAAGGCCAAGGACCGCGACGACAGCAACTACGAGGACATCCGCCTCAACAACAAGAACGGTCGCTTCGCCGGCAACGTGGCCGGCAAGCACTTCAACTTCGGCGGCCTGGACTACAAGTTCAGCGACAAGATCATCGCCAGCTACCATTTCGCCCAACTGGACGACGTCTACAACCAGCACTTCCTCGGCTTGCTGGCATCGCGCCCCCTGGGCCCCGGCACCTTCGCCAGCGACCTGCGCCTGGCTATCAGCAACGACCAGGGCCAGGCCCGCGGCGGCAAGATCGACAACCGCGCCCTCAACGGCCTGGTGAGCTATGCCTTGGACGGGCATAAACTCAGCGCCGGCTATCAGCACCTGTCCGGCTCCAGCGCCTTTCCCTACGTGGATGGCAGCGACCCTTACCTGGTGAACTTCGTGCAGATCAACGATTTCGCCGGCGCCGAGGAACGTTCCTGGCAAGCCCGCTACGACTACGACTTCGCCAAGCTGGGGATTCCCGGCCTGAGCTTCATGACCCGCTACCTGAGCGGCGACAACATCGCCTTGAAGAACGGCGACACCGGCAAGGAATGGGAACGCAACACCGAGATCAAGTACGTGGTGCAAAGCGGCACCTTCAAGGACGTCGCGGTGCGCCTGCGCAATGCCACCTACCGCTCCAACTATTCGGCTCGCGACGCGGACGAAGTACGCCTGCTGGTGAGCTACAGCGTGGCCCTGTGGTGATCCCACAGGCCGCGCCCACGGCCGGTGCTGGCAGGCCGGCCCCTGCGCCCAAGGATCGAGGACGACCCGGGCATACCGATAACAACTCCTGTGGAGACACTCATGGACTTTTCATTGCGTAAACTGGCCCTCGCCGCCGGCTGCCTGTTGTTCACCGGCCAGCTGCTGGCCGCATCCGCCGAACCCAAGCGCCCGGAATGCATCGCCCCGGCCTCCCCCGGCGGCGGCTTCGACCTGACCTGCAAGCTGGTGCAGAGCGCCCTGGTCAACGAGAAGATCCTCAGCAAACCGATGCGCGTCACCTACATGCCCGGCGGCGTCGGGGCCGTGGCCTATAACGCTGTGGTGGCCCAGCGCCCGGCCGATGCCGGGACCCTGGTGGCCTGGTCCAGCGGTTCGCTGCTGAACCTGGCCCAGGGCAAGTTCGGGCGCTTCGACGAAAACGCCGTGCACTGGCTGGCGGCCGTGGGCACCAGCTATGGCGCCATCGCGGTGAAGAACGATTCGCCCTACAAGACTCTCGATGACCTGGTCGCGGCCCTGAAGAAAGATCCGAGCAAGGTGGTGATCGGCTCCGGCGGCACCGTCGGCAGCCAGGACTGGATGCAAACCGCGCTGATCGCCAAGGCCGCCGGGATCAACCCGCGGGACCTGCGCTACGTGGCCCTGGAGGGCGGCGGGGAAATCGCCACGGCCCTGCTGGGCGGGCACATCCAAGTGGGCAGTACCGACATCTCCGACTCCATGCCGCACATCCTCGCCGGCGACATGCGCTTGCTGGCGGTGTTTTCCGAGCAGCGCCTGGACGAGCCGGAAATGAAGAACATCCCCACTGCCAAGGAACAGGGCTATGACATCGTCTGGCCGGTGGTGCGCGGCTTCTATCTGGGGCCGAAGGTCAGCGACGAGGAATACGCCTGGTGGAAAAACGCCTTCGACAAGCTCCTGGCCTCCGAGGAGTTCGCCAAGCTGCGTGACCAGCGCGAGCTGTTCCCCTTCGCCATGACCGGCACGGAGCTGGACACCTACGTGAAGAAACAGGTGGCCGACTACAAGGCCCTGGCCAAGGAATTCGGCCTGATCCAGTGACCGCCCCATTCTGACGGCCCGGCCCTCGCGCTGCGAGGGTCGGACCTGGGAGTTAGCCATGCTCGTTCAACGTCTATTCGCCTCGGTGCTGTTGCTGGCCTGTGCTGGCCTGGCACTGATGGCCTGGCCGTACCAGGCGGCCTTTTCCTACGAACCCGTGGGCCCAAGGGCCTTTCCGCTACTCATGCTCGGCCTGATGGGCCTGGCGCTGCTGTACCTGCTGGTGCGTCCGACACCGATCAAGCACAGCGAAGACGAACCGCCGCTGGACCATGAAACCCTGGTCAAGATCGCCCTCTGCGTGGCCCTGCTGCTGGTACTGGCCGGCACCTTCGAACCCCTGGGCTTCATCCTCGCCGGGATCCTCGTCGGCGTCCCCATGGCCCGCCTGTATGGCGGCCGCTGGTTGCCCAGCCTGGTGATCGTCAGCCTGCTCAGCATCGGCCTGTACTGGCTGTTCGATCGGGTCATGGACGTACCCCTGCCCCTGGGCCTGCTCGACGTTCTGGAGAATTGATATGGATACCTTGAGCTATCTCGGCCAGGGCTTCGGCGTCGCGCTGAGCCCGTACAACCTGGTCACCGCCCTCACCGGCACCCTGATCGGCACCGTGGTCGGCCTGCTGCCGGGCCTGGGCCCGATCAACGGCGTGGCGCTGCTGATTCCCATCGCCTTCGCCCTGGGACTGCCGCCGGAGTCGGCGCTGATCCTGCTGGCGGCGGTCTACCTGGGCTGCGAGTACGGCGGGCGAATCAGTTCGATCCTGCTGAACATCCCCGGCGAGGCCTCTACGGTGATGACCACCCTCGACGGTTATCCGATGGCTCGCCAGGGCCTGGCCGGCGTGGCCTTGTCGCTGTCGGCCTGGAGCTCGTTCATCGGTGCCCTCATCGCCACCTGCGGCATGGTGCTGTTCGCCCCGCTGCTGGCCCGGTGGGCCATCGCCTTCGGCCCGGCGGAGTATTTCGTGCTGATGGTGTTCGCCATCGTCGCCCTCGGCGGCATGGCCGGCGACAAGCCGCTGAAGACCTTCATCGCCGCGCTGATCGGGCTGTTCCTGTCGGCAGTGGGGATCGATGCCAACAGCGGTGTGTACCGCTTCACCGGCGACAACATCCACCTGGCCGACGGCATCCAGTTCGTGGTGCTGGTGCTGGGCCTGTTCTCCATCAGCGAGATACTCCTGCTGCTGGAGAAGACCCACCGCGGCCAGGAAGCGGTCAAGGCCACTGGGCGCATGCTGTTCAACCTCAAGGAAGCGGCCTCGGTATTGGCAGTGAACATCCGTTGCGGCCTGCTGGGCTTCATCATGGGCGTGCTGCCCGGGGCCGGGGCGACCCTGGCCAGTGCCGTGGCCTACATGACCGAGAAACGCATCGCTGGCGCCAGCGGCACTTTCGGCCAGGGGGACAAGCGCGGCCTGGCGGCTCCGGAAACCGCGATCGGCGCCTCGGCCTGCGGCGCCCTGGTGCCAATGCTGACCCTGGGCGTGCCGGGCTCGGGCACCACGGCGGTGATGATCGGCGCCCTGTCGCTGTACAACATCACGCCGGGGCCTCTGCTGTTCCAGCAACAGCCGGACATCGTCTGGGGCCTGATCGCCTCGTTGTTCATCGCCAACATCATGCTGGTGATCCTCAACATCCCGATGATCCGCATCTTCACCCGCATCCTCGCGGTGCCGAACTGGGCCCTGGTGCCGGCCATCGCGATCATCACCGCGATCGGCGTCTATGCCGTGCACGCCACCACCTTCGACCTGTTCCTGATGGTGGGCATCGGCATCTTCGGCTACATCCTGCGCAAGCTCGACTTCCCGCTCTCGCCGGTGCTGCTGGGCTTCATCCTCGGCGGCTTGATGGAGCAGAACCTGCGTCGTGCACTGTCGATCTCCAATGGCGCGCTGGAGATCCTCTGGTCGAGCCCGATCACGGTCGGGGTCTGGGTACTGACGGCGTGCATGCTGTGCCTGCCGCTGCTGCGTATCTGGCGCAAGCGTTCGGCCCGCCAGCGCATGGTGACCGATGTCTGAAGGCGCTTTGCGGCAATGGTGGGGCACGCCACTGGTGGGCCTGGCTGGCGGCTATCTCGCCAGCCTGGTGGGCTGGCCCCTGCCCTGGATGGTCGGCTCGTTGCTGGCGATCATCCTGGTGCGCTGCCTGACGCCCTGGCAGTTGGCGCAGATCCCCGGCGGACGCAAGTGCGGACAATGGATAGTGGGCATCGGCATCGGCCTGCACTTCACCCCGGCGGTGATGGACCAGGTGATGAGCCACTTCGGCCTGATTTTCTGCGGTGCCCTGGTCACTAGCCTGTCCAGCGTAATGGCGGTCTGGCTGCTGCGGCGTACCGGTGAAGACCGCGCCACCGCGTTCTTCTCCAGCATGCCCGGCGGCTCCGGGGAGATGGTCAATCTCGGCGCACGCAACGGCGCGGTGCTCAGCCGGGTAGCGGCCGGGCAGAGCCTGCGGGTGCTGGCGGTGGTGCTGTGCGTACCGGCGGCGTTCAAGTACCTCCTGGGCCAGGGGACGCCGGTGCTGCACAGCGCCAGCGTCGACTGGCGCTGGCTGGCCATGCTGTTCCCCGCCGGCGCGCTGCTGGCCTGGCTCTGGCAGCGGCTGCGCCAACCCAACCCGTGGCTGTTCGGCCCGTTGCTGCTCAGCGCGGTGGCCAGCATCGCCTGGAACCTGCACACCGGCCTGCCCGATGGCGCCAGCCAGATGGGCCAGTGGTTGATCGGCAGCGGCCTGGGATGCCACTTCAACCGTCAGTTCTTTCGCCGGGCGCCTTCGTTCATGGGGCGCACCCTGCTGGGTACGGCCATGAGCATGCTGATCGCCGGCCTCGCGGCCTGGTGCCTGAGCCTGCTGACCCAGCTGGACCTGCGCTCGCTGACCTTGGGCATGATGCCGGGGGGAATCGCGGAAATGAGCCTGACGGCAGAGGTGCTGCAACTCTCGGTGCCGCTGGTGACGGCGATGCAGGTGATGCGCTTGCTGTTCGTGCTGTTTCTCGCCGAGCCCCTGTTCCGCCACTGGAACAAGGGCCCGTAGCCGCTGCCGCAGACTGGGTCGGGCAGCGACCACAGGGCTGGCCTACAGCGCTGGCAGGCGCCAGTTGATCGGGGTCTCGCCGCTCTGCTCGAGGAACTTGTTGGTACGGCTGAAGTGCCCGCAGCCGAGGAAGCCGCGATAAGCCGACAGCGGCGATGGATGCACCGAGGTCAGCACCAGGTGCTTGGTGCTATCGATCAGCTTCTGCTTGCTTTGGGCGTGGGCGCCCCACAACAGGAACACCAGGTGCGGCTGGTGCTCGCTGACCACCTCGATGATCCGGTCGGTGAAGAACTGCCAGCCCTTGCCCGCGTGGGAGGCGGCGTTGGCCCGCTCCACGGTCATGGTGGTGTTGAGCAGCAGCACACCCTGTTCGGCCCAGCTCTGCAGGTAGCCATGGTTGGGCGCATCGATATTCAGGTCGCGCTTGAGTTCCTTGTAGATGTTCACCAGCGAAGGCGGCGCCGGGACCCCGGGTTGCACCGAGAAGCACAGGCCATGGGCCTGGCCCGGGCCGTGGTAGGGATCCTGGCCGAGGATCACCACCTTGACCTTGTCCAGCGGGGTCGAGTTCAAGGCGTTGAAGATCAGCGGACCGGGCGGATAGATCTCCTTGCCGGCAGCGTGTTCCTGGCGCAGGAACTCCCGCAGTTCGCTCATGTAGGGCTGTTCGAATTCGGCCCGCAGGGCCGCCTTCCAGCTCGGTTCGAGTTTGATACGATCGTCAGCAGTCATGGCCATGCCCGAGAAAAACAATGGCCGCACCCTAGGAAAGCCGACTTCGCTTGTCAATTGATCTGACACATAACCGGCACTTTCCCCCACAGCGATCATACTGACCGCTCTTGTTTAGCCACGAGGTCACGATGAACCTGCACGTCGAAGAACTCACCGCCACCGGTGGCGCGCGTATCGCCATCGCCACCCTGGACGCGGAAAAGTCCCTCAATGCCCTCTCGCTGCCCATGATCCAGCAACTGGCCGAGCGTCTCGAAGCCTGGGCCAAGGATCCGCAAGTGGCCTGTGTCCTGCTGCGCGGCAACGGCGCCAAGGCCTTCTGCGCCGGGGGCGAGGTTCGCAGCCTGGCCCAGGCCTGCCTGGCGCATCCGGGCGAGGTGCCGGCCCTGGCCGGGCATTTCTTCGCCGCCGAATATCGCCTGGACTATCGCCTGCACACCTACCCCAAGCCGCTGATCTGCTGGGGGCATGGTTATGTGCTCGGCGGCGGCATGGGCCTGTTGCAGGGGGCTGGAGTCCGAATCGTCACCCCCAGCAGCCGCCTGGCGATGCCGGAAATCAGCATCGGCCTGTATCCCGACGTGGGGGCCAGCTGGTTCCTTTCGCGCATGCCCGGCAAGCTCGGCTTGTTCCTCGGCCTCACCGGCGCCCACATCAACGCCCGCGATGCCCTGGACCTGGATCTCGCCGACCGTTTCCTGCTGGATGAACAGCAAGAAGAACTGATCGAGGGCCTGCTGCAACTGAACTGGCAGGAACAGACTCCGCGCCAGCTCAACAGCCTGTTCCGCGCCCTGCAGCAAGAATCCCTGGGGCAGTTGCCCGAAGCCCAGTGGCTGCCACGCCGACCACAGATCGACCAATGGCTGGATGTCAGCGACGTGGCCTGCGCCTGGCGCGCCATCAGCCAGCTGCGCGACCATCCGGACACCCTCTACAGCCGTGCGGCCAAGACCCTGGGCGAAGGCTGCCCGTTGACCGCCCACCTGGTCTGGGAACAGATCCGCCGGGCGCGCTACCTGTCCCTGGCCGAAGTGTTCCAGATGGAATACACCCTGAGCCTGAACTGTTGCCGCCACCCGGAATTCGCCGAAGGGGTACGCGCGCGCCTGATCGACAAGGACCAGCGGCCACACTGGCACTGGGCGGACATCAACGGAGTGCCGGAGGCCGTGGTGCAGGCGCACTTCCACAAGGTCTGGGAAGGCCGCCATCCACTGGCGGACCTCACCGACTACTAGTTAGTCCCAGGAAAGAATCGACAACCGTGGATCAGTGGCCGCGCCCTCCCCGGCCACGGTCGCCACGGTCATGGTGGCCATGGCCGCCCCAATCATGGCTGCCGCCATTGTTGTTCCAGTTGCCGCGGCGGTCATGCCCGCCCCAGCCCCGGTCCGGATATGGCCGGTACAACGCGCGCGGCGCCTGGTAGTAACGCGGGGACGGCTGGTAATACCGGGGCGCAGGCTGGTAGTAGCCCGGCGCGTGGTAACCACGCCCGGTGGAGTAGTAATAGGAAGAACCGCCACCGTAGTAATAGGCCGGCGCCGGAGAGCTGTAGATCTGCGAATCGTAGTAGTCCCCGGCGTAGTAAGGCGCGCACGCAGAGAGGCTGGAACCCAGCAAGGCAATCAGCAGAAGTCGACGATACATGGCGGCCTCCTGGACCGCGAAGAAGCCACACCAGCGACGCTGGCGGGCGACAATCGGCAAATGGCCAATTGACGAAATATCTGACCGTGAAAACGCCTTTCAGTGCGTTTTATGCAACACATTGATACATGTCTGCGACCACCGGTATCCTCTCACCAGCCCGATGAAAAAACCCGGCGAACCGTCAGCACCGACTTGACCCGCCGGCCATCGGCAGACACCCTGCACGCTCCTTCGTCCCGTACCAAGCCGCTCTCGCCCCGACCATGAACCGACCCGAGTCCTGCCCCGCCTGTGGCGCCCGCAACGACTGCACCCTGGCTGACCCACGCAGTGCCGGCCGGGCCTGCTGGTGCTACAGCGTGAGCATCGACCCGGCCATCATCCAAGCCCTGCCGCCGGAGTTGCGCAACCAGTCCTGCCTGTGTCCGCGCTGCGCCGGGGTCGAGGCGCAACTGAGCCACGGCGAAGGCGCGCCCCCCCGACCATGAACCCGCATCCACTGCCGCCCGCTGCCCTGTCCCATGCGCCTTGATCGTTTCCTCAGCAACCTGCCACGTTTCAACCGCCAGCAGGTTCGGCTGCTCCTGGCCCAGCGCCGGGTGCGCATCGATGGCCAGGCGGTCAGCGATCCCAGGGTCGAAATCCGCGAGTTCAGCCGAGTGGAACTGGATGATGAAGTGCTCCAGGCCGGCAAGCCCGCGCGCTACTTCATGCTGCACAAGCCCATGGGCTGCGTCAGCGCCACTCGCGACCCCGAGCACAAGACGGTGCTCGAACTGATCCACGAGCCCGATCCACAGGATCTGCACATCGCCGGACGCCTGGACTACAACACCACCGGGCTGATGCTGATCACCAACGACGGCAGCTGGTCACGGCGCCTGACCCAACCGCAGACCAAGCTGCCCAAGCTCTACTACGTGGAGACCGAGCAGGAGATCGGCCCCGAATATGTCGAGACCTTCGCCCGCGGCCTGTATTTCGCTTTCGAAGACCTCACCACCCTGCCTGCCCAGTTGCACATCCTTGGCCCCCGCAGCGCCCGGCTGAGCATCGTCGAAGGGCGCTACCACCAGGTCAAGCGCATGTTCGGCCACTTCGACAACAAGGTCCTGCGCCTGCATCGCGAGCGTATGGGCCCGCTGGTGCTCGACGCGGGCCTGGCCCCTGGTGCATACCGGGCGCTCAGCGCTGCCGAGATCGCCCTGATCTGAAGGCCTGGGTACAGGACGACCACTGGGCGGAAGCTGTCGAACAATTTACCCAACGGCACTTGCAGGTTCGGGATTGCCCTGCTTGAATCAGTCCGTCGGCCGAATAGTGACCGACCAGTTACGAAAGAAAACCAATAAGTCTTCCACCGGCCTGAGCCCTGCCAGCTCTGCATTCCCCCCGGTAACCGCCCGCCTATAACAACACCCGTCGACCTGCCTTACCGGATCGACATGGGCTTCGATTCCAGGCGTATGCCTACCTGTCACATTGACCGTGCACACTCAATCGTATGCGCGCATACCCGCTTGCCAGGAGTCTTATGACATGAGGCCAGAAATCGCTGTGCTGGATATACAGGGTCAGTATCGGGTTTACACGGAGTTCTATCGCGCAGAGGCCGCAGAAAAGACCATCGTCCTGGTCAATGGCTCGATGGCGACCACGGCGTCCTTTGCCCAGACCGTGAAGAACCTCCATCCGCAGTTCAACGTGGTGCTCTACGACCAGCCCTATGCAGGTCGCTCCAAGGTCCATAACCGGCATGAGCGCATGCTGACCAAGGAAATCGAGGGACAGATCCTGCTGGAGCTCATCGAGCACTTCGCCGCCGAGCATGTGCTGTCGTTTTCCTGGGGTGGGGCCGCGACCCTGCAGGCGTTGTCCCAGCGTCCACGGCGTATCGAAAAGGCGGTGATCAGTTCGTTCTCGCCGGTGATCAACGATCCGATGCGCGACTACCTGGAGCGTGGAGTCGACTATCTCGGCAGCCTTGACCGCCATCGCGTCGGCCATCTGGTCAACGACACCATAGGCAAGCACCTGCCATCGCTGTTCAAGCGCTTCAACTACCGCCATGTGAGCAGCCTGGCCGAGCATGAGTACGGGCAGATGCACTTCCACATCAGCCACATGCTGCACGGCGATCGCCAGTGCTACGTCAAGGCGGCGCGCAACATCCAGGTCCCGGTATTGTTCATCAATGGCGAATGGGATGAGTACACCTCGGCCAAGGATGCCCAGTTGTTCGCCAACCATGTGCGGCATTCGAGCTTCAGCACCATCCAGGCCACCGGGCACTTTCTCGACATGGAGCACAAGGCCGCCTGTCGCGACAGCCGCCGGGCCCTGCTGAGCTTCCTCAAGCCAGGCCAGCATGAGCACCAGGCGCGCCCGCACTACGCCCTGGGCCAGCATGCGCGTGCCAGTTGATGGGATTTCCCACAGGCCGCCACCGTCCTCGAACCGCATGAATAGCGGGCGCGTGGCGCGCCCTGGCAATATCGAAGGGGCACGCAAGTACAGATCGAATAAAGAAAAACTTCAAATCCACGGCCACATCTGGTACAAAGTCAGCCGTTCGAGCGGGTGTCGTATAATGGCATTACTCCAGCTTCCCAAGCTGATAACGAGGGTTCGATTCCCTTCACCCGCTCCACTTCCCTTTCCATGGCAATCCGCCAACTTCGCATAACCCACTGAAACAAGAACCCATCTTGTTTTTCCAGTCTGGCAACTCCAGCCGCAACCGCTTCCAACCAGCCTTCTTGGCCAATCATCCAGTCCAGGAATCCGGCGGGGTGAATTCGATCTGCACTTGACGGCGAACGGTGCGCAGAACAGCTGAAGCTGGCGCTCACCCACTGGATGATTCCCCTCGACGCCTTGGGGTATATGGATGAAACAACCTCAGGTTGGACGAGGCCATTGGTGAACATCACACAACGTTTTCTCGACTTCAGCAGCTACTGTGCACTCCCGAGCTGGGCTGGTTACTTTCACTCCAGGAAGGGCTATGACCGAAGAGCCTGTGCCGAGGAAGCCACTTCCATGGTCCTCGACTACCTCCGCCAGCACTCGCAAAAAGTGACGGTGTGCAGCTCACTCGTCACCTCCCATACGCAGCGACAATTGCGTGGCAAGGGGTATCGGGCACGCGAAGCGCGAGAGTTGTACGCCAGGGCCATCAATCGCTCGGGCTTTGTTGAGTTTGTCGATTACGACTACCACGACGCACCGGCAAGACTCCAGGTACGCAACATCGAACTGTCACCTGAAAATCTCGATGGTTTCCTGGCGGTGAGCCATGCAATCCTGGCGCAGAACATCTTGAGCGTTGGATTCCACGGACATATTTTTGTTGTTTTCGAGAACAGCGGATTGGTGATCTATCCCCACGACGATTGCGGTTATGGGATTTTTGCCAGTGAGCCAGCTGCCAGCCGTGCATTCTTCGCCAGGGTCGACCCTGAACGTTTCGCAATAACCCTCAAGGCTGACTAAAGCTTGAACCCAGGCTCGGGCGATGAAGCTGGGCAGTGACTTCAGCCATCTGCGCTCAGTAGATTTTGGCCACGACAACTCGCCAGGAAGGGCCCGGCAACGCACCCGGAGCCAGCCGGCTAGCCAGGCTGATCGATCATGACCAGGAAGGCCCCATAGCTGTCTGCAACGGCAGAGGTTCGGCCGGTCTCATGGGACCACAGCACCACCCGCGGCTCGCCGGCATCGCCGAGCAAGGCATAGTCGAAACAGTAGTAATCGCCGGTCCCGAATTGGGCGAACGGCAGCAGGCTGGAGCACTCCACGGCTCGCCCCTCGAAGTTGTCCAGCCAAGCCTGCCAGCCGCCCTGGAAGTGGCGCACGATCGACTCCCAGGTCTTGCGTGGATCACGGGCATCGAACACCGGAAACACCTCCAGCGCACCTAGCGCCTTGCCGTTGTGCTCCAGCAGCCAATCCCTGAACGATCGGGGCAAGGCCCGCCCCAGTGCCGCCTCGGCAGCGCGGATCGCCTCGATGGTGGTGCCTATCACTCTCGCCTTGACCATGATTCCTCGCCTGGGTCGCATCGCCCCTCTGGCTAGGGGCGCGGCGCACGATAATGCATACCGGCACCTACTGAAAACCCGACACGGAGCAAGCAAAGCAAAAACCTGAGGCGAACCTTGCGACCGGCTTTCCATGCCTGTGCTCACCTCGCTTCAAGGACGGCTCAGGTAGCGGGCGAAGAAGTCGCCCAGAACCTGGCGCAAGGTCCGTACCGCCAGGCCGCGATCGATACTGCCGAAGTCGTCGCCCATGGCCTTGATGACCGACGCCGGGAGCACCCAGCGCCCATCGGTGAAGTCATGGTGCCCGGCATTCTCCAGCACCTTGTATGCCCCAGGCCCCCGACGCGCTGCCCACACCGTGTCCATGCTGGCGTCCCGTGGGTCCTGGCCAGCGGCATATAACAGCATGGGTTTGCTCCAGGGACCGGCCAGCTCGCCCTGGATGCTGCCGTCGAGGTTGGCCGCCGCCCGCAGACGCGGGTCCAGGCGCGTCGCCTGCAAGGCAGCCGAACCGCCGAAGGAATGGCCCAGGGCTGCGACGTGCTCGAGGTCCAGGTGTCCGCCTAGCAGGTGCTCCGGCTCCTGGTTACGCAGCTGCAGCCAATCGAGGGTACTGCGCAGGTCCGCCACCACCGAAGGCGCGGCGGCCGCGAGTTGTTCCTCGTCCTGCTCGAGCACGTCCAGGACCGGGACCACCCGGCCTCCCGGCAGCACCGTGACCCCGGAAATGTAGGGGTGATTGATGGCTACCACCACGTAGCCACGGCTGGCCAAGTCTTCCAGCAGGCCGCTGTAGAGCTCGGCCACTGCTCCCAAGCCGGGAGAAAACAGCAGCACCGGATACTGGCGGTGCTTTTCCATCCTGGCTCCGGCCGCCGAATGACTGGCGACCTCCACCGCACTTCCGGCTTGCATCGCGGCCAGGGCCTCGGGTTCGGCGTACTCGGCACGGGGCAGCCTGCCGGCAGGTGCAACGATCGGATACCAGACTTTCAATGCCAGCTCGCGGCGGGCGCCGGCGACCTTGGAAAAGGTCTCCGCACGCGCTGGATCGCGCAAGGCGAAAGCAGCCTTGCCCACGCACCAGGCGCCACTGGGCGCCGGCACCTGCCTGGCCTGCAGGCCCGCCGCCGGCAACTCGCAGCGCCGCGCATATGGCTGCTCCAGCGCGGCATTGCTGCAACTGGCCAGGCTGAGAATCACTACACCGCAACTCGCCATGACTCTGACGAACTTCATCATCGAGCAATCCCTTGGTCATTCGGATCGGAAATGAGACGGCAGCGTCCTCCTGGTATCAGGAGACCTGCCGTCCCCAGCCTAACGAGCGCCCCAGGGCCGTTCATCTCCAAGTGTGGGGATTTTGTATAGAAAGGTTAAACGCCCGATGGCAACGGGGCTCAAACAACGGCTTGCGGCCCTAGAAGCCACCCTGCAGCGGAAAACGCTGCGCTTCGCTACGGGCCAGGAATTTATCCTGGGCCATGGGCCGGGCCAGGAAGTAGCCCTGGGCCTCGTCACAGCCGAAGGACCGCAACATCTGCAAGCACTTGAAGCTCTCGATGCCCTCGGCCACGGTGCGGTAGCCAAGTTCGCGAGCCAGGGCGATCACCGAGCGGGTGATCTTCTGGTGCTGGGCGCTGCTCTCAAGGTCGGTGACCATGGATTTGTCGAGCTTCACCACATTGGCCGGAATCTGGTGCAGATAAGCGAAATTGCTGTAGCCGGTACCAAAATCGTCGATGGCCACATCCATGCCCAGGGCGCGAATCTTGCTCAACTGCTCCAGCACTTTCGGGTTGGAGCGCAACCAGGCGCCTTCGGTGATCTCCACTTCCAGGCGTCGCGGATTGATGCGGTGGCGCAGGCAGGCATCGCGCAACACATCGGCGATATCCTGGTCCTCGAAATCCTGGGGTGACAGGTTGATCGACAAGCGTTGCACATCACTGGCGCTCCATAGGTGCAGCTTGTGCAACACCGCATCGATCAGCCAGTGGGTCACCTGGTGGATCTGGGCATTGCGCTCCATCACCGGAATGAACTCCGCAGGGGAAATCGGCCCCAGCCAGGGATGGTCCCAGCGGATCAGCGCCTCGGCACTGACCTGGGCGCCATCGGGCAGGGCGAAGCGCGGCTGGAACATCAGGTAGATCTGCCCGGTGTCCAGAGCTTCGCCGATGTCCGCGGCCAAGTTGAAGGCACGCCGGTAGGCCTGGTCGCGCACCAGGTCGTAGGGCGCCCAGGTACAGCGCTCCAGGGCAGCCAGCTCCAGGGCGAACATGGCCTTGCGCAACACGTCCGGCACGGCATCATGGTCCGTGGAAAACTCCACCATGCCCGCGCACACTCCGGGGACCATCGGCAACTCCAGGCCCGGCGGCTGGCGGCGCAGGCGGCGCACCAGGCCCTCCAGCAAGCGCTCGACCCCAGGTGCGGCCGGCAGCAGGAAGCCGAAGCGCTTGGCCGAGACGTGATAGACCCGCACATGCCGTCCAAGGTAGGCGAGCAACTGCTGGGCAAGAAAACGCACGATGATCTCGAACGGCGCCATGCCCAGGGCCAGGGTCAACTCATGGGCCACGGCCATGTCCACCGCATCCACCAGCACCAGCACCCGTCGCTCCCCGGGGTGTTCGTCCGCCAGGTCGTGCAGGTCGCACTGGAACTGCTCGCGGTTGGGCAGGCCACTGACCGGATCACGGCGGGTCTGGCGCTGGCGTTGCTCGATCTGCTCCATCACCAAAGATGCCAGGTCGCGCAATTGCTGGCGTTCGGCGGCATCGAGCCGCTGCGGATGCTTGTCGATGACGCACAGGCTGCCGATGGCGTGCCCCGTGGAGGTGATCAAGGGCGCCCCGGCATAAAAACCTATGCCCGGGCCCTCGGTCACCAGCGGATTGGCATGGAAACGCACATCCTGGCGAGCGTCCTGAACTTCGAACACCTCACCGGACTTGATCGTGTAGGCGCAGAACGACTGATCGATCGGCGTCTGCTCGACGGCAAAACCCACCCGCGACTTGAACCACTGCCGATCACGATCCACCAGGGTGATCAACGCCGTGGGGACCTTGAAGAACTGCGCGGCCAGGCGGCAGATGCGATCGAAGCTTTCGCAGCGGGCCGTATCCAGCAGCTCGAGGGCATACAAGGCGGCCAGGCGCTGCTCCTCGGCCAATGCCTTATCCGGCATGCCGCGACTCGGACAGGATCAACACCATCATCAAAAAACCTATCTCAGTAGCGAAGGGGGGAGTACAACATCCGGAGAATTGCCCTACGACCAAGTAGTGGCACTACGATATCCGTCGACAGCATGCCGTAGTGACTAGTGCTTGCCAATTCCATCCGTCGGACGAACGGTCACCCAACGCCCCGGCAGCATCGGCCGCAAAGAACCGTGCCAGAGCTTGCGCTCCCGAGGGCGCGGATGCCCGCGCAATTTCCCGGTCCTGGCGCACTGCCGATCCTGACGCTGACCGCGGGCAAAAAAAAACGATCCGAGGATCGCTTGCTTCGCTACTGCTTGTGTCGCTATTGCAGGGAAAGGCCGGGACCTGGTCCCGGCCTGTTTGCCCCCTGTCACTGCCCAGCTCCTGCCGGGCGTGGAGTTTTTTAGCAGCCTGCACCTGTCTGCCAGCTGAACCTGTCCGGAGCATTCGTGACAATTAATGACAGGAACCGTGCTCCAGTAGGGCTTGCCAAGCGAGGCCTGCCCCGGGAGCATTGCCGCCCCGGCACCAAGGTGCCCATCCATGGAAGGCGTCGCCTGTGAAAAAATTTCTCGTGCTGTTGTTCCTCGCCCTGCTGGTCCTGCTCAACGTCGGCTACTACACCGAACTGGAGGAAGCCGAGACCCATACCCGCTGGTTCATCAAGCACTCGCCAAGCCTGCGCCTGGAGTTCTTCAACATCCACGCCAATGATGGTGACTACCGCAAGGTGGAGAAGCTCACCGGCGAACAACGACAGATGATCATCGACTACTGCAAGTACCGCCTGGGCATCCAGACCCAGGTCACCACCCAGGCCGACGTGGAGCGTTGCGCCAAGCTCTAGCCCTTGTCTCCCCTCGCCCAACGGCCGGCACAGAGTCGTCGGGCATGACCAACGCCGCTCCGGGGATGGTATGGTGCTCGGCTGCCCTGCGTGCAGGGCCCACTGGAGGAGCGCTACGCCGAACGCCAAGGCGCGAGGCTTGAGGAGGTCACTGAACAGCTATGTGCAATGCCGAAGATATCTATACCGCCGGTTGGGTACTGGTGGTCGTGTCCGCGCTGGTTTCCCTGGCGATCCAGATCTACCTGGGCTATTTCAGGCTCGATGACATGGTCAGGCACCTGTCGCGGTGCCGGGTCATCGCCATCCGCATGCCGCTGCTGGGCAAGGATCCCCTGAGCCGCTTCTTCATGTTGCTGTGCATTGGCGGCATGTTCGCCATGCCCCACCTGTTCTTGCGCAACGGTGGAATGAGCGTGCGCGACTATCGCCACTTCCCCCTCGGCCTGAAGTGGCTGATCAATCTATTCCAGCTCTCGGCCCTGGCCGCCGGCATCGCCTTCCTGGTGCTGTGGTGGGTCGGTGGCCATCTGTGAGTGCCAGGCGAGGCGCCGGGATCCGGCACCTCGCCCGCGCTGTCAGCGAATAGCCGGGGAGCGGCTTTCGGCCTGGTGCCGCTGAAAGTCTTCGCGGGTCATTTCCAGGAAGCGGCTGGGCACTCCTTCGAACTCGCCATCGTGGCTGACCCGAAAACCGATCTTGCGAGCCACCGCCAGCGACGCGGCGTTGTCCACATGGGCGTCGGCCACCAGCCGGTCGATGGACGGGTCGGCGAAGGCATGCTCGACGATGCGCCTAGCGGCCTCGGAGGCCACTCCACGTCCCCAGGCCCGACGCATCAGGCGCCAGCCCATCTCCAGCTCCGGCCCCACGGCCTCGAACGGAATGAACGAGACCCAGCCAAGGAACTCTTCCGGTTCTTGCCTGGCAAAAATCGCCCAGTAACCGCAACGCTCGCCGAAATCCCGGGACATCCGCCCTCGCAGGAAATCCCGGTGCCATTGCCCACCGTCCCAGGCTCCAGGGATGAATTGCGTGACCTGCGGATCCTGGTCCATTCGCAGGCAGGCTTCGAAGTGCTCGAGGGTCCGGGGTCGCAACAGCAGGTTGGGGGTTTCGAAATGCAGTTCCATGGCTCGTTTTCGTGGTTGAAGGTTGCCCATGAAACCGCAGCGCCAGGCAAAAGAGAATCACTGCGACAGCAAACCCACCTGCCAAGGCCGCTACCTGGCGCGCCGACACCTTTGGACCTGATCGTTCAGAGCCTTCTGATTGAATGACACATGATCGCAATTGAGAATCACTTCCAAATAAACAGGAGGTGCAATCTCAATGTCCAACCCCAACCGCCCACATCCATGGAAGCTGCTGCCCACATCCCTTGGCCTGCTGGCATTCGGTGAGGCCGGCCTGGCAGTCGCCACGCAAAACCCCGGCCACTCATCCGATGCCGCAGCCGTCACTCTCGATACCACCCATGTCAGGGGCGAGCGCGAACCCGGATACAAGCGTGAAACTTCCGAATCGGTGAAGTTCACCGCACCGCTGCGTGAAACCCCGAAGTCGGTGACCATCATCACCGAAACCCTGATGCAGGAACGCGCGGTATCGACCCTGGCCGACGCACTGCGAACGACACCCGGCATCACCTTCGGCGCCGGCGAAGGTGGTACGCCACTGGGCGATCGCCCTTTCATCAGAGGCTTCGAGGCCAGCACCGACATCATGATCGATGGCATTCGCGATGTTGGACGCATGACCCACGAGGCCTTCAACATCGAGCAGATCGAAATCCTCAAGGGACCAGGCTCGGTCTACTCCGGGCGCGGCTCCACCGGCGGCAGCATCAACCTCATCAGCAAGACTCCAAAGCGCGAGTCCTTCACGTCCGCCAGCCTGACCCTGGGCTCCGACCGCCTGCGGCGCAGCACCCTCGACCTCAACCAGTACCTGCCCGAACAAAACATGGCCCTGCGGCTGAACGCCATGAAACACGAAGCAGATACTCCCGGGCGCGATGATGTGGAAGTCACCCGTTGGGGCCTGGCGCCGAGTTTTTCCTTCGGCCTGGACACCGATACCCGTGGCACGCTGAGCTACTACCACATGCAGAGCGACGATATCCCCGACCAGGGACATCCGGTGTCGGCCATCACGGGCAAGCCGGTCAAGGTCGATCGGGACAACTTCTACGGCTTTGCCAAGCGCGACTTCCGCAAGACCTCCGCCGATATCGCCACCCTGCAACTGGAACACGACCTCAACGACCAGCTGACCCTGCGCAACACCACACGGCAAGGGCGCAGCATGCAGGACTACATCATGAGCCGGCCGACGTTCGGCACCGATACGGACTCCATCGGCAATGAACTGGCCGGTGTGGTGATGCGCGGTCCGGCTCGTGGCAGGAACGTGGTCAACACTTCGTTGATCAACCAGACCGACATCTTCGGTAAATTCGACACCGGTCCCATCGGCCACAGCTACAGCGCGGGCCTGGAATTCTCCCGCGAGCGGATCGATGTGAAGAACCGCTACTCGCCCTCCCGGCGAGGCTCCGACCCAGGCGACCTGCACACTCCCAACCCCCGCGATCCCCATGCCCCGGTAGCACGAGGCAATGGCAACCACGACGTCACCCGGCACAACAACCGCGCCCTGTACGTGATAGACACCCTGGCCCTGCACGAGCAGTGGGACCTGAACCTTGGCGCACGCTTCGATAGCTACCACGTCCGGGACGCCGTGCAGAGCAATCGCAGCAACATCTGGACCTACCAGGGCGGTATCGTCTTCAAGCCCCTGCCCTACGCCAGCATCTACTTGTCCTACGGCACCTCGTTCAACCCATCAGGGGAAACCGCAGGCCAATCGGGAGGAGCCGATGGCGCCGCCGGCGGGCGCTTGAGCAACCTGGATCCGGAAAAGAGCCGCAGCATCGAACTGGGTACCAAGTGGGACCTGCTCGATCAGCGCCTGGCCCTGACGGCCGCCGTTTTCAAGACCGAAAAGTCCAACGCCCGGACCTACGACCCGATCAGCAACGAAGTGACCCTGGATGGCAATGTCGAGGTCAAGGGTTTTGAGGTGGGCGCCACCGGCCATCTCACGGACCAGTGGGAAGTGATGGCAGGCTATACCTATCTGGACGCCAGGACGGTCAAGTACGCCTCAGGCAGGAACACCAACTTCGACGGCAATCGCGCCAAGTTCATCGCCCCCAACAGCGGTTCGGCCTGGACCACCTACAGCCTCACCGATCGCTGGAAGGTCGGGGCCGGGGCCAACTACGTGGACAAGCGCTACACCGACGACGCCAACACCCGCAGCCTCGATTCCTATTGGCGCTACGACGCCATGCTGGCCTATCGGGTGAACCGTAACCTGGACCTGCAACTCAACCTGCTCAACCTCACCGACGAGACCTACTACGACGCGTCCCACGTCGGCATGTTCGCCATCGTCGCCCCTGGGCGTTGCGCAGAGCTGGCGGCCAACGTCCGCTTCTGATCCCCTGAATACACGAAGGCCGGCTGCACATGCTCGTGACGCCGGCCTTTTTCGTGCCTCACCTGAATCCAGGCTCCCGGGCGATCAGTTCACCTCGCCCAGGATCAGGTCGAGCCTGTCACTCCGACTCATCGCCATCCAATGCCAGCTTGGCGCTGGGCACTCCGGTGTTGGCTCCCCAGTAGTAGATGCACAGGGCCATGAGCGTGACCGTCAGAGTGTCGAACGGATGGGCCAGGACGCCGATCCCGCCAAAGCTGCCCAGGTAGGAAATGCCGATGGTCAACGCGTAGAAAGCGATCAGCCACAGGGAAGAACGTACCTGTTCGCCCAGGCTCAGGTGGTCGGTGGGCACCAGGCGCTTGCACAGCAGGTAGATCACGAACATCAGGATCTGCAGCCCCAGCAGCCAGGACACCGTCCCCCAGCCTGACCAGTAGACGATCAGCGCGGCGATCACGAAGGACACCGGCCCCAGCAACGCAAAACCCTTGACCCGGAAGGGCCGTGCCAGCTCCGGAGCGCTCTTGCGCAAGGCGGCGACGGTGATGGGCGCCACCGCGTAGCTCAGTACCAGCGCCGCGGACACCACGTTGATCAAGGCCTCCCAGGACGGGAACGGCAGGGTCCAGAACACCGACAGGCCGAAGGTCAGCCACAGCGCCGGGCGCGGGATGCCGGATTGTTCGTCGATGCGGGTGAAGATCTTGAAGAAGGTGCCGGTGCGAGCCCAGCCATAGACCACTCGCGGCGTGGCGTTCATGTAGATGTTGCCGCAGCCACTGGGGGAGATCACCGCATCGGCCACCACCAGGTAGGCCAGCCAGCCCACTCCGAGGGTCAGGGCGATATCGCGGTATGGCAGGGAAAACTCCTTGCTGATGCCGCTCCAGCCGTTGGCCAGCATTTCGGTGGGAATGCTGCCCAGGAAGGCCA
The DNA here is from genome assembly GCF_058781435.1 of Pseudomonas sp. FW507-12TSA. Taxonomy (NCBI): domain Bacteria; kingdom Pseudomonadati; phylum Pseudomonadota; class Gammaproteobacteria; order Pseudomonadales; family Pseudomonadaceae; genus Pseudomonas; species Pseudomonas sp. FW507-12TSA. The sequence continues at coordinate 51,492 of NZ_JBYSWT010000018.1, forward strand.
GTTGCAACAGGCCGTAGATCAAGGTCGAGAGCAGCACAGAAAGGATCAGGGCAATGGGAATGGTGCGCTGCGGATTGCGCACTTCACTGGCCACCGAGATGATCGGCGTCAGGCCCAGGTAGGCGAAGATGATGCCACCGGCCGAAACCGCCATCTCGATCCCCGACATGCCGAACGGGGCAAAGCCCTGGACGTGGAAGTTGTCGGGCTTGAAGAAGGTGAACAACACCCCGATCACCAGCAACGGCACGATGAACTTGAACAGGCTGATGAAGTTGTTGGATTTGGCGAAGGTCTTGACGCTGTTGTAGTTGAGCCAGAAGAACAGGCACAGCAGCGCGAACTGCACCAACCAGCCGATGAGCGTCGGATTGCTGCTGCCTTCATGGGTCAGGCTGGGGAACCAGGCCGCAGCATATTGCCGGGCCGCCACCACTTCGATCGCCACCAGGCTGGAGAAGGCGATCAGGGTGATGAAGCCCATCAGGTAGCCCAGCAACGGGCCATGGGAGAACACCGGGTAGCGCACCACGCCGCCGGCACGGGGCAGGGCCGCCCCCAGCTCGCAATAGACGATACCCAGCAGCAGTACGGCGAAACCGCCCAGCAGCCAGGAGAAGATCCCCGCCGGCCCGGCGATCGCCGAGACGTGGCTGGCAGCGAACAACCAGCCGGAACCGAAGATCGCACCCAGACCGATGAAGGTCAGGTCCACCAGAGAGAGTTGTTTCTTGAATTTACCTTTGCCTGACATGGAGGCGCGCCTTTATGGGTTATTGGAATAGGCAGATCGGATGTCACGCCGAGGGAGCCATCGGCGTTCATCGCGTGTCGTGGTCCTTGAGTCGCGGGGCCGGCAGCCTTCAGCAGCCGGTGCCTGGGAGGGTTGCAACCGAGGGATCCGGCAGGCCTGGCGACAGCTCGCCAGGGGCCTGCGGATCAAGGAATGAACGGGCTTCGAACACAGTAGGTGCGGTGGGCAAGGCACCGCTGTGACTGAAGGCTGTACGGCTCATGGTCTTTTCCTTATATGAAATCGTCCCAGCCGATCAGGGCTGGAAACAAAAACCAGAGTCGCTTTTTATCCTCGTGGCAGCTTGAGGGTTTTCCTCCGCGAAATAGACGAAATCGGCACACTTTTCCATTCCTCTCCAGCACCATCAGATGCAGCGCTGCGCCATTTTTCCTGCTGCCAGCCGCCAGGGCCGAGTACCTCCAGGGCTCTCTCCCGGCACTCGTAACTATGCTGATTTCGTCATCGCAAGCAGCGAAAACCCACAAGCGGCGCAGCCCTCCCCTGGCCCACTCTGTAGCTCTTTTTCATCAGGTGCTGCCATGAACAGAATTTCCGTGATCGACTCCCACACCGGCGGCGAGCCCACTCGCCTGGTCATCGATGGTTTCCCAGGGCTTGGCCAAGGTTCCATGGCCGAACGCCTGCAGATCCTGCGCGATCAGCACGACCCATGGCGCCGCGCCTGCGTCCTCGAGCCCCGGGGTAGCGATGTGCTGGTCGGGGCCCTGCTCTGCGAGCCGCAGGCGCCCGACGCCTGTGCCGGTGTGATCTTCTTCAACAACAGCGGCTACCTGGGCATGTGCGGCCACGGCACCATCGGCCTGGTGCGCTCGCTCTACCACCTGGGACGGATCGACTGCGGCGTGCACCGTATCGAGACTCCGGTGGGCACGGTGGAGGCCACCTTGCACGACGACCTCTCGGTGAGCGTGCGCAACGTGCCCGCCTACCGCTACCGCCACCAGGTGGCCGTGCAAGTCCCCGGCGTGGGCCTGGTGCACGGCGATATCGCCTGGGGCGGCAACTGGTTCTTCCTGATCAGCGAGCATGGCCAGCGCATCGCCCTGGACAACGTCGAGGCCCTGACCCAATACACCTGGAACGTGCGCCAGGCTCTTGAGGCCAACGGCATCACCGGGGCCCAGGGCGGAGTCATCGACCATATCGAACTGTTCGCCGACGATTCCCAGGCCGACAGTCGCAACTTCGTGCTGTGCCCCGGCAAGGCCTACGATCGTTCGCCCTGCGGCACCGGCACCAGCGCCAAGCTAGCGTGCCTGGCGGCGGACGGCAAGCTCGCCCCGGGCCAGATCTGGCGCCAGGCCAGCGTCATCGGCAGCCAGTTCAGCGCCTACTACGAAACCGCCGGCGAACAGATCATCCCGATCCTGCGGGGCAGCGCCCACATCAGCGCCGAAGCCACCCTGCTGCTGGACGACAGCGATCCGTTCGCCTGGGGCATCGGTTCGTGAGCCAGGCGCCCACCGCCGATGTGATAGTGGTTGGCGCCGGGATCATCGGCGCCGCCTGCGCCCACGAACTGGCCCGGCGTGACCTGCAGGTCCTGGTGCTGGACGATGCCGCAGGCGGCGCCACCGGTGCGGGCATGGGCCACCTGGTGGTCATGGATGATAACCCGGCGGAACTGGCCCTGAGTCACTACTCCCTGGAGCTCTGGCGACGCTTGCGCGAACGCCTGCCCGAGGCCTGTGCCTATCGTGGCTGCGGCACCCTGTGGCTGGCCGCCGATGCCGGCGAGATGGACCTGGCACGGGCCAAGCAAGGCATCCTGGCCGAGCATGGGGTGGCCACGCAGATGCTCGACGGCCAGCAACTGGCGGCGCTGGAACCCATGCTGCGCAAGGGGCTGGGCGGTGCGCTGAAAGTCCCCGGCGACGGCATCCTCTACGCTCCCGCCACCGCCCAGTGGTTGCTGGACAGCCATCCGCGAATCAAGCACCTGCGTACCCATGTACGGAGTCTTGCCGGGGACCAACTGGAGCTCGACGACGGCCGCCTGCTGCGTGCTCCCAGGGTGTTGCTGGCCAACGGCCTGGGCGCCCGCAGCCTGCTACCGCCACTGCCCTTGCGGGCGAAGAAGGGCCACCTGCTGATCACCGACCGCTATCCACGCCAGGTCGGCCATCAGCTGGTGGAACTGGGATATGCCGCCAGCGCCCATGCCAGCGACGGCGCCTCGGTGGCGTTCAACGTCCAGCCGCGTCCCACCGGCCAGTTGCTGATCGGCTCGTCCCGCCAGTTCGACATCCTCGATCCAGAGGCCGACCCGCAGGTATTGGCGACGATGCTGCGTCGTGCCGTGGACTACCTGCCGGACCTGGCGCAGCTCAACGGCATCCGCGCCTGGACCGGCTTTCGTGCCGCCACTCCCGATGGCCTGCCGATCCTCGGCGAGCACCCACGCCAACCCGGCTTGTGGCTGGCGGTCGGACATGAAGGCCTGGGAGTGACCATCGCCCCTGGCAGTGCCCGACTGTTGGCGGACCTGCTGCTTGGCGAACGCCCGGCGATCGATCCACGCCCCTATCTGCCCGGGCGTTTCGCCGCCCTGACTGGAGAGACCCCATGATCATCTACCTGGACCAGCAGCCATTGCAGGTGCGCCCAGGCATCAGCGTCGCCGCCGCGCTGGCCGCCAGCGGCGACCTGCGCACCCGTACGTCCTGCACTGGCCGGCCTCGGGCCCCCTTCTGCGGCATGGGTATCTGCCACGAATGCCGGATGACCATCGATGGCCACCGCCAACTGGCCTGCCAAACCTTGTGCCGCGACGGCATGCAGGTGGAGCGCAGCCAATGACCGCCCCACGCCTGCAATGCCAAGTACTGATCGTCGGCAGCGGCCCGGCAGGCCTCGCGGCGGCCAGGGCCGCAAGCCGCAACGCCCGTTCGATCCTGGTGGTGGACGACAACCCGCGCCCTGGCGGCCAGATCTGGCGCAACGGCCCGGACCATCCACCGAGCGCCGCCCAGGCCGAGCGCTTCGAGGCCTTGCAACATCCGACAGTGCGCTACCTGGGCGCCACCCGCATCGTCGGTGCCCTGGGCCCGCGCCGCCTACTGCTGGAAGATGCCCGGCAAGCCTGGCAGGTGGAGTACGAACAGTTGATCCTGTGCTGCGGGGCCCAGGAACTGCTGCTGCCGTTTCCCGGCTGGACCCTGCCCGGCGTCACCGGTGCCGGAGGCCTGCAGGCGCTCCTGAAGAATGGCCTGCAACTGGCCGGGCGCTCAGTAGTGATCGCCGGCAGCGGACCGTTGCTGCTGGCCAGTGCCGCCACCGCTCGCCAGGCCGGGGCCCGAGTGACCCGGGTACTGGAACAGGCTTCGACAGGCGCCCTCCTGGGCTTCAGCAGCCAGCTGTGGCGCTGGCCCAACAAGCTGGCCCAGGCCTTGCGCCTGGCGACCCCGGCCTATCGAGGCAACGCCCACGTGGTGGAAGCGCTCGGAGACCAACACCTGGAAGCCGTGCGCATCCGCGTGGGCCGACGCGTCGAGGAGATCGCCTGCGACTACCTGGCCTGCGGTTTCGGCCTGGTACCCAACACTCGCCTGGCCAGCCACCTGGGCTGTCGCCTGGAACAAGGCGCGATCGCCGTCGATGCCGAACAGCGCAGCAGCCTGCCCCACGTCTACGCTGCCGGCGAATGCACCGGCATCGGTGGCAGCGAACTGGCCCTGGTCGAAGGCGAGATCGCCGGCTGCATGGCCACCGGACAGACCGATCGGGTCGCCAGCCTGGCACGCCAGAGGCAGCGCTGGCAGCGCTTTGCCGGTCAACTGCGGAAACACTTCGCCTTGCGCACGCAGGTCCTGGAGCTGGCCCGGCCTGATACCCTGCTGTGCTGCTGCGAGGATGTCCCCTACGCCGCGGTGGCCGCGGCCCCTGACTGGACCACCGCCAAGCTGCAAAGCCGCTGCGGCATGGGAGCCTGCCAAGGCCGGGTCTGCGCCAACGCCGCCCAGCAGCTGTTTGGCTGGAGCGCCACACCACCACGGGCACCCTTGGTGCCGGCACGGATCGCCACCCTGATGCAGGACGCTGAACAACAGCATTCCGGTACCTGAGGACCGCCGGCCGGGCCACCTTCCCGGCTGGGCCAGGCCCGCACTGGCATGCTCCCTGGCTCGATCAAGGCTCCACCGAGCCCCGGAGAGAGAACGACGATGATCGATAGCGCACAGCTCAACCAACTGCCCCAGGCCATTGCCGCCCAGCGCCCCCGGGATATCGACGGCCTGCTGGCCAGCATGGAACTGATCACGCCCCTGCTCGACTGCGTGCCCAACGTGGTGTTCTTCATCAAGGACCTGCACGCGCGCTACCTGAGCGCCAACCTGACCCTGGCCCAGCGTTGTGGCTTCAAGAACATCCGGCCACTGTTGGGCAAGACCTCCGCCGAGGTCTTCCCCGAGATGCTCGGGCCGGTCTACACCGAACAGGACCAACGGGTTCTGCGCCAGGGCATCACCATCAAGGGCCAGCTGGAACTGCACCTGTACGGCAGCCGCGAACCCGGCTGGTGCCTGACCCATAAGCTGCCGCTGCACGGGCGTGATGGGCAGATCATCGGCATGGCCGGCATCTCCCTGGACCTGCAGGCCGCCCGCGACACCCACCCGGCCTATGAACGCCTGGCGGCGGTGGACCGGCATATCCGCGAACACTACAGCGAAGCCATCCGCCTCGAAGACCTGACCCGCATCGCCAACTTGTCCATCGCCCAGCTGGAGCGCTACTGCAAGCGCATCTTCCACCTCACGCCACGCCAGATGATCCACAAGGCCCGCCTGGAGCACGCCTCGCGCCTGCTGGTCACCGAAGAACCCATCACCGAAGTGGCGCTGCAATGCGGCTATACCGACCACAGCGCCTTCAGCCGGCAGTTCAAGGCGCTGACCGGCCTGAGCCCGCGCCAGTTCCGACTCAATGCCGGACGCTGACGGCCACTCTCCAGGCCCTGCCCGCCGGCGGCTGGCAGGATTTCATTCCTCGCAGAAGGTGCGGTAGTCGAACAGGCGCCGGAACCCCACCTTGCGATAGATCGACAGGCCGTCGAGGGACGCTTCCAATACGCAGATCCCGGCCCCTTCCCGCTTGGCGATAGGCAGTACCGAGTGGATCAGCGCGGTGGCATAGCCCCGCCCTTGGCACTCTTGCAGGGTGCCGATATCGTCCAGCCGAGCCACGCCCGGTCCCATCGACAAGGTCAGGGCACTCACCGGGCGCTGGTCGACGTACAGCACGAAGTGGCGCAGGTTCCGGCCAGCCTCTGCCGCCGCCCGATGCCGGGCCAGGTACTGCTCGATCCCGCCACCACTGGAGGCGAATGCGCTTTGCACCGGCACGCCCCAATCCTCCAGGCAGTCATCGGTGCCGCGCACATCCGCCAGCCCTTGCATGGCCGGTGGCGCTGCATAGGCAGCCAGGTCCAGGACCATGCAGGTGGTGCGGTCCGCCGGCTGCAGGCGCTGCTCGCGCAATTGCTCGCTGACGCGGGACACATGCTCTTCGGGCACCACCACGCAGAACGGCATGTCGGTACGCTGCAAGAAGGCCACGCCTTCGGCCAACTGCGCGGCACTATCGACGCCCAGGCCGCGCATGATCAGCAGGTTCAGGCTGCTGGCCTCGACGCCGGTGCAATAGGCACCCAGGTCCGGACCGAAACGCCGATAGAACTGGGAAATGGATACGAAGAAATAGTCTTCCGCCTGGTGGTACAGGTCGATGACCGAAGCCCCTGCATGCGTCATGCGCTGTCTCCTTGAACCTCGTGACGCCGGGCGGCGCCACATCCCGGCCACGTTAAGCCCGCAGCCCACGAGGCTCCAGCACAATCCTGTTTTATTCTGCGAAGGAATGTTCCGACGTGTAACCACAACAGGACGCAGCGCCCACCCTATGCCGGACGGGCGCGCTGCCCTCATCCTTCCTGATAGTCGGGAAGGCGACCGGCCTGCAGGGCCTTGGCCAACTGTAAGTGGTTCTCCAGCTTGGGCAGGGTTTCCTCGGCAAAGGCCTTGAGTTCCGGCAGTTGGCTGTCCTGGGCCTGCTGGCGGATCTGGCGGATCGCTTCCTCGGTACTGCGGATCTGGTTCGCGGCATAGGCACGGTCGAAGTCCTCGCCCTCGGCGACGACCGGGACCAGGGCCTTGGCCTTGCTCATCACCTGCTCACGCGGAGTCACCGGCAAGTCCAGTCGCTTGGCAATCTTGGCCAGGTGCTGGTTGGCCGTGGTGCGGTCATTGATGACCTGGATGGTGTATTCCTTGACGGCCCTGGAAGAGGTTTGCTGGTGCGCCTGGCGGCTGGCCTCGATATCGGCCATGCCCTTGGCCGAGGCGTCGTCGATGAAGGCGGCGGGAGACTGGGCCAGGGCTGAGCTGGCCCACAGGCCCAGAAACAGCGCCAGGCCGGCGCTGCGCATGCCAGTGGCGATGGTGTTCATGGTACGGCTCTCCTGTTGCAGTGAATCATCGGGAGTGGCGACTCCCGTCTGCATCGGAAAACCCAAGCCGGCGAAGGTTTAGCCGGAACGACGAACGGTGCGCGCAGCCCCCCCGGTCCCGCGCTCAGACGTTGGAACGGCTCTTGTGGGCTCGCTTGGCCGCGTACATGGCCTCGTCGGCATGCTTGAACAATTGCTGCTCTTCCAGGCCGTGTTCGGGATACAGGCCAATGCCGATGCTCGGCAGAATGCTCAATGAATGGCCATCCAGGCGCAGCGGTTCGCCCAGCTCCCGGCGCATCTTGTCTGCCACCCGCTGGGCATCGTCGTCATGTTGCACGTTCTCCAGGAGGATCACGAACTCGTCGCCACCGATCCGCGCCACGGTGTCGACCTCCCGCACACAGCCCTTGAGCCGGTTGGCCACCGCCTGCAAGAGCATGTCGCCCACCGCATGGCCGCAGGTATCGTTGACCTCCTTGAACCTGTCCAGGTCGACATACAAGAGCGCCATGCGCCCCGACTCCCGCCGAGCGCGAGCCAGGGCCTGGCGCAGGCGCTCACGCAGCAACTCGCGGTTGGGCAAGTGGGTCAGCTGGTCGTACTCCGCCATGTAGTGCAGGCGAGCATGCAGTTGCTTGCGTTCGATGACCGCGGCCAACTGGGCGCTGACGTACTGCAGCAATTCCTGGTCCTGCTCGCCGTAGCCCGGGGAGCCCGGCGCGCTCTTGACCACCAGCACGCCGATGGTGCCCTTCTGCGCATTGAGCGGTACCCCAAGCCAGCAACGGGGCCCCTGCAGAGCGGCGAACTGCTCCCATAGCTCCCGCGTAGATGGGTTTTCGGGCGTCAACAGCAACGGCTGGCCGCGTTGCAGGACCTCGCCGCAAAAGCGCCCGATCAGGGTCCCCGGCAGCTCCGCACAACCTTCGCAGTCATCCACGTGATAGGGAAAACCCAGGTTTTCGGAACGCTCGTCATACAGGGCCAGGGAACAGTTCACGGCCGGCAGCCACTCGCCGATGATCCGGTGCACGTGCTTGAACAGCGCCAGCAGGTCCTCGCAAGCATGGGCGGCTTCGGAGATCGCGTAGAGCGCCGCTTGCCGGGACTCGGCTTGCTTGCGCTCGGTGATGTCCCGGGCCACGGCGATGCGCAACTGGTCGACTTCCGACCACCGCGCGGACCAGAGGATGTGCGCCACCCTGCCATCCTTGCGCAGGTAGCGATTCTCGAAATTGGGCTTGGGCGCGCCACCCATGATTTCCCGGGCGGCTTGCAAGGTGCGCTCACGGTCATCCGGATGCACCAGTTCGATCATCGGCCGGCCGACCAGCTCATCGGCGGTATAGCCGAAGACCCGTTCGCAAGCGGCGCTGACAAACACGAAGCGACCGTCCGCATCCACCGCACACACGGCGTCCAGGAGCAGGTCGATGAAACTGGCCAGAGGCGCGGAGTTCTTGGTTGCCATCAGAGAAAGCTACTACCCATGAAGAATGCACTTGAGTACCCATCCCTTGAACCCGGCCAGCCGGTGCCTGGCACCGGCTGCACACCGCCGCAACCTGCGAACGGCCCCGCTTACGACTTGTTGCCGACCAGCCCCGGCACCGCATGTACCAGGGCGTTGACCGCGAACCCGATGAACATCACGCCACACACCCGGGTGATCGCCAGCTCATGGCGCTGGTACCAGCCCCGCACCTGACGGGCGCCGACGATGCCGATGAGAATAGCGTATGCCGCAAGTCCGCCAAGGAAACTCAGGGCGATCAGGCCGGGCAACATCGACCAGCTAAGCATCTCGGCCCGGCTGGAAAGCAATGCCGTGAATGTGGCGACCGCCACCGGATAGGCCTTGGGGTTGGTCAGGCCGAAAAGGATGCCGTGCCAGAAGGGATTGCGCGCCGCACCCTGGGGGTTGTCGGCGCTGCCGCCCTTGCTGCGAATGGCCCGCAGACCGAGCCAGAACAGATACAGGCCACTGAGAAAGCCCAGGATATTGAAGGCTTCGCTGCCAATTTCCCGGGCGCCGACAATGGCCACCAAGGCCGTGCTGCACCAGACCACATCACCGACCATATGCCCGCAGAGAAACCCCGCCCCGGCTTGCCGTCCACGAGCCGCGCCAATGCCGAATACCGCCAGCACCCCGGGTCCGGGGGTAATCGCATAAATGAAACCCGAGGTGATAACGGCCAGCAACAGCGATGAGGTCATCGACAAGACTCCAAGTCAGTACACCTCGCGAAGGGCGCCAGGCAGAGGATGAATGTGCAGGATTCTGCACGATCCCGAGGGCCGACCACCAGCGGCTTGTTCAACTGTCGAACAGGATGCTGCGCTTCTAGCCGGCCGGATAGAAACGCATGCCGGCATAGGGCTTCTGGCGACAGGCCTGCAAGCGTGACGCCAGGTCGCCGACATGGGCCTCGAGCCGATGCCCGTCCGGATCGAGAAAATAGAACGAAGCTCCCTCGCTGCGATTGTCGCGCCACTCCTGCACCCCAGCTTCACGCAGGCGCCAGACGAATGAATCGAAATCACCCGCCTCCAGGCTGAACGCATAGTGGGTGTAGTCGGCCACCGCAGGCGCCTGGCGTTGCCCATCCAGCGACAGGCACAACCACAGGCCCGGCAGGGACAGGTAGGCGCCGCCATCCCAACTGGCCTCCAGGCGCAGTTGCAGCAGCGAATGATAGAAAGCCAGGCTGCGGGGCACATCGGTAACCGCCAGGGTCAGGTGGTTGAGGCCGGTCAACATGGATCAGGATCCTTTCAAGGCGTCAGGAATCGGATAACGCACACCGTCGTAGTGCAAGGTCAAGGTACTGTTGCGAGCAGGCAGGTCACGGCTGTCGCAGCCATCGCCGACCTTGAAATGCTCGGTCTTGATTTCACGGGTACGCACGATCAGGTCGGCGTAGCCATGACGCTGGCCAGGGCCCATCTGCAAGGTCCGGCGCATCGTCCGGGAATGCCCCGAGCACTGGCCTTCCCAGCCGAATTCTCCGGAGCTCTCAGCCACCACCAGCCCTTCCAGCAAGGGCAGGAGCTCCTTATCCTCGCGCCGGTAGAGGGTCAGCACGGACTTCTCATAAGGAGCGGCGCTGGAGTCATGGCTGTAAAGAACCCGCAGGCCAAAGGCCTGCTCCGCCCGGTTCAAGCGATAACGCGCGGTATCGATCTGCATGTCCTGCACGGCCACGGCATCGCAGAACAATGCCGAATCCTTGTAGTTGCTGGCCGCGGCCCAACCGGAGTCACCATCCACCAGGGCCACATCCAGGCTGTAGCTGCGGGTGTCGGCATCCTCAGGCCCGGGCATCGGGGTCGCCCGGGCACTGATACTCATCCCAGGCTGCGCAGGCCAGGCCTTGCAAACATGCAACTGCCCAGGAACATCGACGCGGTCATCACAGTCGGCCCGGGCCGCCGTGACCACCAACAAACCCAATAACGCCAGCCCCAGGCCAACTCCACAGCGCTTCATCGACACGCCTTCAAATCCCGTTCAGTTCATTGGGCAACACATAGCGCTGGCCATCGTAATGCAGGGTGGTCAACACAGGCTTGCTGGTGACGGATCGGGACTGACACTGCTCGCCCTGGCCTTCGCCGAGGGTGGTGACGCTCACCGAGCGCACGATCAGGTCGGCATAACCGTGGCTGCCGGTCTTGGCGATATCCAGGGTACGGGTAGTCTCGACCCGCTGTCCGGTGCATTGCCCATCCCACTCGCCGCTGTAGGAATAGGCCACGAACTTCTCCATCACCGGACGCAGCCGGGCCCCTTCGCGCACGTAGAGGCTGAGCAGCACCTGATCGAAGGGATTGACCCGCGAAGAGCCGGAGAATGCAGCCCTGACGCCGAAGGCACGCACCTGCGGAGCCAGCTGGAAGCGCCCGGTGTCGAGCTTCAGGCTATCCAGGTGGATGGCGTCGGAGACGAAGGCCGCCGGCTGCCGGTAGCTGGCCAGCGCCTGTCCGCCCTGGCGATCCAGCACCGCCAGGTGCAGATCGTAGGAGCCGTCGCCGGAGGTATCGGCCACCGCCGGATCCGGCGTCAGTTCGGCCAGCAGGCTGATGCTCTGGCCAGCGAAGGCCGGCCACTCCTTGCACAGGGAAAACCCCGGCACCTGGGCATTGCGTGGCGGCGGCAGGCACTGGGCAGCGACCGCCGCGCTGCCCAACAGCAACCCGATGCCACCCAGGATCTGGATCAGGGACGATGGACGGGTCATTCACGGCTCCTTGTGATGAGGGCAGACAAGGGCCGCACTATCCTCCGTGGAACCGCAGCTTTCAATGCAATCGACCAAGCAAATCACCCAGCCTGGCATGGACCGATCACCACTCCAGGCCTGACGAACGGCGGCCTCGCAACCACGACATGACGGAGTAGTATGTTGTATTACACATCACTACCACGAGAACGCTATGTCCATCATGTCCCTGCGTCTGCCCGACGAAATGGCTGAAACCCTTGCTCTGCTGGCGAAAGCGACAGGGCGTAGCAAGTCGTTCCTGGCGGTGGATGCGTTGCGTGAATACCTCGCCCGGGAAGCCTGGCAGATCGAGGAGATCCAAAAGGCGCTCGGGGAAGCCGATGCGGGGGATTTCGCCAGCACGGAGGAAGTAGCGGCCATCACGGGTAAATGGACCGGCAATGCACATTGAGTGGCTGCGAACAGCCCTGAAAAACCTGGATGACGAGGCGCGTTACATTGCCCGGGACAATCCTGAAGCCGCCAGGGAGTTCGTGGAGACCCTGCTCACTGGCATCGGGCATTTGGCGCGTTTTCCGGCCAGCGGGCGCGAAGGTCGGCTACCCGGCACACGAGAATGGGTCGTGCCTGGGTGGCCTTATCTGATCCCCTATCGAGTGCGCGGAAGTCGGTTGCAGATACTGCGCATCCTCCACACTCGCCGCCAGCCTCCGCTGCGCTGGTAGACCCCTGCAACGGCAGGGGCCCAATTCGCTCGGCGCTGCCCTTTTAGAACGCGTTGCGGAAAATCTCCTCGATCTGGCGCTGCTCCGCCGGACGCGGGTTGGTCAGGCCACAGGCATCCTTAAGTGCGTTGGCGGCCAAGGTCGGAATGTCCTGCAGCTTGGCGCCCAGCTCCCGCAGGCCAGCGGGGATCTCCACGTCACGGGCCAGGGTACGAATGGCGGTGATCGCCGCCTGGGCCCCCTCTTCCGGACTGAAACCACGGATATCCGCGCCCAGGGCATGGGCCACGTCGGTCAGGCGCTCGGCGCAGACCGTCGCGTTAAAGCTTTGGACGTGGGGCAGCAGCACGGCATTGCACACGCCATGGGGCAAGTCGTAGAAGCCACCCAACTGGTGGGCCATGGCGTGCACGAACCCCAGGGATGCGTTGTTGAAGGCCATGCCCGCCAGGAACTGGGCATAGGCCATGTTTTCCCGCGCTACCAGGTCGCCGCCGTCATGCACCGCCTGGCGCAGGTTGTGGCTGATCATGCTGATGGCCTTCAACGCGCAGGCATCGGTGATCGGGTTGGCCGCCGTGGACACATAGGCCTCCACGGCGTGGGTCAGGGCATCCATGCCGGTGGCCGCGGTCAGGCCCTTGGGCATCGCCACCATCAGTGCCGGGTCGTTGACCGACAACAACGGCGTGACGTTGCGATCGACGATGGCCATTTTCACGTGGCGCGACTCGTCGGTGATGATGCAGAAGCGGGTCATTTCGCTGGCGGTGCCGGCGGTGGTATTGATGGCGACCAGCGGCAGTTGGGGCTTGCTCGAACGGTCGACGCCCTCGTAGTCGCTGATATGCCCACCGTTGGTGGCGCACAGGGCGATACCCTTGGCGCAGTCATGGGGCGAACCGCCTCCCAGGGAGATCACGAAGTCGCACTTGGCTTGCTGCAACTGGGCCAGGCCCTGCTCGACGTTGGCGATGCTCGGGTTGGGCTTGGCGCCATCGAAGATCGCCGAGTCGATGTCCTGCATGGCCAGCTTCTCGGCGATCATCCCGGCCACGCCAGCCTTGGCCAGCCCGGCATCGGTCACGATCAGCGCCTTGCGAAAACCATAGTTGCGAATGGCGCTCATGGCCTCGTCGAGGCAATCGATGCCCATGATGTTGACGGCTGGGATGAAGAAGGTGCTACTCATCAGGAAATCTCCAGGCGGGGGCCCCGTTCAGGGTCTTGATTCAATGTCTATGGGACAGAATCGACCGATCGGTCACTGGCGTTCTTGATCTGGCGCAAGGGTCGGTCGTGATAAAGTCGCGCCCCGACCACCTACAGCCCCGAGACCGATGACCGCAATGAAGGATTTCCAGGAATTTGATGCCCAACTTGAAGACTGGAATGCCCTGCGCGCAAGCACCCGGTTCACCGGCCTGCTGATCGGCAACGGCGCCAGCCGGGCGGTGTGGAAAGACTTCGCCTACGACTCGCTGTTCGAAAATGTCCGCAGCGTCGTGGAAAAACCCCTCGGCCAATCCGAGCTCAGCGTGTTCGAGGCCTTGCAGACCCGCAGCTTCGAGCAGGTCCTGGGTGCGCTGAAGACCACCAGCCGAGTCAACAAGGCCCTGGCCATCAGCTCGGCGGCACCGCGCAACCGCTACTACGCGATCAAGGAAGCGCTGATCAACAGCGTGCACGCCATGCACCTTCCCTGGAGGCTGGTACAACCCGAGAGCCTGGCGGCGATCAACGGCGAATTTCGGCGATACCCCACGGTATTCACCAGTAACTACGACTTGCTCAACTACTGGGCCGTGCAGCATGCCCCCCAGGGCCTGAACGACCTGTTCCAGGGCAGCGAACCGGCCTTCGACCTGGCTGGCACCCAGCCCCCTGGAACCCGCATTCTCTACCTGCACGGCGGCCTGCACCTGGTGCGCAACCTCGATGGCAGCGCACGCAAGCTGACCTCCACCGAAGGCACCCTGCTGGGCAACTTCGCCATCAACAACACCCTCAAGACGCTGGACGACGTGCCGTTGTTCGTCAACGAAGGCCCCCTGGCGGACAAGCTCAAGACCATCCGCAGCAGCGACTACTTGTCGTTCTGCTACCAGCAGCTACTGGACCACCAGGGTGCCCTGTGCATCTTCGGCCATAACCTGGGCCCCCAGGATGCCCACCTGGTCCAGGCGATCCGCCAGTGTGGCGCCGGCAGCCTGGCCATCTCCGTCTACCCGCGCAGCCCGGCGTTCGTCCAGCACCAGAAGCGCCACTACGCCAAGCTGTTCGAAGGCGTGGAGTTGAACCTGCGCTTCTTCGACTCCAGGACCCACGCCATGGGCGACCCGGCGCTGGCAGTCCCGGTAGAGCGCTGAGCCAATCGACCACAAACGCCCCGTGTGACCGCTGCCGCACGATCACCCGGGCAACCAGATTGGCGCACGGCCCGGCGAGCCTTGTCGCCGCTTCGCCAGCCCAGCAGCGACGGTGTAGCGCATCACTCCTCGGCGCTGTGCACCACCACCAGCAACTGCGCCTGCTCATCCCCCAGGGAGCGGATGCGGTGGGGTTTCTGCGCGTTGAAATGCAGCGCATCGCCACGCTCCAGCACCACCCGTTCGTTCATGAAATCCACTTCCACCCGGCCTTCATGGACGAACAGGAACTCCTCCCCCAGGTGCTCCTTGAAGGTCTTGTCGCTGAACTCCCGGGCCGGGTAGATGATGAACGGCAGCAGGTTGCGCTCGCTGACCTGATGGGCCAGCACCGCATAACCCGGGGCCTGTTCATTGGCCGCCAGCGACTGGCGCTCGTGGCTGCGCACCAGGCTGTAGCTGTCGAGGCTGATGCTGTCCTCGGCGAACAGTTCCTCGACCTTGACGTTCAAGGCCTTGGCCAGCTTCAACGCGGCGGAAATCGACGGCGTGTTCAGCCCCCGCTCGACCTTGGACAGGTAGCTCTTGGTCATGCCGGATTTCTCGGCCAGGGCCTCCAGGGTCACGCCAAGTTTTTTTCTCAATAATTTCAAACGGATAGACATGTAGAGCGATTAATCCATCTAGGAAGCAACGATTGGCGCTTGCCAATGACACAAAGTGTCATATAGCCTCTTTAGTGTCATTCACGCTCACCCAACGACCTCGCAAGCAGCGGGAGAGCTGTAGACCCGACGTCCATCGCACCGATCAAAGGACCCCGAAAATGGCCAAGACATTAGCATTGCCCAAGGAGCAACTGGTCAAGCAAGCCCTGACCCAGATGCACAATACCCTGGCGGATAATACGTGGACCGACCGGCAAAAGCTGGCCCTGACCTGCCGCATTCTATTCGAGCACGGTCACGACTCCGGCCTGGCCGGGCAGATCACCGCTCGCGGACCGCAGCCGGGCACCTACTACACCCAGCAACTGGGCCTGGGCTTCGACGAAATCAGCGCCAGCAACCTGCTGCTGGTCAACGAGGACCTGGAAGTCCTGGAAGGCCACGGCATGCCCAACCCGGCCAACCGCTTCCACAGCTGGGTGTATCGCGCCCGGCCGGACGTGAACTGCATCATCCACACCCACCCGACCCACGTCGCCGCGCTGTCGATGCTCGAAGTGCCGCTGCAGGTCTCGCACATGGACCTGTGCCCGCTGTACGAGGATTGCGCGTTTCTCGAAGCCTGGCCGGGCGTGCCGGTGGGCAACGAGGAAGGCGAGATCATCTCCGCGGCCCTGGGCGACAAGCGCGCGATCCTGCTGTCGCACCACGGCCAGTTATCCACCGGCGCCAGCATCGAGGAAGCCTGCGTGATCGCCCAACTGATCGAGCGTGCGGCGCGCCTGCAACTGCTGGCCATGGCTGCCGGCAGCATCAAGCCGATCCTCCCGGAGCTGGGCCGCGAAGCCCACGACTGGATCTCCAAGCCCAAGCGCCACGGCGCGGCCTTCAACTACTACGCCCGGCAAAACCTAAAACGACACGCCGACTGCCTGAACTGATCCGCCCCTTTCATGCCTTGCAGGAGTTGCACCATGTCCACCCCGAACATTCACGGCATCATCGGCTACACCGTCACCCCCTTCAGTGCCCACGGCGAAGGCCTGGACCTGGAAGCCCTCGGCCGCTCCATCGATCGCATGATCGACGCCGGCGTACACGCTATCGCCCCCTTGGGCAGCACTGGCGAAGGCGCCTACCTGAGCGACGCCGAATGGGAACAGGTCAGTGAATTCAGCATCCGCCACGTGGCCCGGCGGGTGCCGACCATCGTCAGCGTTTCCGACCTGACCACCGCCAAGGCGATCCGCCGCGCGCGCTTCGCCGAAGCCCGGGGCGCCGATGTGGTGATGGTGCTGCCCGCCTCCTACTGGAAGCTCGGCGAGGCCGAGATCCTCGCTCACTACCAGGCCATCGGCGACAGCATCGGCGTGCCGATCATGCTCTACAACAACCCGGCCACCAGCGGCATCGACATGTCGGTGGAGCTGATCCTGAAGATCTTCCACAGCGTGGAGAACGTCACCCTGGTCAAGGAAAGCACCGGCGATATCCAGCGCATGCACAAGCTGCAACTGCTCGGCGAAGGCCAGGTGCCGTTCTACAACGGCTGCAACCCCCTGGCGCTGGAAGCCTTCGCCGCCGGTGCCCGGGGCTGGTGCACCGCGGCGGCGAACCTGATCCCGCAGCTCAACCTCGACCTCTACCAGGCGATGCGCGACAACGACCTGGAGCGCGCCCGCACCCTGTTCTACCGGCAATTGCCATTGCTGGAGTTCATCCTCAAGGGCGGCCTGCCTGCCACGGTCAAGGCTGGCCTGGAGCTCACGGGCCTGGCCGCCGGCGAACCGCGCCGGCCGGTATTCCCCCTGGCCCAGGCCGCCCGTCAGCAATTGCAGGGGCTGTTGCACCAGCTGGCTTGAACTGCCGCTGAAAGTACAAGGCCCGAACGGTGCGAACCGCTCGGGCCTTGTGCCTGGTGCCACGGCGCTATTCGCGCCAACTGGGATCCTTGCGCATCTGCGCGATGAAGTCGTCGGCGATGCGCTGCAGATGCTCGTTGCGCCCGCCATCGGGGTTGAACAGCCCACGCCAGGCCCGGGTGCGGTTGTCGATCATGTACTTGGCCAATGGGCGATCGCCACGGCTTAAGTGGAACATCATCTGGCTGTTCCAGCTCACCGGTGCCGGCACGATGAACAGCGTGCAGGCACTGAGCAGGGTCAGGGGCAGGTTGTGCTGGTCCTCCAGATCGCTCTGGGCCAGGACGATGACGTTGTAGCCTTCGGGGTCATGCCCCCTTTGCACGTCGGCGAAGGCCCCGCCCCGGGCCAGGGCCTCGCGCAGTGGCGCGGACGTCAGGTCACCCATGCCGCTGACGTGGATCACCGGCAATTCGCGCGCCGGCTCCAGCTGCACGGGAGGCAGGCTGTGCCAGGTCTGGCAGCCGCCCAGCGCCAACAACGCGAGCAGCGCAATCAACGAACGAAGCATGATGTCGCAGTTCCCTTGGACAGTGTTCGAGGGCCTCACCCTGGTTCGCTCCAGGATGATCCGGCACGCAGGATAAACCAGCGTGGCCCTTGTCGACAAAGTTCCGCCTCCAGGAAACCGCACCACGGACGCCGACTACCACCCGGCGGCCGGGCCCGGTCATGGGCTAGACCGCCGTCAGGTCCTTGATGTTGTGGGTCGGGCCATTGCTCTTGACGCTGGCGATACCCTTGTCCCGCGCGGCATCGGTGGAATACAGCTCGCTGCTGCCGATGATCTGGTGATTGGCTGCCTTGAGGTTGAAATAGGGTTTGCCGTCCTTGGCGCTCTTGCGCTCATAGCGCTCGTCCAGCGGGCTGTTGGCCTGGACCGAGGCGATGCCGTTTTCCGCTGCCGCGCGCGTGGTGTACAGCTCACTGGTGAGGATCACCTCGGCATTGGCAGCCTTGAGCACAAAACGAAACTGACCGTTGCTGCTTTTCTTCAACTCATACCATCCAGACATGCTGTCGCTCCTTGGCTGATCAATGGGCGTTACGCTGGTTCAGTAAAGCCGCTGCTGACGATTCAGCCATGCCGCCCCGGACTGAAAAAACGGTTCGCCACCCGTGCCAGCCCCAGGTGCTCGCGCAAAGTGCGCCCCGTGTAACGCTGGCGAAACAGGCCTCGCCGCTGCAACTGCGGGGTGATCAGCCGGACGAAGTCGTCGATGGCCCCCGGCAGGTGGGTGAACAGCACATTGAAGCCATCGGCGGCGTACTCCTGGTACCAGGTAACCAGTTCATCGACGATCTGCTCCGGGGTGCCCACCAGCACCTTGTGCCCGCTGGCGGACAGGCTGCGCAGCAACTGAGCCACAGTTGGCCGCTCCCGGCGAATCAGCTCCACCACCAGTTGCCGCCGGCTCTGGTGGCGTTCGGTGGAGCTGCCGTCGTCCGGTAACGGCACGGGTGCATGCAGCGCCAGGCGCGACAGGTCGATGCCCAGGTCCAGCAGGTAGGACAGGGCCTTGAGCTGCGCCTGGGGATCCTGCAACTCCTGCAACTGCTGGTACTTCTCCTCGGCCTCATTGAGGCTGCGGCCCACGGTGGGGGCGATCCCCGGGAAGATCTTCAACTGGCCGGCATGCCGCCCGTAATGGGGTAGCCGTTCCTTGAGCCCGGCATAAAAAACCTTGGCCTGGGCCAGGTCGGTCTGGGCGGTGAACACCAGTTCGGCGCAACGTGCCGCCAGCTCGCGCCCCGGTCCCGAGGAACCGGCCTGGGCGATCACCGGCCAGCCCTGCACCGGCCTTGGCGCATTCAAAGGGCCCTGGACCTGAAAGTGCCGGCCGCAATGCTGCAACAGATGCATCCGCTGCGGGTGCAGCCACACGCCGCTGGCCTTGTCCCGGGGAAAGGCATCATCGGCCCAGCTGTCCCACAGGCCGCTGGCCACATCGAAGAACTCCTCGGCCCGCTCGTAGCGCAGGTCATGTTCGGGGGGCTGGGGATGGTTGAAGTTCTCGCCGCCGATCAGCCCGGTCACCAGGTTCCAGCCAGCCCGACCGCCGCTCAGGTGATCCAGGGAGGCGAACTTGCGCGCCAGGTTGTACGGCTCGTTGTAGGAGGTGCTGGCGGTAGCGATCAGGCCGATACGCCGGGTCACCACCGCCAGGGCCGGCAGCAGGGTCAAGGGGTCCCAGCGCAGGCTGTAGGAGCTGTGGGCCAACACCCGCGGATCGAGCTCGCCCACCGCCACATTGTCGTTGAGGAACAGGGCATCGAAACAGCCCCGTTCCAGGGTCTGCGCATAGTGGCGGTAACGCTCGAAATTCAACGACGCATCGGCATCCGCCAGGGGGTGACGCCAGCTACCGCCATGGGCACCGGAGCCGGAAAGAAACGCTCCCAGCCCCATCTGCCCGCCGCGCTCAGCCACGGCTGGTTTCCTCCTGCGCCACCGGCGCCGGGGCGGTTGCGGCGCGTAGCAACAGGCTCACCGCACTCCAGGCCAGCAGGCTGACCAATGCCAGGAAGCCCATTACCGTCTGATAACCATTGAGAAAGGCCGCCTGGACATCGCCCGCCGGCGCAGCGGCGAACTGATGGAACAAGCCGACGCCCACGGCCAGCCCGATACCGCCGCCGACATTGTGCAAGGTCATCAGCGAGCCCATGGCCACCGACCCCACCTCCTGGGGCACCGAGGAAATCCCCAGCACCGTCGATGGCCCGAGGATGCTCGCCCAGCCCAGGCCCATGACCACGAAGGCGCCCAGCAGGTAGGGCAACGATGTCTGGCGCTCGAACCCGGCCTGCAACAGCGCGGACAGGATGAACAGCGCCAGCCCGGCCTTGATCAACAACCCCGGCCCCTTGCGGTCCACCAGGCGCCCCACCAGCGGCGACAGCAACGCCACGCCCAGGGTGGTAGGCAGCAGCAACAGGCCGCTGGCCTGCACCGAGGCGCCACGGATCTGCGCCAGGTACAGCGGCATGACGAAGAACGCCACGCAATAGAACACCGCCAGGCTGAAGCTCGCCACCACCGCCGCGACGAAACGCCGGTTGGCGAACAGCTTGAGATCGATGATCGGCGCCGCGACCCGCCGCTCCACTGCCACGAACCCGCCCAGGGCCAGCAGCGCCAATAGCGCCAGGCCCAGGACCGGCGGCGATCCCCAGCCCCAGGCCGCGCCCTGGACGATCACCAGCACCAGGCTCGGCAGGCCGATCAGCAACAGCAAGGCGCCCCAGCCGTCGAGCCGGGTCCCGGCCTGCGCCGCTCGCGACTCCCTGACGCTGAAGCTGCAGATCCCCAGGCTCAGCAGCACGAACGGTACGTTGATCAAAAAGATCCACTGCCAGCCGAAACTGCTGGTGATCAGCCCGCCCAATACCGGCCCGGCCGCCAGGCCCACGCCGTTGACCCCGAACAGCACACCGAAGGCCCGGCCCTGCTCGGCACTGTCGAAGGTGCTGGAGACGATGGCGCCCGAGGCGGTGTAGAGCACCGCGCAAGCCAGCCCCTGGAGTACCCGGGCCGCGATCAGGGTGTCGATCTGCCCGGCCAGGCCCGCCGCCAGCGAAGCCAGGCCGAACACGCTCAGGCCAATGAACAGCACTCGCTTGCGACCGTGCAGGTCGGCCAGCCGCCCCACCAGCACCATGAAGCTGGACAACGCCAGGATGAAGCCGTTGATCACCCATTGCAGGCTGTCCACCGCCGCCCCGAGGTCGGCCTGCAAGGCCGGCAGCGCGGTATTGACGATGGTGAAATCCACACAACCGAGAAAACTGGCGATGCTCACTCCGAGCAAGGCCCACCATTTGCGTTGCTGTTGCGCAAAAACGCCCATGGAAACTCCTTGAATTCAAAAATCCCGTTGGCCGTGCCCCAAGGCGACGGCCATTGGCAGAAAAAAACATGGACTCAGATGGCGATGGCGCCGCTGGTCCAGTTCGGGTGGATGGCACCAGGCAAGGTGAACGGGATCGGGATCCCGCGCTTCTTGAACTTCAGCGGCAACCAGCGCACCCGGTCCGGGCTGTGGGGCTCGATCAGCAAGTCGCGGCTGGTGGCCATGGCCGTGGTCATCTGCTGTGGATAGAGGACGTAGTGGTAACCCTCGTCGGCCCATAGCGGCAGGATGATCGGGATCTCCTCGAGGATGTATTCCCGGCACTGGGCCGCCGCCCGCTCCAGGTCAGCGTGTTCGTCACGCAGGCGCAGGCGCTCGATGAACACGCCGATGGTGCTGTCGATGGCCTCGCGCAGTTCCGCCTGCTGCTGGTAGACCTGGTTGAGTTGCTGGCGCAGTTCGGCATAACGATCGCTGGCCAGCTCCTGGTTCCAGCGGGTGATGTGGTAGGGCACCCGCAGGCCATCGAGGATCACCTGGTTGCGCGCCAGCCAGGCATCGCCATCGCGGATCGCCGCCGACAGCGCCTCCCCCGGCGACTGGCCATGCTTGTTGTGCCGTTGCAGGGTGTCGGCCACCACCACCTTGACGTGGCTGAAGCCGGACTGGTTGATCAGGTGGATGGTCGAGCGCAGCTTCTGGTCCTCGTGGTACTCCTGGCCGACGCTGACCGCCAGTACCACCCGCTTGCCCTCGAACTGATGCTCTTCGCCGCCCTTGTTGAAGTAGGCCTTGAGGTTGATTTCCTGCACCTTGCTCATGAATTCAGCTCCAGTAGGCCAAAGGTTGTTGTTCGCCGTAGTAACCGATGAAGACCCCGAGGGTGACCCGGGTGCTGGTGGCCGAGGGGCGCACCGCGTGGATCAGCCGCGGGTTGAGCAGGATCAGGTCGCCGGGCTCGGGCTTGACCACGAAGTCCGGCGGCGGCAGCAGGTGGCGTTCGATGCCGTAGGCCCGTTCGCCGCGCAGGCGCTCGTATTCCTCTTCGTCCGGCTCGATGCCCCAGATCTCCAGCTCGCCACCGTCCTCGGGAATCTCCAGGTAGATGTTGGTCGACAGCTGGGTCAGCAACGGTGGGCTGTGGCCCTCTGGCGCATTGCGCTCGAGCTTGTCGGTATGGGGCGTGAGATCGACCCCCGAGCCCTGGAAACGGGCGATACCGACAAAGCACTTCTGCCCGTCCACTTGCAAAAGGTGCGCCCCCTGGGGCCAGACCTCGTCCAGCAGCAGGCGCAGCTCATCGATGGGCGAGGCCAGTGGGCGGAACAGGTTGCGGATCTTGCGGATGTTGGGCAGCGCCAGGGCGTGGTACTCGGCCCGGCTCTGCTCATCCTGGATCTCGATATAGGCCTTGCCGATGCGCACGAACTCCTGCTGCTGGCTGAAGGCGCTGCGCAGGTCCTGCTGGTACAGGTGGTCGCGTGCCACCTGCAAGGTATCCGGCGGACAGAAACCCTTGAGCTGAACGCCGTAAGAGCGTTTTTCCACCACATCGATAATGTGCCGCGCTTCAAGTTTGTCGGCAGTAGTGACTGTGAACATGCAAGCTCCCTTATTCCCTGGAAGTAGCGATGAAGTGCATCTGGATGGAACGTAAGAATTTGTTGCAAGGCCACCTTAGGCAGTCGCCGAAGGCTTGTGAAATACCCTTTACCTCTAATATCCAAACTTAAAAACGTATCGAAAATCAGGCAAATACCGGCTATCACAGGTCCTTTTAACAGGCTGCGGAACAAGTATTAAATTCACTGATAGTTAACTTTAAAGATTCACATCTTCAATTGGGTAGTTGCTCTTTCCTCCTGAGCTTTATTAATCAAATTGCCATCGTTCATTCAACTTCATTGAACTGCCGATCGATATGGGCCGAGGCGTCGAAAGACTTCTGGATGATGCCCTCTTCCCGATACAGGTCGGCGGTGCGTTGCAGGTCTTCCACCACCGGCGGCCCCACGGCGATACGCCGAGGTTCGGCATAACGGTTGGAACGCAGGTGCACCTCCACCGGCAGCCCGCTGTAAACGGCCTGGATCCGCGAGAACTCCTCCTGGTGCTGGTTGGCCCAGGCATAGGCACGCCCCAGGCGACGCAGGAAATCGGCGATCTGCGCAGGTTTTTCGGCAATCGCCTGGTCGTTGGCCACCAGCAGCATATGCCCGGCGAACAACCCCGCGCCGCTGACCAGCACCCGGGTGCCGCCTTCCAGCTGCACCATGCTGGTGTAGGGGTCCCAGGTCGCCCAGGCGTCGGCCTGGCCGTTGCTCAAGAGGCTGCGTGACTCGGCAGGCTGGAGAAAGATGAACTGCGCATCGCTGCCATGCAGGCCCACCGAGCGCAGCGCCGCCAGCGCCAGGAAATGGCCGATGGACCCCCGGGTGGTGGTGATGCGCCGCCCCTTGAGGCTGGTGGCGTCCTGCAAGGGCGAGGCGTCCCTGACCACGATCGCCACCGCCGTGGGGGTGACCTTGAGCTTGATCACCCCCACCGTCTTGAGCGGCGCCCCAGCCGCGGCGGCGAACACGAACGGCGCATCTCCCAGGCTGCCGATGTCCACCGCTCCGGCGGCCAGGGCCTCGGCGGTGGGCGCGGCGGCAGCGAACGAGGCGAACTCGATGGGATACGGCACCTGCTCCAGCTCCCCAGCCGCTTGCAGCAGGATCTTCAGCGACTGCTTCTGGCTGGAGACCCGCAGCGTCGGTTCGGCCAGGGCCTGGGCGCCGAGCAACAGCAAGCCGCCGCACAGCGCGATCACTTGGCCCAAGCGCTGGCGCCAGGACTTGCCGGTAGGTTCGGCCATCACTCAGAACGCCAGGCTGACGCGGCTGTAGTAGTAGCCGCCACCCAGGCCGTAGGGCGAGAACATCCCGTACTCGTAGGTGCCAGCCCAGGCCTTGAGACCGATCTTGTCCGGGTAGACATCGAACAGGTTGTTGGCCCCCACCGCCACCGTGAGGTTCTGGGTCACGTCGTAGGCCACGTCCAGGTCGGTGATCCACTTGGCGCTGTAGGTCCGGTCGTTGGCCGGGATGTTCGAGCCTTCGGTGTATTCGCCAAAACGGGTCAGCTGCAGGTTGGTGGTCCAGTCGCCGACCTTGTAGTTGGTGGACAGGATCCACTTGTCCTTGGGCGTGGACTGGGTCAGGTCGATCTGTTGCTGGCGGTCGAACAGCACATAACCGGCCCCCAGCCGCGACAGCGCCGCCGGGGTGTCGGCCAGGTCGCGAATGGTGGTCTTGTTGTGGTTGTAGGCGATGCTCCACTTGGCCGTGCCGTACTCGCCGAACGACTGGCTGTAGTCGGCCACCACATCCACGCCCTTGGTCCGGGTGTCCGCGGCGTTGGTGTAGTACTGCCCGGCAAGGTTGGGCGACAGGCCGTTCTCCACCAGGATCTGCGACACCGCCGGGCCCTTGAGGATGCCGGTCTGGAGGATGCGCTTGTCGATGTCGATCAGGTAGAAGTCGGCGGTCAGGCGCAGGCGCTCGGTGGGCTCGGCGGTAAAGCCCAGGCTGTAGTTGCGCGAGGTTTCCGGTTCCAGGTCCTTGGCGCCCAGGGCGATGGCCTCGGGCGAATCGGGACGCATCTGCTTGGTGCGCACCGAAGTGGTGGTGCCGGCCGCGCCGAACTGGGTCACGGTACTGGTGGTGGAGAACACGCTCTGGGCCAGGGACGGTGCGCGAAAGCCGTTGCTCACCGCCGCCCGCACCGCGTAGCCGGGCAGGAACTCGTAGCGGGTGGTGAGCTTGCCGCTGGTGGTGTCGCCCACCCCGAGGTTGTACTTCTCGTAGCGCGCCGCCGCCCCCACGTACCAGTTGGGGGTGATGTTCAGGCCCAGGTCGATATAGGCCGCCTCGCTATGCCGCTTGAGGCTGTAGGCGTCCTCGGGGGTGGTACCGTTGACCGAGAACAGCCCCGGGTCGGGCACCACGCCGGCGAAGGGGCCAGTGGCCGGGACATAACTGCCCTGGTTATAGGAGTTGGCCTCGCCCTCCTCCAGCGCGTACTTCTCCCAGCGGTATTCCACGCCGAAGGATGTCTCCAGCGGGCTGCTCCAGCCGATGTCCAGGGCCCGGGAGAAATCCAGGTTGTTGGTCCACTGGTCGAACACCAGGTTGCCCAGGTGGAAGTCGTGCTGGCTGTAGGGGCCGTTGGAAATGTTCAGGTTGTTGGCTGTGTCCAGCACCCCACGATCCTTGCCATAGGTGCTGGACAGGTCCCAGTCCCAGCCGCCCAACAGGCCCTTGGCGCCGCCGGCGACCTGGAAATCGGTCTCGCGGATTTCCCGGCGGGCCTGACCACCGTTGGGGTACGGGGCGTTGGGCACCCCGGCCAGGCTGGTGATGTCGGTGGGCTTGCGGTGCCCCAGGTCCTTGTTGCTGTTGCGGTAGCTCAAGGTGGAGAACGAATACAGCTTGAGGTCGTCCTCCAGGGGCAATTCGGCGTTGTAGGCCAGGCTGGTGGTGCGATCGCGCCCCAGGCCGTACTCGGTGCCCCAGCCCTGGCGATGGCTTTCCCTGGGGTCGGGCGAGCCATCGGGCTGGTTGAAATACAGCTGGCCGCTGGCGGCGCTGGAACGCTCGTAGGGTTCCTGGAGCTTGGCGTCCCAGGACAGGTTGATGAACCCGCCGCTGTCCCCCAGCTTGCTGCCCCAGTTGAAGGCCTCGTGGCCGGTGGTGCCATCGCCGTCGTAGTACTGGCCCAGGCTGGTGTCGGACGTCAGGCCCTCGGCATTGCGCTTGAGGATGATGTTGATCACCCCGGCGATGGCGTCGGAACCGTACTGGGCCGCCGCGCCATCGCGCAGCACCTCGATACGCTCGATGGCGGCGGTGGGGATCAGGTCCAGGTCCACCGGCACCGAGGCGTTACCGACCCGCGCTCCGTTGTTGATCAGCGCCGAGTTGTGCCGGCGCTTGCCGTTGATCAGCACCAGCACCTGGTCGCCGCCCAGGCCGCGCATGCTCACCCCACGCACCAGGAACGCGGTACCGCCACCGTTGATGGTGGGCACGTTGAACGACGGCAGCAGCCGTCCGAGCATCTCTTTCAGGCCGTTCTGGCCAATGCTGCGCAGTTGCTCGCTGTCGATCACATCGATCGGCGCCGGGCTGTCGGTGACCGTGCGCTGCTGGCTGCCACGCACCCCGGTGACCACCACGGTGCCCAGGGTCTCGTCGGCGGCCAGCACCTGTTGCGCCGGGGCCAGGCCCAGCAGGCCGAGGCCCAGGGGGGCAGCGCCCAAGGCGATTTTATGCAAGGAAATACCCATGACTTCAGATCCTTTCGAAGAATGCTCAGCGCGCTCGGGCGGCAACGGTTTCGACTTCGATCAAGGCGCCGGGCAGGACCAGTCCCGCCACTTGCACCGTGGTCCGGGCTGGCTTGAACGGTTGCTCCTGGGTCCCGAAGAACTCGCGAAAGGCGGTTTGCAGGCCATCGAAGTCCAGCTTGCCGCCCAGGGCCGGATCGCCCACCAGGTAGATGCGCAGCTGCACCACATCGCCCAGGCCCAAGCCCTGGCTGGCGAGGATCGCCCGCACCTTGCCCAGCACCACCCGCGCCTGGGCCTCGGTATTGCCCACCGCGTGGATCTGCTCCTTGGCGGCCTTGGGGTCCACCGGGTCCGGCAACAGGCCGGACAGGTAGGTCACCTCGCTATTGGCCGGCAGGGTCACGGCCTGCAGGATCGGCGAATTGGGATAGGTGGACGGTATGCGCTGGATTCCTGCGGCCCAGCTATTGGCGGCAGCGAACAACAGCCCCAGCCCTACGACGGTATTTTTCAAAGACATGCAAAGACGCTCCCAAGGTTGTGGTTGCCAGCCTCGGAGGTCCGCTACCCGGCATGGGTTACCGCTGTTTTTATGAATGTTCGGCCGGTTCAGGCCGTTTGTTGTAGCGATGCGCCTTGCGCCCGCTGGAACAGTTGCCGCACCACCCGGCGGGCGGCGCCGGCGGCGGCCTCCTGCCAGATACCCACGCCGCTGTGGGCCAGGCCGTCGCTGGTCAGGTAGACCCGGCCCTGGGGCTGGTTGAGCAGGCTGTAGTCCGGCTCGACCACTTCATGGCTGATCCAGGGCCCGAAGTTGTAGGGAATCCGGCTCCAGGCGATCACCAGCGGATTGCGCAGTTCATGGCTGTGCCCCGGGTGCAGCAGCTCCACTGCTTGGCGGGAGATCTCGATCTGCTGGGCCAGGCTCTTCTCGCCGAATTTGCGCGCGGTCTCGCCATTGTTGTAGGCCGCCACCAGCACCCCTTCGGGCTGGTTGAAGCCGCCACTGGGATACCACAGCCCCGAGGCCTCCTGGTTGATGAAGGACAGCCCGCCGTAGATCTGGTACTGGCTCTCCCAGAAGCGCCGTGACTGCCAGGCCACCTTGTTGGCGTAGCCGAACTGCACGGCGGCGATGGCCTGGCGCACCGGTGCGCTGAAGTTGTTCTCGACCCGGGCCAGCAGCGGCAAGGGCAAGGAGCTGATCACATAGTCGGCCACCAGGCGCTGGCTGCGGCCGGTGCGCCGGTCCAGGTAGGTCACCTCGACGCTGTCCTGGTGGTTGCTGATCGAGCGCACCTCGCTGTGCAGCCGCAGTTGCCCCTTCAAGTGCCGGGCAAAGGCCTGGGGGATGCGGTCCATGCCGCCCACCGGCTGGAACATGGTGGGCGAGAACTCCGGGTATTCGTCGATCATCAGCGCCGTGGTCAGCGCCGGATTGAGCAGGGTCTGCAAGGGCAGTGGATCGTTCTTCTGCGCCAGCTGGTCGCCGGCCCCGGGCCAGACCTTGTAGCCGGAGCGGGCCGAACCCAGGTACTCGAGCTTGTCCGACAGGTCGCCCCAGGTCTTGAGGAAGCTCAGCAGGTTGTCGCGATCCGCCGCGCTCAGTTCCTGGTCCAGGGCGTGGCGGTTGACCGCCTTGGCCAGCAGTGCGGAAAAATGCCCGCGGCTGTCATTGACCGCCTGGCGGATCTGCAGCGCCGGCTGGTTCAAGTCAGGGCGGACCAGGGCATTGCGGCTGGTGTTGACCAGCACCTCCAGCTCCACCCCCAGCTCGCGGCAGTAGCCGAGCATCAATTGGTGGTGGCTGGGCAGGCGCCCGGCGCCGGCATTTAGATAGAACCCCGGATCGAAGCGTGCTACTTGCGCGCTGCCATCGCTGTACTCCACCCGATCGCCGCCGCGCACCGTCCAGTTGCGCCCGCCGACCCGGTCGCGGGCCTCGAGCAAGGTCACCTTGAACCCGGCCTTGTGCAGCTCATAGGCACTGACCAGGCCGCCGATCCCGGCACCGATCACCACCACCCTGGCGCCCTTGCCCACCGGTATGGCCGGCAACGAGGCGTAGTTTTCCTCGACCGCCTCGGCATTGCCCGCCATGCCGAACAAGCCCAGGACCGCGCTTGCCGCCTGGACGCCGCCGACCGCGGCGATACGGGCGATCAATTGTCTTCTGGTCAGTGGCATGCCAGCGCTCCCTGCTGCGGATGGATAGTACGTTCGGTTATAGCTCGGCGACTTGTGCAGTCACTTGGGTCTATGGAAAGCCATCCTAGGGGCGCTTATTTAATAAGAGAAATACATTTTAAGCATATGCAAATATTACTTTGTTTCATATTCACGACAAGAGATTCTGCGTGCCGCGCATAGCCGCAGACGGAGCATTTCTGCCGCTAGTCGCGAGTCGCGGGACTTGCCGCTGGAGATTCAGCCGCAGCGGCCTGGGCCGCTGCCAGCACCCGCAGCAAATTACCGCCCCAGATCTTCGCCAGGTCGTCTTCGTTGTAGCCCGCCGCCAGCAGGCGTTCGCTGATGCGTGGCAGTTGCGCCACATCCTCCAACCCCTCGACCCCGCCACCGCCATCCCAGTCGGCGCCGATGCCCACATGCTCAGGCCCCACCACGTCGAGGATATGCAGCAGGTGCTTCATGTAGTCGTCGAGGGTCGCCCTGGGTTGCGGGTAACGGGCCTCCACCTGGCGGATGCGTTCGGCCAGGTCCGCCACTTGTCCGGGGCTGAGGCTGGCGGCCAGGCGAAACTCGCGGTAAAGCGGCCCCAGGGCCTTGGCACGCTCGGGGTTGGGGACGGCGTCGATCAGGTCGCTGGGGAAACTGTTGACCTGCACCACCCCACCCTTGGCCGCCAGCTGGCGCAAGCGCTGGTCATCCAGGTTGCGTGGATGGTGGGTAATGGCCCTGCTGCTGGAATGGGAGGCGATGATCGGCGCCGTGGACAGGGCCAGCACCTGGTCGAACACCTGGTCCGAGGCATGGGACACATCCAGCAGGATGCCCAGGCGATTGGCCGCGCTCACCAGCTCGCGTCCGGCGGGGCTCAGGCCCCGCCATTGCGGCAACGCGGTGGCCGAATCGGCGAAGTCGTTGTTGGCCGAATGCACCAGCCCCAGCATACGCAGGCCCAGGCGATGGTAGGTGAGCAGCCGCTGGGGATCGGCCGCCAGGGGCTCGGCGTTCTCCATGCTGATGAACACCACGCGCTGGCCACGGCCGACGATGGCCGGCACATCCTCGGCGCGCAGGGCCAGGGCGAAGTCCTGGGGATGGGCGGCCACCAGGTCGCGGATTCGGGTCAACACCGCCAGGCCGTGCTCGCTGGCCTGGGTCCGGCCTTCGGCATCGAGCGGCCCCTGGGGCGTGAAGATCGCCCAGAAGCCGCCATCCAGGCCGCCCTCGCGCATCCGTGGCAGATCGACCTGGGACAGGTCGTCCTGGTAGCGATGGCGTTGGCGGATGTCCCAGCCCGGCCGGGCCAGCTGCATCGGGGTGTCGAGGTGACTGTCGAGTACGGTCAGGCGTTGGTGCAGGGCCGCGGCGGGCTCCTGGGCCAGTGCCCACGAGCTGGCCAGGGCCAGGGTCAGCAAGGATCGGCGCAGCATGGGGCCTCCAGGGCCGGTTGGAAGGACACTCAGGCCCTCAGCCCCAATGGAAGCTGCGGTCCCAGAGGCCGGAAACATCCAGCGGCTGGGGCAACACCCCGGCCTCGTAGAACAGATCGGCCACGTCCTGCTGGGACTTCACCGCCGCATCGTCCACCGGTTGCAGCAAGCGCGGGCCGCTCTGGGCGCGGTATTGGGCCAGGAACACTTCCCGGGGCATGCCGAGGATCTGCGCGCTGCGGGTCGCCCACTCCTCGGGGTGGCTGGCGATCCACTGCCAGGAGCGGTACTCGCGCAGGATGTAGTCGGTGATTGCCGCATGCTTGCGCGGGTCGGCGATGCTCTGCTGGTTGGCGGCGATCACGTAGTTGCCCGACAGGTAGCCTTGCCCGGTCTTGAGCACCCGGGCGCCGGCACGCAGCTCGGCCAGCTGGATGAAGTAGCCGAAGCTGACCCAGGCATCCAGGGCGCCGTTCTGGAACGCGGCGAAACCATCCTGCGGGGTCAGGGCCATGGGCACGATGTCGGCGAAACCCAGGCCCTGCTCCTTCAGCGCCTTGAGCAAAAAATAATGGGAACTGGTGGAACGGATGTAGCCGATGCGCTTGCCCTTGAGCTCGGCCACCGACTGCACCGTGGAGCCCTTGGGCACGATGAAGGCCTGGTTGTTGACGTCGCCGGTGAGCACCGCGATCAACTTCACCGGGGCCTGGTTCTTGATGCCGAAGATCGGCGGGATCTCGCTCATCGGCGAGATGTCCAGGGTGCCGCTGACCAGGGCCTCGAAGCTCAGGTTGCCGCCGGTGAACTCGGCGTACTTGACCTGGTAAGGGGGTGGGTCGATACCCGCCTGGGTAAAGAAGCTCGGGGCCGCGCCCTTGTAGGTGGCGACGTTCAAAGTGACCCCGGACCAGTCGGTGGCGGCTGCCAGGCCCAGGCGCGGCAAGGCGCCGGCCAGGCCGGCAAGGGCCGAGAGTTGCAGGAAACGACGACGCTGCATGCTGGCTGTCCTCAATCGAGAAAATCCGCTTCTTCGCGCAGGATGCGCTCGCGGTAGGGCTGGAAACTGAACCAGCCGCCGAACTCGGTGCCCACCTGGCGCGCCGTGTGGCGGGCCACTTCATGGGGAATGGGCCGGGGCGTACCGGCAGCCTCCGCCAGCAGTTGGGCCTGGGCGGCGTTGTCCATGGCGATGAAGCGCCAGGCCGCCGCCTCGACGGTCTCGCCCACCGTGAGCAGGCCATGGTTCTGCAGGATCAGCGCCTTGTGCCCGTGCAAGGCGGCGGCGATCCGCGCCCCTTCGCTGGCCTCCAGCACCACCCCGGAGAAGTTGTCGAACAGCGCATGCCGCTCATAGAAGGCGCAGGCATCCTGGGTCAGCGGGTCCAGCAGGCGACCCAGGCTCGACCAGGCCTTGCCGTGCAACGAGTGGGCATGGGCGGCGGCCACCACCTCGGGATGGGCCTGGTGCAGCGCCGCATGAATGGCGAAGGCTGCAAGATTCAACGCGCCCTCGCCTTCGACGACGGCGCCGTCAGGGTCCACCAGCAGCAGGTCGGAGACCCGTACATGGCCGAAATACACCCCCACCGGGTTGACCCAGAAATGCTCCGGGTGCTCCGGGTCGCGCACCGTGATATGCCCGGCCCCGCCCATGTCGAAACCCAACCGGGCGAAGACCCGGAACGCCGCCGCCAGGCTCTGCTTGCGTTGCAATCGCTCGAGCTCGACGCTGGCTTGGCGCGGCGGGTGCTCCCAGCGAAAAACCGTATGCCCATCGCGGGGCAAGTCATACACCGCGGGACGAAAATGTGCGGTCATATCCACTCTCCTTGAAATGGTCATCAATACCCTGCTCCCGCCTGCCCTTCTGCGGTCTCAAGATCCCCGCGCCTGCTACGCAGCCTTCGGCAGCGGCTACACAAACCGCCATGGGCCCTGTAGCCGCTGCCGAGCCCGCGAGGCTGCGAAAAGGCCCGCAGGGCCTTGCCTGGCGATCACCGGAAGACCTAGGCACCGCAGGCTAGTAGCCACGCTGGATCTCCACCGGATTCTCCAGGGGCAAACCATCGCCCCAACGCCGGAGGTTGCGCTCCAGTAGCCGGGCGATATTCAGGTAGACCCCGGGCGAGTTGGCCGAGGTGTGCGGCGACAGGTGAATCCGTGGATGGCGGTAGAACGGATGCCCCTCGGGCAACGGCTCGGGATCAGCCACATCCAGGCTGGCCAGGCCGATGCGCCCGCTGTCCAGGGCCTTGAGCAGCGCCGGCTGATCGATCAGCGCGCCCCGGGCGATATTGATCAGGTGCAGCCCCGGCTTGGCCATGGCCAGCACATCGGCGTCGATCGCCTGGCGGGTCTGCTCGGTCAGCGGCACCGCCAGCAACAGGTGGTCGGCGCGGGAAAACAGTTGCCCCAGGTCGCTCACCGCTTCCACTCCGGGCACCTGCAAAGGCTGCGGCGAACGCCGCAAGGCCAGCACCCTCATGCCCAGGGCCAGGGCCTTGGGCGCCAGCTCCCGGGCAATGCTGCCAAAACCGAACAAGCCCAGGGTGCTGCCGGCCACCGCCGCCAGCGGTCGTTGCTGCCAATGTTCGGCGCGCTCGACCCACACCTGGGGCAATCCCTTGGCGGCGGCGAAGATCGCCGCCAGGACGAACTCGGCGATACTGGACGCAGTGCAGCCCCGGGCACTGGCCACCGGCAGGTGCTCGAACAGCCAGCGCGGGAAATAATCCAGGCCGGAACTGGCCAGTTGCACGAAACCCAGGCCGAAGGGCCAGCCGGTCGGTGGCTGCGCCGCGTCGCGCAAGTCGGCATGGGGGGCGGCCAGCAGCACCTGGATATCTGCGGGCAAGCCGGCGGGAATACCCCGGGGCAGGTCCAGCACCTCGATCCCGGGCAGCCACTGGCGCAACTGCCGGTTGAAGGCTGCGTCGAGCTGGCTGGCGATGCGCGTCACACCTGGGCTCCACGGCTGGGCAAGGCGAACGCGGCACGCCCCACCGCGCCGAGGATGGCGTCGTTCTGCGGCGTATGGATGCGGCTGCACAGCACATCGCGATAGTGGCGCTCGATGGGATTGCCCCGAGCCAGCCCCGGGTTGCCAATGGCCTCGATCCCCAACTCCACCGCGCTAATAGCGTTGCCGGTGACCAGGTACTTGACCTGGGTGGCCTCGCTGGCGGCGATCCGCCCTTCGGCGGCGGCGTCGAGCAGTACCCGGTTGTTCAGCAACAAGGCATCGATACGCCCGATCAGTTCCTGGAAACGCGGCAGGCTCGACAGCGGCGCGCCGAGGTTGGCCGGGGCCCGTTGAGCGAGCCAGCCCAGCAACCAGTCGCGGGCGGCGCGGGCTACCCCGTCGTAGATCGCCGACAGCAAGACCGCCAGCCAGAGCACGCCCTTGCTGTCCAGCTCCGAAGGTCGCGGGACGTTGGCCAGCTGGATGTCCACCGCCTGCTCCAGGGGCACGAACACCTCGTCGAAGATCACATCGTGGCTGCCGGTGGCACGCATGCCCAGATGGTCCCAGGTTTCCTCGATGCGGATGCCCGGGCTGTCACGGTGCACCAACCAGGTGCCCACGCGGGGCTCGGGCTCGTCGCTGCGAGCCCACACCGCCAGCCAGGTCAGCCCGGGAATGCCGGTGGAGTAGATCTTGCGACCGCTGAGCGACCAGCCGCCCTCGACCCGCCGCGCCAGGGTCGCCGGCAGGCCGCCACGAGCGGGAGTGCCAAGGTCCGGCTCAACCCGCAATGCATTGATCAACGCCCCGTCCTGCACCGCTTCGCGGGCCACTTGCTGGCGCAGGTGCAGGGGCCAGGCGCTGTTCTGCTGCAGGCGCGTGTGCTGCAGATACTGCATCACCAGTACCAGGGCGGTGGAAGGTTCGCCCTGGGCCACGGCGCCGACCACCCGCCGCGCCTGGGCCAGGGTCGCCTCGCTGCCGCCCAGGGCCCGGGGTACGGTCAAGGCCAGCAGACCATGCTGGTGCAGGCGTTGCAGGTTGGCATGGGGAAACTCGCTGTGGCGATCATAGTGGGCCGCCGTGGCGGCAAACTCCTCGCTCAACTGCTGCAGCAGGTCGGCGAACGCTACGGAGTCCAGCTCAAGGGGCGCCGCAGTGGCGATGGATGGTTCGGTGCAAAGGCTCATCGGCTGGCAATCCTGCTCAGTGGTGGGGCAACAAGGGAGGCCGGCTCGGCCTCGGTTTCGACGCCCAGTAATTGCAGCAACTGCCCACGCAGTTGCTGGAACCCGGGAAGGCCGGCCTGGCGCGGGCGCGGCAGGCGGATCGGCAGTTGTTCGGCAATGCGCCCGTTGGCCAGCACCAGCACGCGGTCGGCCAACAGCAGGGCTTCATCGACATCGTGGGTCACCAGCAGCACCGCCGGGGCATGGGCCTGCCACAGGCGGATGATCAACCGATGCATGCGGATCCGCGTCAGCGCGTCGAGGGCGGCAAAGGGTTCGTCCAGCAACAACAGCTGCGGCTCACGCACCAGGGCCCGGGCCAGGGCCACACGCTGGGCCTCGCCACCGGACAGGGTGCCGGGCCAGGCAGCCAGGCGATGGGCCAGGCCCACTTCCTCCAGCGCCGCCTGGGCCCGCTGGCGCACCTGCTCGCCACGCACGCCGAGGGCGACGTTGCGCCAAACGCGCTTCCAGGGCATCAAGCGTGGCTCCTGGAACACCGCAGCCATGGCCGTCGGTACCTGCAAGCGCCCGGCGTCGATGGGTTCCAGACCGGCCAGGGCGCGCAGCAAAGTGGTCTTGCCCGAGCCGCTGCGGCCCAGCAAGGCGACGAACTCTCCCGGGGCGATGTCCAGGTCCAGTTCGTCGAGCACCGCTTGCCCGGCGAAGCGCCGGGTGATGCCACGGCCTTCGACAGCGGCCGGCGAATGGCCAGCAGCAGTCGGGCCCGGTGGCGAAGATGACAGGTGCATGGCTCAACTCCTGATGAAAGTCGGCCGCCAGGCCAGGGCGAAACGTTCAAGGCCCCGTACCAGGGCATCGATGCCCAGGCCGAGCACGCTGTAGACCAGCAGGCAGATCACGATCACGTCGGTGCGCATGAAGTCCCGGGCGTCGTTGACCAGGTAGCCGATGCCGGCGCTGGCGTTGATCTGCTCCACCACCACCAGGCCCAGCCAGCTGATGCCGAAGGCGTAGCGCAGGCCGACGAAGAACGCCGGCAGGGCTCCGGGCAGGATCACGTGGACGATCAGTTCCCAGCGCTTGAGGCCCAGCAGGGTCGCGGCTTCCACCAGCTTGGGATCGAGGCTGCGGATGCCGGAGAACAGCGTGAGGTAGATGGGAAAGGTGGTGCCCAGGGCGATCAGGGCGATCTTGGGCGTCTCGCCGACCCCGAACCAGAGGATGAACAGCGGCACGATGGCCAGGAACGGCAAGGTACGCAGCATCTGCATCGGCGAGTCGATGGCCAGCTCGCCACCGCGTGACAGGCCAGCCAACAGGGCGAGCAGCGTACCGAGGCTGACGCCGATGGCCAGGCCAGCGAAAGCGCGCTTGAGGGACACCCACAGATGCCCGCCCAGTTCACCGCTGCCCAGCATCTGCCACAGGGTGGCACCGATGGTGCTGGGGGCGGCGATGACTCGCGCCGGCAACAACCCGGTGCGCGCGGCCAGCTCCCACAGCAAGAGCAGCAGCAAGGGGCTGGCCAGGCGTAGCAGCAGCTGCACCAGGGCCCGATATCCAGGGCTTGCGGTCCAATGGCCGAAGACTTTGAGCGGGGCTTGCTCAGGCATTTCAACATCCCTATTTCAGCGCGTTCGAATCCCATGCTAACTACATAAAAAACGTCCGTGAAATTCGTTTTGGTTCTAAATTAATATACAAAAATTGCATTAACTGACAATCGATATATGCAATTAACTTTAATATCGACGAGCTGTCCACGCCGTTCAGGACGGTGACTGGCCGACACGGGCGGCCACCATTTCGCCGAACATGCTCACCGGCTCCTGGAGGTTGCCGAGGAAGCGCGGATGGATCAGCCAGAGGTCGATCACCGGCTTGAAATCACTGACCGGCACGATCTCCAGCTTGTCCCGGTGGCTGCTGTTCTCCAGCAGTGGCAGCGGCACCAGGCCATACCCCAGGCCATTGGCGATCAACCCCAATTGCAGCTCAGTGCCGAAGGTCTCCAGGTTGATCTGCAGCGACAGGCCCTGGGCACTCAGGGCCCGTTGCAGGCCGGCGCGGAAACCACAGCCATCGGGATTGAGCACCCAGCCGCGCTGGTAACAATCGGCAAGCTTGCACGAGCGCTTACGTGCTTCGCCCCGGGCCGCCACGACCACCAGGCTCATGCTGGCCAGGGAACGCCCCACTACCGCCTCGGGAAACACCTTGCCGGCAGGGAACAGCGCGGCCACCACATCCAGCTCGCCGTTCTCGACCTTGCCCAGCAGGTGGCTGCCCCAACCGGTGGCCACCGAGGTCTGCAACTGCGGGTAGAGGGCCTTCAACTGGCTCAGGGCATCGAGCAGCACCACATCGCCGATGGTCTGTGGCACGCCGATGCGCAGGGCGCCGCTGGGGGCGCCGTCACTGGCCACCAGCTCGTTCAGCGCATCGATGCTGCGCAGCACTTCCAGGCATTGGCCATACACCCGGAGGCCCATGCTGGTGGGCTTGAGCGGCTTGGTATTGCGATCGAGCAGCTCGACCCCGAGCGCCTCCTCGAAGTTCTGCACCCGGCGGGTGATGGCCGGCTGGGTCAGTTGCAGGGCATCGGCGGCCTGGCTGATGGTCTGGCAGCGGATCACCGCCACGAATGCGTTCAGATCATCTATCTTCATTCTTTTTTCGCATAATAAATGACTGGAAAAATGTTCGATAAGAATAATACCTTTTAGCTCGACCGTGTAGTTCGTGTCGCTCGTCCTGTGTCCACGGAGGGAATCCATGCCCCACAACGCCTCGACCGTCTCCATCGCCTCACCCAACCTGGCCCGCCTGCGCAGCTTCATCGGCGAGTTGGCCGAACTGCTCGACAGTCACCCCGACGAAGCCCGGGTCCTGGACCAGGGCGCGACTTTGCTGCAACGCCTGGTAAGCCAGGACGACTGGCTGCCCGACGCCTTCGCCCAGGCCGATCCGCAGCGCTACCAGCAATTCCTGCTGCACGTCGACTCGCGCCAACGCTTCTCCGTCGTCAGCTTCGTCTGGGGCCCGGGCCAACGCACGCCGATTCATGACCACCGCACCTGGGGCCTGATCGGCATGCTGCGCGGCGCCGAGGACTCCCAGGGCTTCGAGCGCCTGGCCGACGGCCGCCTGCAACCTGCCGGGGCACCGGTGCGCCTGGTGCCGGGCCAGGTGGAAGCGGTGTCGCCGAATATTGGCGATATCCACCAGGTGACCAACGCCCATGCCGACCGGGTGTCCATCAGCATCCATGTCTACGGTGCCAACATCGGCGCGGTGCGGCGTGGGGTGCACGACCTGGACGGTCAAGAGAAGCTCTTCATCTCCGGCTATTCCAATACCTTGCTGCCCAACCTCTGGGACCTGTCGAAGGAGCCCCTGCAATGACCGATTTCCCGACCCGCAGCCCGGCACAGATTCGCCAGGCCCTGCTCGAACGCCAGGAACTGGCCCTGGTGGACGTGCGTGAAGAAGCGCCCTTCGCCGAAGCCCATCCGCTGTTCGCCGCCAATATCCCGCTGTCGAAACTGGAGTTGGAGGTGTATGCGCGCATCCCCAGGCGCGATACCGCCATCACCCTCTACGACCAGGGCGAAGGCCTGGCCGAACGCGCTGCGACCCGCCTGCGGCAACTGGGCTACAGCGATGTCGCCCTGCTTGCGGGCGGCCTGGACGGTTGGCGCAACGCCGGTGGCGAGTTGTTCAAGGACGTCAACGTACCGAGCAAGGCCTTTGGCGAACTGGTGGAGGCCGAGCGCCACACGCCATCGCTGGCCGCCGAGGAGTTGCAGGCCTTGCTCGATCAACAAGCCGACCTGGTGGTACTCGACGCCCGGCGCTTCGACGAGTACCAGACCATGAGCATCCCTGGCAGTACCAGCGTGCCCGGGGCCGAACTGGTGCTGCGGGTCCGCGAACTGGCGCCCGATCCGCAAACCCGGGTGGTGGTCAACTGCGCCGGACGTACCCGCAGCATCATCGGCACCCAATCGCTGGTGAACGCCGGTATTCCCAACCCGGTGGCGGCCCTGCGCAACGGCACCATCGGCTGGACACTCGCCGGCCAGGCCCTGGAACACGGCCAGCAGCGGTGCTTCAGCGCACACGTCGGCGCCCATCGCGCGCAAGCCCAGGCCGCGGCTCGGGCGGTGGCCGATCGGGCCGACGTGGCGCGTATCGACCTGGCCCAGTGGCGCCGCTGGCAGGCCGAACCCCAGCGCACCAGCTACCTGTTCGATGTGCGCAGCCCGGAAGAATTCGCCGCCGGCCACCTGCCCGCTGCCCGCTCCACCCCAGGTGGCCAGCTGGTGCAGGAGACCGACCATTTCGCCAGCGTGCGCGGCGCGCGCCTGGTGCTGGTGGACGACGATGGCGTGCGGGCCAACATGAGCGCTTCCTGGCTGGCGCAGATGGGCTGGCAAGTGGCCGTGCTCGACGGCTTGCGGGGCAGCGATTTCAGCGTGCGCGGGGCGTGGCAGGCGCCGTTGCCGGACAGCCCGGCGGTCGAGGAAATCAGTCCGCGGACCCTGGCCGACTGGCTGCGCGAGCCCGGCACCCTGGTGCTGGACGTCACTGCCAGCGCCAACCATGTACAACGCCATATCCCCGGTGCCTGGTGGGTCTTGCCCAGCCAACTGGCCCAGGCCCTGGAGCAACTGCCGCCTCCCGAGCGCTTCGTCCTCACCTGCGGCAGCAGCCTGCTGGCGCGCTTCGTCGCCCCGCATTTGCAGGCCCTGGCCCAACGCCCGGTGTTCGTTCTCAGCGGCGGCACCAGTGCCTGGATCGAAGCCGGGCTGCCCGTGGAGCAAGGCCTGCAGCGCCTGGCCTCGCCTCGCATCGATCGCTACCGGCGCCCTTATGAAGGCACCGACAATCCCCGGGACGCCATGCAGGCCTACCTGGACTGGGAGTTCGGCCTGGTGGCGCAGCTGGGACGTGATGGCACCCATGGGTTCTTCGTGATCTGAAGGCAGCCAACGGCTTGTCGGCGCGGGTCGACAAGCCGTTGCGGGGGGCTGATGGGCGCCTGGAAAGTGCCATCAAATGGCCAAGTGACAAATAGCAATAATTCTCGATATCATTCGCGACCTCCTGCCCAACGCGTCGTCAAGAAGGATATCCATGTCTCGCTCCAAGCCCGACTCTGCTTCGGTGGACTCAGTTCGCGGGTTCTATGCGGATATCCTGCATTTCCTGCGCAAGCGCACGGACAACGCCAGCGACGCGGCGGACATGACCCAGGACGTATTCACCCAGTGGCTCGACTACCGTGATCGGGCCCAGGTGGAACAGCCCCGGGCCTTCCTGTTCCAGATGGCGCGCAACCTGTTGCGCGATCACTGGCGACGCCAGCAGGTGCGCAGCAAGGTGCACCAGGACGCCCATCCCGAAGAAAGCTTCGACAACGAGCCCTTGGCCGACGAACAGCACGAGCCGCTACCCGCCGCCCAGCGCCTGCAACGCCTGGAACAATTGAAGGAAGTCCTTGCCCAGCTCTCGCCGCGCCGCCGCGAAGCCCTTATGCTGCACCGCTTCGAAGGGCTGAGCCAGGCACAGATTGCCAAGCGCATGGGAATTTCCGTCAGCATGGTGGAAAAACACATCGCCTTTGCCCTGCTGCACTGCAAGCAGCATCTACAACGAGAAAACGGCAAGGAGCTGCCTGAATGACCCGCTTTCCCGGCCGCCACGACGACAACGACAGCGAGCAGATCGATGTCGAGGCCGCCAGTTGGTTCGCTCGTAACCGCAACGACCCGGATCGCGCCAGCCGCAAGGCCTTCGATGCCTGGATGGCGCATCCGGCCCATGCCCGGGCCTATGCCGAATTCGAAGAACTCTGGGTCGACCTGGCGCAGTTGCAGCAACTGAGCCGCCCGATCCCCCTGCCCCGGCGCAAGGCACCGACCTGGCGCCCGGTCCTGGCAGCGGCCGCCGCCGTGCTGTGCGCGGTGCTGGCGCTCAACCTGGGAACCTCCCCAGCTCCCCATGTCCAGCAGATCGCGGCCCAGGAACACGGGGCACGGGCTTTCAAGTTGCCCGACGGCAGCACTTTGTATGTGAATGCCAACACCCGGGTGAAGGTCGACTTCAGTGCGCAGCAGCGCGATGTCTACTTGCAACAGGGCCAGCTGTACCTGGAGGTGGCCGCCGACAAGGAGCGTCCGTTGTGGGTCCACAGCGGCGCGGCAAAGGTGCGCGTGGTGGGTACCGCCTTCGACGTGCGGCGCGGCCAGCACCAGTTGGTGGTCAGCGTCGCCCATGGCCAGGTGGCATTCAGCCCGGACGGCCGGACCGACGACCTGGCACTGCTGGGTGCTCGGCAACGAGCCATCTACGACTTGCAGAAGGGCACCCTGCGCCAGCAGACCCTGGACAACGATGACGTGGCCGACTGGCGTACCGGGCACCTGGCCTTTCGCAACCGCGACCTGGCCAGCCTGGTGGACGAGCTGAACCTCTACCGCCGCCAGCCGGTACAACTGGCCGAAGGTCCACTGGGTGCATACAAGGTTTCCGGCAACCTGGACGTCAACGACCCGGATGCGCTGATCAAGGCCCTGCCCGCGCTGATCCCGGTTAAAACCGTGGCCCTGGCCAATGGCCAGGTGAAGATCGAAGCCCGTTGAATTCGACACATGAGAATATTTTTCATTTGCATATGAGGTTTTTTTTCACTGCCCCGTCTTCCTCCCGTCTGCAATCTGTCCGCAGCGCTTTTCCGGCCTTTAAGCCGATTTGGGGGAAGTCATGTTTCGCGCGCTCTTGCCTGTACCTTTAGTCCATTCCCGCCCGACCCTACTCGCCGCCTGCCTGGCCTTCAGCCTGCAGGCCCATGCCGGGCCGATCCATTTCCAGTTGCCGGCGCAGCCCCTGGCCGCGTCCCTGAGCCAGATCGCCCAGCAAGCGAAAATCCAGCTGCTGTTCGACGAGCAACTGCTGCGTAACGCCAAGGCGCCAGCCCTGCAAGGCGACTACAGCCCGGAAGAGGCGATCCGCCAGCTGCTGCGCAACGGTCAGTTCAGCCTGGTCAAGGTCGACAACACTTATATCGTGCGCCCTGCCGAAACCAGCCAGAGCAGCGGCTCGGCCTTGCAACTGGGGGCCATGAGCGTGATCGGCAACGGCTCGGTGGTGGACTCCTCCAGCGTCGGCCGCTCGACTCTGAACCAGGCGGAGATCGATCGCCATCAGGCCAACAACGTGGTCAGCCTGATCGATACCCTGCCCGGCGTGAGCCTGGGCGGCTCGCTGAAACCGGGTGGCCAGACCATTAATATCTGGGGCCTGGGAGACGCCGAGGATGTGCCGATCACCGTCGACGGCGCCACCAAGAGCGGCTTCGAGCGCTACCAGCAAGGGGTGATCTTCATCGAGCCGGAACTGATCCGCCGGGTCGAGGTGGAAAAGGGCCCGCACTCGCCCAAGACCGGCAATGGTGGCTTCGGCGGCACCGTGCACACCGAGACCAAGGACGCCCCGGACCTGTTGCAGGACGGGCGCAATGTCGGTGCCATGGTCAAGTACGGCTACAGCAGCAACGACCATCAGCAGGCCTACACCTCTGCGGTCTATGGCCGCACCGACGATCATCGCTTCGATGCCCTGGCCTACTGGACCAAACGCGATGGCGACGACATGAAGCTGGCCAGTTCGATCCCCGATCCGCGCAACCAGTACCTGGTCAACCCCAAGCGCCAGCCCAATACCGCCCAGGACCTGGACGGCCAGCTATTCAAGCTCAACATGCAACTGACCGACGAGCAGCGCCTGGGCTTCACCTACAGCAGCTCCGACAGTGATATCTGGGCCCCCTTCTCGGCCAAGAACTACCCGGAGCCGCCAAGCAAGGCCAACATCGACAAGTACGGCTATGACGGCGCCACCAAGCGCTACCTGGCCCAGCGCAACACCATCGACACCACCTGGCTGGCCAAGTACGAGTACCAGCCGGTGGACAACCCCTGGGTCGACCTCAAGGTCCAGTATTCCAACTCCAAGACCGATCAGACCGACGAACGCGGCCCGACCGCCTTCTATCAACCGGTCACCGGCGGGCGCAAGATCACCGTGGGCTACGAGGACA
Source organism: Pseudomonas sp. FW507-12TSA (assembly GCF_058781435.1). NCBI lineage: Bacteria > Pseudomonadati > Pseudomonadota > Gammaproteobacteria > Pseudomonadales > Pseudomonadaceae > Pseudomonas > Pseudomonas sp. FW507-12TSA. The sequence continues at coordinate 93,741 of NZ_JBYSWT010000018.1, forward strand.
AGATTCTCGAAGTGACCAACATCAGCCGCTTCAGCACCGGTCCTCTGGACCACGCCTTGACTCTCGGCACGCAGATCCGCAAGCACACCCGCGAGGTGGACATGTGGATGCCGGGCAAGACCTATGAAGTGCCCAAGTACAACTACGGCCACTACCAGCCGGGGTTCATGCCCCATGGCAAGGTCGACAACAACGCCTTCTACATTCAGGACGCGGTGACCCTAGGGGACTTCACCCTGACCCCGTCGCTACGCTATGACCATGTGCGCAACCGTGGCCAGGAAAACGACGCGCCGCTGTACAACAGCACCAACCCCAAGGACGGCCATGACTATGGCGACAAGACCTACACCGGCTGGTCTCCACGGCTCTCGGCGTACTGGAACGTCAACCCGAACCTGGCGCTGTTCGCCGACTACAGCAAGACCTGGCGCGCGCCGGTGATCGATGAACAGTACGAAGTGCAGGCCCCCGGCAGCACCCGCTCGGCCACCAGCCGCAACCTGGACCCGGAACGCATCACCGCGCTGCGGGCGGGAACCATCCACAACTTCTCCAAGCTGCTGACCGACAACGACAGCGCGCAGATCCGCACCACGGTGTTCCAGAACAAGATCAGCGACGAGATTCTCAAGGCCACCGGCATCGGCTGCGCCGAGCAGCTGAGCACCGGCAAGAGCATCGCCCAGGTGTGCAAGGAGTCGCCGATGTCGGTGTATCGCAATATCGGCGACCTGACCATCAAGGGCTTCGAAGTCGAAAGCTACTACGACTCCACCTACCTATTCGGCGCGCTGTCCTATTCGTGGATCACCGGCAAACACCAGGGCGCCTACACCAATCCCTGGGGGCCGAACGTCTGGGCCCGGGACATTCCGCCGCGCAAATGGGTGGCGACCCTGGGCCTGAAGATTCCCCAGTGGGATGCCCAGGTGGGCTGGCAGGGCCAATGGGTGCGCCAGACCGACCGCCTGCCCAGCGACAAGTACCCCAGCGGTCCGGCCAGCGACTTGGGCGACTCCTACTGGAACCAGTACGGCAACGACCGCTACAACGTGCACGGGCTGTTCGCCAACTGGAAACCCCAGCAGGCCTACCTCAAGGGCACCGAAGTCAACTTCACCCTGGACAACATGTTCAACCGCGACTACCGCCCGCCGCTCAGTGGCGACAACGCCTACAGCCTGGGGCGCAACGCCAAGATCAGCGTGACGCGGTTCTTCTGAAGGCCTTCGCCTGGCACAGCACGCTGCGCCAGGCGAAGCATCACCGATATATTGCAAGCCTTTAACCCTGCCCTCCTGCCCGCGCCTGCCGGGCTAAGATCGACTCCCCCCTGAAAACCGCTGAAATGCCTTTGGGCGCTTTCAGTCAACTCCATATTGATTCTGTACGATAGATATCGTACAAGCAGGCAAGCATCATGGACAGAGGCTTCAGGAAGGTCAGGCGGGACCTGATCAGTGCACTACAGAGCGGTCACTATCTGCATGCCGCACGCGGCTCGATCGAGGTCAAGAACCTGCTGGCCACCGGCGAGGTTTCGGCCGGCCAACTGATCGAGGTCATCGGTGCCTGCAAGGGCAGCGACCACCAGTGCAGTGCCCACCACAGCGCCCCGGACCTTGCCGTCCATGTGCTGAAGAAGGCGGGCTGGTACATCAAGTTCTACTTTATCGAGCCAGATGCGTGGTTCATCAGCGTTCACCGATGAGGACAACCCATGAAACTCTATCTGCAGGGCGACCGGGGCAAGGCACTTTGTGAGCATTGCCAGCAGGTCGTGGGCATTACCTACACCCGACGCGACGTGCCCTTCAGCGACGGCAACGGCCAGGCCCGGGAGATCCTGGTGGGGGTCTGCGATCAGTGCGCTACCACGGTAGCCATCCCCCCCCAGTCGACCCCGGCGATCAAGGAAGCGCGCCGCCAGCAACTGACCTCCATCGAGGCGCGGCTGCCTGCGGTCTACCTCGACGTGCTGGACGCCGCGATGCACTCGGTGGCCGAGGACGCCGGGGTGCAGATGCGCAAGCTGTTCTTCAGCTACTACTTCAGCGCCCCCCTTGTACCTGCCCTGGAACAAGTGCACGACGGCTTCGCCCAGTACCTGGCCCAACAGGCCGAGGTCCGCCAGATACCTGCCGTGAATGCAATGAAACGCCTGTCGCTTAAGGTGAACCACTATGTGGCCGAGGATCTCGCGCGCCTGCTGCAGGCGACGCGGATGACCCAGACCGAACTGCTGAAATCACTGATCGCGCAGATTCGCCTGGATGTGCTCGAAGGCGGCAACCCGGCGGTGATCGCCGACCTGCGCCAGCTGGTGCGCCTGGGGTTGTGACCTTCGGCCTTGAGCAGAGCCCCTATAGCCCCTGTAGCCCCTTTCGAGCTTTTGCGGCTGCGCAAAGGTCCGCAGGACCTTGCTTGGCATCTACAGCGCAGACCTTGCGCCCCTTCGGGGCGTGCGCAGCTTCGCAGGCTCGGCAGCGGCTTGTATCTCGACTATCGCGTTTACAGACGCGATAGTTCTCGACTGATCATCGGTTGAGGCGAACCAGGTTAAGGTCGGGGGCAGTGGTGCGTCGCTGGCTCAGGTAGCGGGTGCAACTGACCCGCAGGAAGGAGGCGAAGTTCACCACCTCGCCACGGTAGTCCATGACCTCTTCATACAGCTTGGCAATCAGCTGGTTGGTGGTCATGCCGTCCACTTCGGCGATCTCGCCGAGGATGTCCCAGAACTGGTTTTCCAGGCGCAGGGTGGTGACCACGCCACAGATGCGCAGCGAACGCGATTCGTAGAGGATCGGGTCGGCCTTGACGTACAGCTCGCACATGGCGTGGTACTCGCTTACAGGGTGATCCGGGTGCCCAGCAGGCCGAGGAAACCGGCCAGCCAGTTGGGATGGGCCGGCCAGGCCGGGGCTGTGGCCAGGTTGCCCTGGACATGGCCTTGCGTCACGGGGATATCGATATAGGTGCCTCCCGCCAACCGCACTTCCGGAGCGCAGGCCGGGTAGGCGCTGCATTCGCGGCCTTCGAGGATGCCCGCCGCCGCCAGCAGTTGCGCACCGTGGCATACCGCGGCAATCGGCTTGCCAGCCCGGTCGAACTCCTTGACCAGTTGCAGCACCTGTTCGTTCAGGCGCAGGTATTCCGGGGCACGGCCGCCGGGGATCAGCAGCGCGTCGTAGTCGCTGGACTGCACCTTGGCGAAGTCGAAGTTCAGGGCGAACAGGTGCCCAGGCTTCTCGCTGTAGGTCTGGTCGCCCTCGAAATCGTGGATGGCCGTGCGCACGGTCTGCCCGGCGCTCTTGTCCGGGCACACGGCGTGCACCGTGTGCCCGACCATCAGCAGTGCCTGGAACGGCACCATCGCTTCGTAGTCTTCGACGTAGTCGCCAACCAGCATGAGGATCTTTTTCGCGGCCATGGAGTGGACTCCTTTCAAACAAGCACGTGGGCGGAAGGAGTATTCAAGGTAGTCCTTATCCTTGCGGCCGGGTAATAACCGACTACTACAGCTGCAAGCCACAAGCGGCAAGTTCGAAGCTTATCCCGCGAGGTAGCCGTCGGCCTTGAGCAGGGTTTCCAGGCAGTGTTCGCTGATGCGGTAGAAGGCCTTGAGTTCGTCGATCCGCGCCAGCAACTGGGTCGGATCCTGGGGCTCGGCACGCTTGACCGCGAGGATCATCTTGTTCTTGTTGGTGTGCTCCAGGGAGATGAACTCGAAGACCTTGGTTTCGTAACCACAGGCTTCGAGGAACAGCGCCCGCAGGCTGTCGGTGACCATCTCGGCCTGCTGCCCCAGGTGCAGGCCGTATTGCAGCATCGGCTTGAGCAACGCCGGACTCTGGATCTGCTGGCGGATCTGCTTGTGACAGCACGGCGAGCACATGATGATCGCCGCCCCGGAGCGGATGCCGGTGTGGATCGCGTAGTCGGTGGCGACGTCGCAGGCATGCAGGGCGATCATCACTTCCAGTTCGCTGGGGGCCACGCTGCGCACATCACCGCACTTGAACACCAGGCCGGGATGCTCCAGGCGCGCGGCGGCGGCGTTGCACAGGGTCACCATGTCTTCGCGCAGCTCGACCCCGGTGACCTCGCCCTGGGCCTTGAGGGTATTGCGCAGGTAGTCGTGGATGGCGAAGGTCAGGTAACCCTTGCCTGAGCCGAAGTCCGCCACTCGCACCGGCTGCGCAAGGTCGATCGGCGAGCTGCCCAGGGCATGGCTGAAGACTTCGATGAACTTGTTGATCTGCTTCCACTTGCGCGACATCGCCGGAATCAGCTCGTGCTGCTTGTTGGTCACGCCCAGGTCGGCGAGGAACGGCCGGTCCAGGTCGAGGAAGCGGTTCTTCTCGCGGTTGTGCTCGGCGGACGGCACATCGCGCTGGGTTTGCGGCTTGCCCTTGAACAACGAGCTCTTGCCCTTCTTGCTGTACTCCAGCTGGATCTCATCGGTCAGGGTCAGCAAATGGGCGTTCTTGAACGAAGCCGGCAGCAGCTCGGCGATGGCGGCAATGCCTTCGTCCAGGGAGAAGTTCTTGGTGATATCGCGGGTCTTGTAGCGATAGACGAAGGACAGGCACGGCTGCTCCTTGACCGTCAGCTGCTTGATGATCAGCCGTTGCAGGTCCGCCTCGGCGCCCACGTGCTTGGCCAGCACCAGCTTGATGAAGGCATTTTGCGCCAGGCTGGTCTCCAGCAATTGCAGGAACTGGGCATGGTGGTCCGGCGCGGGCCGGACGGAAGGTGCGGTGACGGACATGGGGGCAGGAGCCTCGGGCGGTGCGGGGTGCGAATCGGGAAATGGCGGGTATTTTAGGGGGGATGGGCCGTCGGGGCACGGAGTTATTGACCCGACGGCGCAGATTCTTCAGCAACCGAGCCCTCAGGGCTCAGTTGAGCACCACCAGGCGGTTGGGCAGCTCGTTGCGCGATTGGGTCAGGGGCACGTGCTCCTTGAGCAGCTCGCCACTGGAGTCGATGCAGTCGAGAAAACCCTGCAAGGTCTGGCCTTGCCTCACCTGCTGGGTGAAGGCGCGGACGATGGTGTCCCAGCGCTTGTCGTCCAGGCGCTTGGAAATACCCTCGTCCACCAGGATCTCCACGTAGCGCTCGGCCTCGCTGACGAAGATCAGCACCCCGGTACCACCAACGGTGTGGTGCAGGTTCTGCTCGAGGAACTGGCGCCGGGCCAGGTTCGAGGCCCGCCAATGCCTTACCGAACGCGGGATCAGCCGGGTGGTGATCCGCGGCAGGCGGAACACCAGGCACAGCACGATGAAGGTCGCCCATTGCGCCAGCAACAACAGGTGCATGTTCAGCCAGCCGGTGACGTAATGCACCAGGCCTGGCACCACCAGCGCCACGAGGCTGGCCCAGAGCAGCGGGATATAGGCGTAGTCGTCGGCTCGGGCGGCCAGCACCGTCACCAGTTCGGCGTCGGTTTGCTGCTCCACCCGGGCAATGGCTTCGGCCACCTGCCGTTGTTCGAATTCACTGAGTAATGCCATGTCGTTGGATATCCGATTTTTTATTTTGAGTTACCAGCCACCGGACGAACCACCGCCGCCGAAGCTGCCGCCGCCACCGCTGAAACCGCCACCGCCGGACCCGCCGCCAAATCCGCCGCCTCCGAAACCACCACCGCCACCGCGGCCGCTGGTGGTGGAGATCAAACCGAGCGCCTGCGCGACCATGATCACCAGGATGAACAGCAGCACCAGGAAGATGAACAGCAATGGATGGCGCTGCACAAAGTCATCCTGGCCACTGCTCTGCCCCGTATCGTATGCGGTGGCTGGCTCATCCAGCGGCGTGCCGCCCAGCACCAGGAGCATCGCCGAAACCCCGTCGCTGATGCCCTTGCTGAACTGCCCGTTCTTGAACGCCGGGGTGATGACCTGGTTGATGATCACCGAGGCCTGGGCATCGGTCAGGCGATCCTCCAGGCCATAGCCCACTTCGATGCGCAGCTTGCGCTCATCCCGGGCAACGATCAGCAGCGCGCCGTTGTTCTTGTCCTTCTGGCCGATGCCCCAGTGGCGCCCCAGCTGGTAGCCATAATCCTCGATGGTGGCGCCCTGCAGGTTCGCCAGGGTCACCACCACCAATTGTTCACTGGTGGCCTGCTCATGGGCTGCAAGTTCCTGGGTCAACTGGGCGCGCGTGGCCGGCTCGAGCATCTGCGCATCGTCCACCACTCGCCCGCTCAGGGCCGGGAACTTCAGCTCGGCCTGGGCCGAAATCGCCAAGACCCAGAGCAACAGCACCAGGCCGATTTTATAGAGTCGCATCAGCACCTCGTCCTCAATGACTTTTCGCTTGCACTACCAACTGCCGGATGCCCCGCCATCACCAAAACCGCCACCGCCGCCCCTGAAACCATCCGAATCGGAACTTGCGCCGGAACTCGAACTGCCGGAGTCGAACCAGTCGAATGAACTGCTCGATCCCGAATCACGCTCGGCCCTGGGTTCACGTGTGGGCGGATCATCGCTGGCACGGCCTGGTTCAGCCTCGCTGTTGCGCCACGAAGCCAGGATCGCGCCCAGGGGCAAGACGGCGAACACCAGGAAGAACAACACCTTGAACCACCACATCCATTCGATCTGCTGGTACCAGCTCTGCACCACCCAGCGGTGCGCCAGCATCCGCGTGCTGTTGGGTTCCAGCAGACGCACGATGGAGGTGGTGCCGGTAATGATCCCGGAGGAGTACAGCTCATCCTTGAAATACGGAATGATCGAGTCGTTGATAATGAGGTGCGCCCAGATATCGTCGATCCGCCCTTCCAGGCCGTAGCCCACTTCGATCCGCACCTTGCGATCGTCCTTGGCCACCAACAGCAGGACTCCGTTGTTCTTGTCCTTCTGGCCGATCCCCCAGTGCCGGCCCAGTCGCAGGCCGAACTCCTCGATGCTGTAGCCGCCCAGGCTCGGCACAGTGACCACCACCACCTGGTCGGTGGTGCTCTGCTCGAGCCGTTCGAGCATCTGCGTCAGGTAGACCTGCGCCGAAGGCGTGAGCATCTGCGCCGTGTCCACCACCCTGCCCGTCAGCTTGGGGAACAGGCTTTCAAGCGGCACCGCTGTCGCAGTGGCCGGTACGGGCCCGACCTGGACAGTGGGTTGCGCCGAACGCAACTGCACCCCATCCGTGGGCGTTGGCCCTGGTTGCTGCGCCAGTACGGCGCCACTCACCAGCCATAGCCACAGCAGCGCGCCTCGCAGCACGCGCTGCCCGTGGTTCATCAGAATTTCACTTGCGGGGCCTTGTCGGCGTCGGGGCTGGTGGCCTCGAACGACTCGCGCACCGGCAGATCGCTGTACATCAGGCTATGCCACAGGCGACCGGGGAAGGTACGGATCTCGGTGTTGTACTTCTGCACCGCCAGGATGAAGTCACGGCGGGCCACGGCGATACGATTCTCGGTGCCCTCGAGCTGGGATTGCAGGGCCAGGAAGTTCTGGTTGGCCTTGAGATCCGGGTAGCGCTCGGAAACCACCATCAGGCGGCTCAGGGCACCGCTCAACTGGTCCTGGGCCTGCTGGAACTGCTTGAGTTTTTCCGGGTTGTCCAGGGTGCTGGCGTCCACCTGGATCGAGGTCGCCTTGGCCCGGGCCTCGATCACCGCAGTCAGGGTTTCCTGCTCGTGCTTGGCGTAGCCCTTGACGGTCTCCACCAGGTTGGGAATCAGGTCGGCACGGCGCTGGTACTGGTTCTGCACCTGGCCCCAATCGGCCTTGACCTGCTCGTCGAGGGTAGGAATGTTGTTGATGCCGCAGCCGCTGAGCAGGCTGGTGAGCAGCAACAGGGCGGCGACAGGCCAGCTCGAGCGCAGGCTTTGGGTGAGGTTCATGGGTGAGGCTCCTTGCACAACCTGGTTGAAGAGAATCTTTTGCCCGTGTTTTCAGGCCCTGGCAGGGCAAAATCTGCCAACGCTACTGGAATGCATCGGGCTGATGGGCTAAAAGATGCCCAGCGCGAAAAAGAGTTCAGAAATAAGACTGTGTGAAAACGTCGCGAGTCAAGGCAAGACAAGCCTGTTTTTAACGCCGTATTGCCGAATGCAGCAGTTTTCACACGGCCTGAAGTGTGCGGGAATTATCTGAACAACAATAGCTGCCCCCTAAATTTTGGCTGTTCGGCGCGTCACTCATGCGTCGGTCTTGAGCCCTTGAGAACAAATTCATGAAGAAGCTGTGTTTGCTGGGGCTGCTGGTCAGCCTGGCCAGTCACCCTGTATTGGCCGAGTCTGCCCCGGTCCCCTTGGAGAACAAGGAAGCCTTTATCACCGATCTGCTCAAGCGGATGACCCTGCAGGAAAAGATCGGCCAGTTGCGCCTGATCAGCATCGGCCCGGAAATGCCCCGGGAACTGATCCGCAAGGAGATCGCCGCCGGTAATATCGGAGCCACCTTCAACTCCATCTCGCGCCCGGAAAACCGGCCGATGCAGGACGCGGCCATGCGCAGCCGCCTGAAGATCCCGATGTTCTTCGCCTACGACGTGATCCACGGCCACCGGACCATCTTCCCCATCAGCCTGGCCCTGGCCTCCAGCTGGGACATGGACGCCATCGGCCGCTCCGGGCGTATCGCCGCCCAGGAAGCCAGCGCCGACAGCCTGGACATCACCTTCGCACCGATGGTCGACATCTCCCGCGATGCACGCTGGGGCCGGACGTCCGAAGGCTTCGGCGAAGACACCTACCTGGTCTCGCGAATCGCCAAGGTGATGGTCAACGCCTACCAGGGCAAGAGCCCGGCGGCCCCCGACAGCATCATGGCCAGCGTCAAGCACTTCGCCCTGTACGGTGCGGTGGAAGGCGGTCGCGACTACAACATCGTCGACATGAGCCCGGTGAAGATGTACCAGGACTACCTGCCGCCCTACCGCGCGGCGATCGACGCCGGTGCCGGTGGGGTGATGGTGGCCCTGAACTCGATCAATGGCGTGCCCGCCACCTCCAACACCTGGTTGATGAACGACCTGCTGCGCAAGGAGTGGGGCTTCAAGGGCCTGGCGGTGAGCGACCACGGCGCGATCATCGAACTGATCCGCCATGGCGTCGCCAAGGACGGTCGCGAGGCCGCCAAGCTGGCGATCAAGGCCGGCATCGACATGAGCATGAACGACTCGTTGTATGGCAAGGAATTGCCAGGGCTGCTCAAGTCCGGCGAGATCGAACAGAAGGACATCGACAACGCCGTGCGTGAGGTGTTGGGGGCCAAGTACGACATGGGCCTGTTCAAGGATCCGTACCTGCGCATCGGCAAGGCCGAGGACGATCCGGCCGACACCAACGCCGAAAGCCGCCTGCACCGCAGCGACGCCCGGGATATCGCCCGGCGCAGCCTGGTGCTGCTGAAGAACCAGAACGACACCCTGCCGCTGAAAAAGACCGCCAGGATCGCCGTGGTCGGCCCATTGGCCAAGGCACCGATCGACATGATGGGCAGCTGGGCCGCCGCCGGCGTGCCGGCACAGTCGGTGACCCTCTACGACGGCATGCGCAATGTGCTGGGCGACCAGGCCCGGCTGGTCTACGCCCGGGGCTCGAACATTACCGACGACAAGAAGGTGGTGGACTACCTGAACTTCCTCAACTTCGACGCCCCGGAAGTGGTGGACGACCCACGTCCGGCGCAACAGATGATCGACGAGGCCGTGAAGGCAGCCCAGGCTTCTGACGTGATCGTCGCCGCCGTGGGCGAGTCGCGGGGCATGTCCCATGAATCCTCGAGCCGCACCGAGCTGAACATCCCGGCCAGCCAGCGGGCGCTGATCAAGGCCCTCAAGGCCACCGGCAAGCCCCTGGTGCTGGTGCTGATGAATGGCCGGCCACTGACCCTGCTGGAGGAAAACCAGCAGGCCGACGCGATCCTGGAAACCTGGTTCAGCGGCACCGAGGGCGGCAACGCCATTGCCGACGTCCTGTTCGGCGACTACAACCCGTCGGGCAAGCTGCCGATCACCTTCCCGCGCTCCGTGGGCCAGATCCCGACCTACTACAACCACCTGACCATCGGCCGGCCGTTCACCCCAGGCAAGCCGGGCAACTACACCTCGCAGTACTTCGATGACATCACCGGCCCGCTGTTCCCGTTCGGCTATGGCTTGAGCTACACCCGCTTCAGCCTGTCGGACATGGCCCTGTCCGCCACCACCCTGCACAAGGGCGGCAAGCTGGAGGCCAGCGTGACCTTGAAGAATACTGGCAAGCGCGACGGCGAGACCGTGGTGCAGTTGTATATCCAGGATGTGGCCGGGTCGATCATTCGTCCGATCAAGGAGCTGAAGAACTTCCAGAAGGTCATGCTCAAGGCCGGCGAAGAGAAGGTCATCCGCTTCAACATCAGCGAAGACGACCTGAAGTTCTACAACGCCCAGCTCAAGTACGCCGCCGAACCTGGCGACTTCAACGTACAGATCGGCCTGGATTCCCAGGACGTCCAGCAACAGAGCTTCGAACTGCTCTGATCCCCCTCACCGGCTGGCGCATGACCTGCGCCGGCCGCCTCCTTCTGCAATCCCCTGTAATCCCCGCAATATCTGTAGCCGTATCAGCCGTGACGGTCAGCCGCGCCGATCCAGCAGGTTGACCACCAGGCGATCGACCCAGCCCCAGACCCGCTGCTTGATCCGACGCCACAAAGGCCGGTTGCGCCACACCGCCAGGCTGACCTCCTCGCTCTGGACAAAATCCTTCTCGAAGCTCGCCACCACTGCGGCGGTCAGCGCCGGGTCCAGGGCTTCCAGGTTGGCTTCCAGGTTGAAGCGCAGGTTCCAGTGGTCGAAGTTGCATGAGCCGACGCTCACCCAATCGTCCACCAGCACCATCTTCAGGTGCAGGAAACAGGGCTGGTACTCGAAGATCCGCACCCCGGCCTTGAGCAGGCGCGGATAGTAGCGGTGCCCGGCATAGCGCACCGCCGGGTGGTCGGTACGGGGGCCGGTCAGCAGCAGGCGCACATCCAGGCCCCGGGCCGCCGCCTTGCGCAGCGAGCGACGCACCGACCAGGTGGGCAGGAAGTACGGCGTGGCCAGCCAGACCCGCCGCTGGCCGCTATGCAGGGCCCGGATCAACGAATGCAGGATATCGCGATGCTGGCGGGCATCGGCATAGGCCACCCGGCCCATGCCCTCGCCGCTATCGGGCAGGCGCGGCAAGCGTTGCAGGCCGAAATCGGCGTTGGGTTTCCAGGCTCCGCGATGCGGGTTGGCATCCCACTGGCGGTCGAACAGCACCTGCCAGTCAGCCACCATCGGGCCGCTGATCTGCACCATCACCTCGTGCCAGTCGCAGCTGTTGCGTTGCGGCAGCCAGAATTCGTCGGTGACCCCGGTTCCCCCTACCACTGCCAGGGAACGGTCCACCAACAGCAGCTTGCGATGATCGCGATAGAGGTTGAGCCAGCCCTGGCGCCACTGCAGGCGGTTGTACAAGCGCAGCTCGACGCCGGCGTCGGTCAAGCTGCGGCGCAGGGCCTGGGTGAAGGCCAGGCTGCCATAGTCGTCGAACAGGCAGCGTACCCGCACGCCGCGCTCGGCGGCCTGGACCAGCGCCTGGACCATGGCCTGCGCGCAGGAGCCGGCTTCCACCAGGTACAGCTCCAGCTCCACCTGCTGCTGGGCGCGGGCAATGGCCACCAGCATGCGTGGGAAGAACTCGGGCCCGTCGACCAGTAACTCGAAGCGGTTGCCTTCGCGCCAGGGGAAAACCGCTCCGCGCATTTCAGCGCGCCGTGAAGATCAGTACCGCACCCACCGGTACCGAGAAACTGATGGCCGACAAACCGGCGACCTTGCGCAGGCTGTCCAGGCCCGGCGCCAGGTTGAAATCCTCGGCGTTGAGGACCAGGGGCTCCAGGGTCACCACCTGGAAACGCCGCTCGTCCAGGCGCGTGGCCAGCAACTCGGCGTTGTAGGTGTGCTCCTGGCCGTGCAGGCTCACCGTTATCGGCAGCAGCAGTTCGATCTGCGCGCCATTGGCCAGGTCGTTGATCGGCCGCAGGTTGATCTGCGCAGTAACCCGGGCCTCGGGAAACTGCTGGACCTGGAACAGGTCCTGGCGCATGCGTTCGTCACGCAGGGGGATGCCGCTGCTGACCGAGTCCAGCTCCAGCTGCAGCTGGGCCAGTCCCTTGCCATCGACCTTGCCATGCAGCACCAGGAAGCGCTGGACCTCGCAAATGCTGGCGTTCTTGGTGGTCACGAAGGAAATACGCGAGGACTCGTTGTCCAGGTACCAGTTGGCCTGGGCCGGAAGGGCCAGCACTGCCAGCAGGCTGAGAAGAAGGCGGATCGAGGTACGCATGCAAGCTCCCGAGAACAGAAGGCGCCACCTTAACCGGGCGTCCGGAGGCTGGCAAACCCTCGGGACACCGTTAGCCGGGGCCAAAGGCGATTGATACGGTGCCAAAAGAGGTGTCGGCAACCATGGCCAGGCCGCCTGCACGATGGCCGATCAGGACAAGGCGCCCATGCATCGACGCGGGAAAGCCACGGCGGCGGGCGGGATTCAGGCGAAGGTCTTCTGCAATTGCCCGACCGTTTCGGCCAACAGCCCCAGGTACTGATGGCGTACCTGCTCGACACAGGACAGATCCTGCGGCCAGTGCAGGGCAATGCTACCCACCACCCGGCCATCGACCTGCAGCGGCAGGGCCACGGCACGGATCAGGAACGGCAGGCGCACCGGGTATTCCCAATAGCCCTCGGTACGCTGGCCGAACCCCTGGTGTTGGAACTGCACGCTTGGTTGCAGCCAGGCCTCGATCGGCTCGGCTTCGCGTGCTGCCAGGCGCTCGACTTCCGCCCTGGGCAAGGCACCGAGGCAGGCCTTGCCCATGGCTGAATGAAACAGGCTGGCGTGCTGGCCGACCACGCGGCTACTACTGCTCGGATAGCGCTTGCGCAAGACCTCGGGCACCACGCTCTCCAGGACCTCCAGGTGCTCGCCGTCGAAACTCGACAGGTCGCTGACCAGCCCGGTGCGGGCGCTCAGCTCCAGCAGCCAGGGCCCGGCGCGCTCGGCCAATTGGCGCTTGAAGCGCTGCCGGCTGTCACCGAACAGGCTGCGGGCACTCAGGCAATAGCGCCGGTCGCTCAGGCCACGGTAGATCCAACCCTGCTCTTGCAGGGTCAGCAGCAGGCGCGACACCGTGGCCTTGGGCAGGCCGGTCAGGTAGTGCAACTCTTCCAGGCCCAGGGCCTGGTGCTGGCCCAACAGCTCGACGATGGCCAAGGCCCGCTCCACTGAACGCACGCCTGCGCTTTCTAACTTGCTGGCCATGGTCCGGACTCTCTGCTTGAGGATGAGTAAGGAATTTCTCAGCAAGATGCGGGCCCCCGCGACCTCGCCATTGCCCCTGCCTGATTACCGGATATTGCCAGGAGGTCGCCGGCGCACCCACTGCGTGAGTTGCTCATGGGCCTGGGCCAGTTGCAGCACGGCCAGGTCGGCCTGGGGCGGGCCGATGATCTGCATGCCCATGGGCAGGCCGGCCAGGTTGAAGCCCACCGGGATGCTGATGCAGGGCAAGCCGGCCAGGGTCGGGCCGATCACCACTTCCATCCAGCGGTGATAGGTGTCCATTTCCTGCCCGGCGACCTGGCGTGGCCAGGCTTGGCGTGCATCGAAAGGAAACACCTGGGCGGTGGGCAGCAGCAGGAAATCGTAACGCTCGAACAACCGCAGCAGCGCCCGGTACCAATCGCTGCGGCTCTGGCAGGCGCGATACACATCGGCCGCGCCGAGGCTGGCCGCGCCCTCCACCTCCCAGCGGGCCTCGGGCTTGAGCCAGCGACGCTTGTCAGGATCGTTGTACAGCAGGCCCAGGGAACCCTGGACCAGCCAGTGCCGGTGCACCAGCCAGCAATCCCACAGCTGGGCCAGGGAGAACTCCGGCTGGCAGCTGTCCACCTCGCAACCCAGGTCGAGAAAATCCCCCAGGGCCTTCTCGCACAGCGCCAGCACCCCCTGCTCCATGGCCAGGTAACCGTTGTAGTTCCCCAGCCAGCCCAGGCGTAGCCCGCGTACATCCCGCTGCAGGGAGGCACCCAGCGCGGCCGGGTCATCCTTCAGCGACAGGGGCGCGCGGGGATCGTAGCCGGCCTGGGTCGCCAGCAGCCGGGCGACGTCGGCCACGGTGCGGCCCATGGGGCCTTCGGTGGCCAGTTGCTGGACGAACAGCTCCGGCGCCGGGCCATGGGGCACCCGGCCCAGGGAGGGGCGCATGCCGAACACGTTGTTGAACGCCGCCGGGTTGCGCAGCGAGCCCATCATGTCGCTGCCATCGGCCACCGGCAGCATGCGCAGCGCCAGGGCCACTGCCGCCCCGCCGCTACTGCCGCCGGCGCTCAGGTTGCTGTCGTAGGCATTGCCGGTGGTGCCGAACAGCTGGTTGTAGGTATGCGAGCCCAGGCCGAACTCCGGGACATTGCTCTTGCCGACGATCAACGCCCCGCTGGCGCGTACCCGGGCCACGCTGATGGCATCCTCGCCGGGCACCTGGGTGGCAAACAGCGGCGAACCAAGGCTGGTGGTCAGCCCGGCGGTGGCTGCCAGGTCCTTGATCGCCTGCGGCATGCCATGCATCCAGCCCAGGGATTGGCCCCGGGCCAGTTGTCGGTCGCGCTGGTCGGCCTCGTCCAGGAGGATCTCGGGCGCACGCAGCGAAACCAAGGCATTGGCCTGCGGGTTCACGCGCTCGATCTGCGCCAGGTAGGCCTGCATCACCTCCCGGCAGGACAGTTCGCGGCCATGGATCGCCGCGGACAATGCCAGGGCATCGAGTTCGACGATCGAGTCGCCAGCCACGGGTTCGTGAAGCTTGCTCAAGACGCACCTCCCAGGGGCAAGGTCGCAGGTTTGTTCTGCCGGAGCGGATCGTGCAGGCAGTAGATGGCCAGCAAGCTCAGCATCGACGTCAGCAATACATAGAACGCAGGCGCCACCGGCGTGGCCATGGTCTTGCTCAGCCAGGTCACCACCAGCGGTGCGAATCCACCGAACAGCATCACTGCGACGTTATACGCCACCGATACGCCGGTGGAACGCACCTCGATGGGAAACTGCTCGGCCAGGGCAGTGGGCGCAGGGCCGAAGCAACCGCCAATGGCGCTGCACAGCAGCAGTTGCATCACCAGCAGGCGCTCGATGGACGGTGCGGCCGCGACCCAGGCATACAAGGGGTAGACCATGACGAAGAACACCAGGGTGAAGACCATCAGCACCGGCCGCCGGCCATGACGGTCCGACAATGCCCCGGCCAGCGGGATGACCAGGGTCATCAGCGCCACCGCAAGCATCTGCACCAGCAGCACCTGGTCCAGGGGCAGGCCGAGATTGTTGTGGGCGAAGGTCGGCATGTTCACCAGCAGCACATAGAACGACACCGTGGCACCGCAGGCCAGGCCCATGGCCACCAGGATGCCCCGGCGATGGGTACGGATGATCTCCAGCAGCCCCGGGCCTTTGCCACGCACCTGCTTGCGGGCCTCGACGAAGGCTTGTGGTTCGTCCATATACTTGCGAATCCACAGGCCCAGCGGACCGATCAGCAGGCCGAACACGAAGGGCAGGCGCCACCCCCACTGCTCCAGGGCCTGGGGCGAGAAGAAATGCGTCACCGCCGCCGCCATCGCCGCACCGCTGAACACCGCCAGGCACTGTCCCACCAATTGCCATGAGCCGTACAGGCCCTTGCGGTGGGGCGGCGCGCTCTCCACCAGGTAGGCCGTGGCACTGGCATATTCGCCGCCGGTGGCGAACCCCTGGAGCATGCGCGCCACCACCACCAGCAACGGCGCGCCGAGCCCGATGGCGGCGTAGGTGGGGGTGAAGACAATGATCGCGATGGCCAGGGTCATCAACTGGATGATCAACAGCATGGCCGCCTTGCGCCCCTTGCGATCGGAGTAGATGCCCAGCAACACACCACCCACCGGACGCATGAAGAAGCCCACGCCGAAGGTGGCCAGGGCCATCAGCAGGGAAGTGTATTCGTCGCTGCCGGGAAAGAACTGGCGGGCGATGAAGCTGGCGAGAAAGCCGTAGATGATGAAGTCGTACCACTCCAGGGCATTGCCGATGACGGCGGCAACCACCTGCCGGGTCTTGGAAACAGCGGGGGTCGAAAGGCTCATGGAAAGCTCCACACGGACTTTTGAGCCTTCTTGCGGGCTCGTTGAAGTGCCGGGCGCACGCAAGGGCACCCGGGGAACTGGCAAATACCTGGAGAACGACGCTCAGAGCGGCTTGAGCCAACTCTCCGCCAGGGCGCCCCAGTAGGCGGCGCCGGTGAGCAGGATGTCGTCGTTGAAGTCGTAGGCCGGGTTATGCACCATCGGCTGCCCCACGCCATTGCCGATGAACAGGTAGCTGCCCGGGCAACGCTGGAGCATCCAGCCGAAGTCCTCGCTGCCCATCAGCCTTGGCGTATTGCCATCCACTGCGCTGTCCCCCAGCAGTTCCACGGCCACCTGCCGGGCGAACTCGGTCTCGGCCGGGCTGTTGACCAGCACCGGATAGGCCGGGCGATGGAGGATGCTGGCGGTGCAGCCATAGCTTACGGCCTGGGTCTGGATGATCGCCCTGACCCGCTCCAGCACCTGTTCACGCACCGGTGCGTCGAGGGCGCGCAGGCTCAAGCGCAGCAGTGCCTGCTGGGGAATCACGTTGGCGGCCTCGCCAGCCTGCAGGGCGCCGACGGTGACCACCGCCGCCCGCTGCGCATCGATGTTGCGCGCCACCACCGTCTGCAAGGCCATGACCATGCTGGCCGCCGCCACCAGCGGATCCACCGCCAGGTGCGGCATGGAACCATGGCCACCTACACCTTCGACCACCACCTCGAACAAGTCCTGGGACGCCATCATCGCTCCCTGGCGAAACCCCAGGTGCCCTGCCGGCAAGCCCGGCATGTTGTGCAGGCCGAACAGCGCATCGCAGGGGAAACGCTCCAGCAAGCCGTCGGCGAGCATCGCCTCGGCACCGCCCTGGCCCTCCTCCGCCGGCTGGAAGATCAGGTTCAGGGTGCCGTCGAATTGCCGGGTGGCCGCCAGGTAGCGGGCGGCGCCGAGCAGGATGGTGGTGTGGCCATCATGCCCGCAGGCGTGCATGCAGCCATGGTGGCGACTGCTGTGGGGCGCGTCGCTGGCTTCGACGATAGGCAGGGCGTCCATGTCCGCCCGCAGGCCCAGGGTGCGCGAGCTGCTGCCGTTGCGCAGGACGCCCACCAACCCGGTGCAGCCGATGCCCTGGTGCACCTCGTAGCCCCAGTCTTGCAGGCAGCGAGCCACCAGAGCCGCGGTGCGGTTTTCCTGGAATCCCAGTTCGGGGTGGGCATGGATGTCGTGGCGGATGGCACGCAAGTCGCCGGCGATGTCATTGAGCCAGGCAAGGATGTGCTGGTGTCGGGTCATGGCGTCTGTCCTCTGGCCGGGTGGGTTCCCGTGCTTGTTGTACGCAGCTCGGTGGTAGCTAACCGCGAGCCGGCGCCAGGGACAATCGAATGTGGTTCCACAGGATGGAACAGCAGGCGGTTCAGGGATCGAGGCGGCAGCCCTGCCGGTTCCCTTGCCAGGTGGCGCTGTGGGTGCGCCCCAGGGCGCTGGCGGTGATCCGCCGTGATGCCGGCTCATCGACCAGGTTGCTGATGGGCAGGTATTGGCGCACGTACCCGCGGCAATAATCAGCCGGATGCTCCATCACATAGCGGCAGGAGCAGTATTCCTTGGCGGTGTAGGCGCCAAGGATATCCGGGAATGCCTGGAGCGCCTCCCGTTGCTGCCAGGCCCAGCCCGATAGCGCCAGCGACCCGGCCAGCAGCAGGCAGAGCAGCGGGTGGCGCAGGACGAAGGCCCGGCGGCTCATGGCTGCTCCGGGGTAGGAAATGCCGCCAGCACCCGCTTGAGCAATTCGTTGTGCTGGTAGCTGCCGTCGCGATCGTCGCCATAGCGCACGATCACCAGGCGCTGCTGCGGCACTATGTACAGCGCCTGGCCCCAATGGCCCAGGGCGGCGTAGGTATCCTCCGGCGCATCCGGCCAGGGCCGGGGCGCGCCGTCCACGATGCGATTGAGCCACCAGTGCCCACCCGCCACGGCAACGTCCTGGCCCGCCCGGTAGCCGGCGAACGGCGTGCGGCAGAACTCGACCCAGGCCCTGGGCAGCAGTTGCCGGTCGTGCCAGCGCCCCTCGCGCTGCATCAGCAAGCCGATGCGGGCCAGGTCCCGGGCACTCATATAAAGGTAGGAAGACGCCACGAAGGTGCCGGCCGCATCCCGCTCCCACACTGCCTGGCGGATATCCAGGGGCTCGAACAGGGCACGCCAGGGATAGTCCGGATATTGCTGCGCCCCCAGCATGCCGCGCAGGCTGGCCGCCAACAGGTTGCTGTCGCCGCTGGAATAACGAAAGGCCTGGCCCGGTGGGCTGGCCGCCTGGTGCTGCGCGGCGAACGCCGCCATGTCGCGGTGGCCCCGGGTGTAGAGCATGGCCACCACCGATGAATTGAGCGGCGCGTACTCGTAGTCTTCCTGCCAGTCCAGGCCCGAGGCCCAGTGCAAAAGGTCGGCCATGGTGATGCCAGGGTGGGGCTTGAGCGCCGGATAGAAATTCGCCGCCGGGTCTTGCAGGCCGAAGCGCCCCTCGCCGGACGCGACGCCCATGAGCACCGCCAGCACGCTCTTGCTGGCGGACCAGATCAGGTGGGGAGTCTGTGGCCCGGTCTCGCCGGCATAGCGTTCGTAGACCAGCCGGCCATCACGCACCACCAGCAGGGCATCGGTGCGTACCCCCTGGCGCGACTCGTCATCACGCGGGGCGAAGGCATAGGCCTCCAGGGCCTGGAGCGCCGGACCCGAGGGCAAGGGCTCACGCGGCCATTGCTCGGCTGGCCAGTCCTCGGCCCGGGCCGGCAGGCCGAGCACGACAAGCAGCACCAGCAGGATCGAGCCCTTGGCCATGGACAACACTCGAGAAAAACCGATGGCCGAGCCTAATCGAGGTTCATGACAGTTTTGCTGCAAGCGCCGGGACTCAGCGCCCAGCCGGTTGCTGCAAGGCCGCCAGGGCCTTGGCCAGGCGCTGGGCCCGGGCGCCGGCGGCCAGCTCGAGCAGGGCCTGGTCGCGGCTCCACTGTTCGCGCCAGAACTCGGGCCCCTGGGCGAATGCCATGGCGATCTCCGGCTTCAGGGCTTCGAACTGCACGAACAACCCACCCAGCAGGACGTGCCCGCCGGCCAGGGCCGGGTTCTGCCGGCTGGCTTCGGCACAGCCGGCCAGCAACGCCAGCAATTGCAGGAGCAGCGGCTGCGGCCAGCCGCTGTCCTGGCCGACACCATGGAGCCAGGCCGCCATGGCGCTGAGGACATAGATGTCTTCCAGGGTGCGGAAGGGTTTGACATAGGCATCCCAGCCATCGCCGGCCAGCAGTTCACAGGCAGCATTGTCCAGGAGCAGGCAACCGTGGCTGATCTCCGGCATCAGGGCGATCGCCGGCAGAGTCTGGACCTTGACCCCGGGCTCGCCCGGATAGACCACAGTCAGCCGCAGCGCCGCCCGCTCCCCGGGGGCCTCGCAACGGGCCGCCACCAGCAGCCAGTCGGCGGCGTCCCCGGCGGTGACGAAATCCTTGCGCCCGTGCAGGCGCAGATCCTGCAGCCGGGTCTGCATGTCCGCCGGGCGCAGGCTGCGACGTTCAGTCGCGCACAAGGCGCCCAGGCTCAGCGGCGCACTGGGCCACAACATGCGCAATGCCGCCTGGTAACCCACCAGGAACGCCAGGCCCGGGGTCGCCATCAGGCGCCCGCCAAGCACCGCCAGCTCGAATGGCGTGACCGTGCCCAGGTGGGCCAGCAAAGCGCCGTAACCCTCCGCCAGATCAGGGGTTGCGGGCAGTCGTTCATGGCTCTCGAGCAGGGCTTGCCAGGGCATTTCGAAGGTCCTCAGGGGCTGTCACACAAGCATCACCAAAGTTTCATGGCGATGACACCGCGGCTACATAGCCTGACTTTGCACAACAAAGTCGATTGGCTGCAACCCAAGGCGGGTCGCTGGCCCGCACGGAGATTCACGATGACTCAGATCGCCCGCATCAACGACACCGGTACTGAACGCCGCCTGCAAGCCGAACGCCTGATCGGCGCCCAGGCCCTGCAGGAAGCCCAAGCCCTGCGGTTCAAGGTCTTCAGCGGCGAGTTCAACGCCAAGCTCAAGGGCGCGGAGCTGGGTCTGGACATGGACGACTACGATGTTCATTGCAGCCATATCGGGGTACGCGACCTGAACAGCGGGTGCCTGGTGGCCACCACTCGCCTGCTGGACCACCAGGCCGCCAGCAGCCTGGGGCGCTTCTACAGTGAAGAAGAGTTCAGCCTGCACGGCCTGGTGCAACTCCAGGGCCCGATCCTGGAGATCGGCCGTACCTGCGTCGACCCGGCCTACCGCAACGGCGGCACCATCGCCGTGCTCTGGGGCGAGCTGGCCGAAGTCCTCAACGAGGGTGGCTACAGCTACCTGATGGGTTGCGCCAGCATCCCGATGCAGGACGGCGGAGTGCAGGCCCATGCGATCATGCAGCGCCTGCGCGAGCGCTACCTGAGCACCGAGCACCTGCGGGCCGAGCCCAGGCACCCACTGCCGAACCTGGACCTGCCGTCCAACGTCATCGCCGAAATGCCGCCACTGCTCAAGGCCTACATGCGCCTGGGGGCGAAGATCTGCGGCGAGCCCTGCTGGGACCAGGACTTCCAGGTGGCCGACGTGTTCATCCTGCTCAAGCGCGACGAGCTGTGCCCACGCTACGCCCGGCACTTCAAGGCGGCCGTGTGATGCGCCGGCTACGGGTCTACGGGCGTATCGCCCGGGTGCTGCTGGTGGTGGCGCTGGGCCTGAGCATGGCCAGTATCTTCGGCGTGCTGGAGCGCCTGGGGGTCAGCAACTCCATGGTCCGCCGCCAGCGCTGGTCGCGGTTCTTCATGGCCCGCCTGGGCAACGCCCTGCCCTTCCAGGTCACGGTGCACGGCCAACTCCCACGCCAGCCCATGCTCTGGGTCAGCAACCATGTGTCCTGGACCGACATCCCGTTGCTGGGCATGCTCACTCCGCTGTCGTTCCTGTCCAAGGCCGAGGTGCGCACCTGGCCGGTGGCCGGATGGTTGGCCGCCAAGGCCGGCAGCCTGTTCATCCGCCGTGGCGCCGGCGACAGCCAGCTGATCCGCAAGCAGATGACTCGGCACCTGCAAGAACAGCATCCGCTGCTGCTGTTCCCCGAAGGCACCACCACCGATGGCCGTGGCCTGCGGACCTTCCATGGACGCCTGCTGGCCAGCGCCATCGAGGCCGAGGCCTGCCTGCAACCCGTAGCGATCCGCTACCTGCGCGACGGTAAGGTCGACGACCTGGCGCCCTTCATCGGCGACGACGACCTGCTGTCTCACCTGTTGCGCCTGTTCGCCAACGACCAGGGCCAGGTGGAGATCCACCTGCTCAAGCCGATTTCCTGCCAGGGCCAGGAGCGCGCGGCACTGGCCTTCCAGGCCCAGCAGGCGGTCCAGAAAGCCCTGTTCGGCGATGCCTTGCAGCCGGCCGAACCACGCCGCGCTGGCGAACTGGTCGCTGCCTGAGTGGAATCAGCGCCCCGGCGACGGGGCGGTGTACTGCTCGGCGAACACCTGCAGTTGCGGGTAGAACTCGCGAAAATCCTCGCTCAAGGGCTGGTACAGCCGTTCCAGCTCGCCCATGGCCGCGGTCAACTCCTCGGGACGCGACAAGCGCCGGGCAATCCCCCGCAGGACCTGCTCCAGCACCTGGAAGTCCCGATAGGAACCCAGCCAGTCATCGGCCGCCATGTAGGGTGCGATCTGCGCCAGGCGCCCCGGCAATTGTGGCTCGGCGGCCAGCGCCCGGTACACGTCAGCGGTGAACGCCTGCAAGGGTCGATCGGCGTACTGCGCCCAGTCACGGGCCAGGCAGTGGTCGAAGAACACATCGATGACGATGCCGGCGTAGCGCCTGCGGGTCTGGGCGAAACGCGCCAGCGCCGCCGCCACCAAAGGGTGGCTGTCGGTATAGGTGTCGATGCGCCGATGCAGCTGGATCGCCGCCTCGACCTCGGGAGCGAACTGCCCTTGCAGGCGACCTTTGACGAAGTCGCCGTAGAGGCTGCCGAGTAATTGACCCGGGCGCTGGCCGCCGAGGTGCAGATGTGCGAGATAATTCATCCGCGCAGCTTAGCACCGCGCACATCATATCGTTATAACCCGATATACCGATAAATGCTTAAATAAGATCGAAATCATATTGGTATATCGCGAAATAACGATTTAAATTTCGCCTCATCGCGATACAACGTTTCATGGAAAAGCGAGCAACGCCATGTCCATCGACCTCGACGAAATAATAAAAGCCCTGGCGCATCCGGTTCGCAGGGAAATCCTGCACTGGCTGAAAGATCCGGCAGTCGAATTCCCCGACCAGGCCCACAGTAACGAGCACGGTGTCTGCGCCGGGCAGATCGATCAACGCTGCGGCCTGTCGCAGTCGACCGTCTCGGCCCACCTGGCGACCCTGCAGCGTGCCGGCCTGGTCAGCAGCCGCAAAGTCGGCCAATGGCATTTTTTCAAACGCAACGAAGAAACCATCCAGCAGTTCCTCACGCAAATGAGCCAACAGCTCTGACCTGACAAGGACCCGATAATGCCCCTCTCGCTTCTCATCCTGGCCTTGAGTGCCTTCGCCATCGGCACCACCGAGTTCGTCATCATGGGCCTGCTGCCCGATGTGGCGGCGGACCTCGGGGTGTCGATTCCAGACGCAGGCTGGCTGGTGACCGGCTACGCCCTGGGCGTGGCCATCGGCGCGCCATTCATGGCCCTGGCCACCGCCCGGCTGCCACGCAAGGCCGCCTTGGTGACACTGATGGGGATCTTCATTATCGGTAACCTGCTGTGTGCACTGGCCAGTGATTACAACGTGCTGATGTTCGCACGGGTGATTACGGCGCTGTGCCACGGAGCCTTCTTCGGTATCGGTTCAGTGGTGGCCGCCGGCCTGGTGCCGGCCAACAAGCGCGCCTCGGCCGTGGCCCTGATGTTCACCGGCCTGACGCTGGCCAACGTGCTCGGCGTCCCCCTGGGAACTGCGCTGGGCCAGGAAGCCGGCTGGCGCTCGACCTTCTGGGCGGTGACGGTGATCGGCGTGGTAGCGTTGATTGGCCTGCTGCGGTTCCTGCCAGCCAAGCGCGACGAGGAGAAACTCGATATGCGTGCGGAACTGGCGGCCCTCAAGGGTGCCGGAATCTGGCTGTCCCTGGGCATGACCGCACTGTTCGCAGCCTCGATGTTCACCCTGTTCACCTACGTGGCCCCGCTGCTGGGCGAAGTCACTGGCGTATCGCCCAAGGGCGTGACCTGGACCCTGCTGCTGATCGGCCTGGGCCTGACCCTGGGCAACATCATCGGCGGCAAGATGGCCGACAAGCGCCTGGGCGCCACCCTGGTGGGCGTGTTCGCGGCCATGGCCGTGGTCTCCACCGTGCTGACCTGGACCAGCGTGGCGCTGATCCCCACGCAGATCACCCTGTTCCTCTGGGCCACCGCCTCCTTCGCCGCGGTCCCGGCCCTGCAGGTCAACGTAGTGACCTTCGGCAAGGCCGCGCCCAACCTGGTTTCGACCCTGAACATCGGCGCCTTCAATATCGGCAACGCCCTGGGCGCCTGGGTCGGCGGCAGCGTCATCGCCCACGGCTTCGGTCTCACCAGCGTGCCGCTGGCAGCCGCGGCGCTGGCGATCCTGGCCCTGCTGGTAACGCTGATCACTTTCCGCCAGGGCGGCAATGCCGAACTGGCCCCTGCGACTCACTGAAACGTTCCTTTCCTTTAAAGAAGGCTGCATTCCATGACCACTCTCTTTGATCCGCTCAAGCTCGGCGACCTCGAACTGTCCAACCGCATCATCATGGCGCCGCTGACCCGCTGCCGCGCCGATGCCGGCCGGGTGCCCAATGCCCTGATGGCCGAGTACTACGTGCAGCGGGCCTCGGCCGGGCTGATCCTCAGCGAAGCCACCTCGGTGACGCCGATGGGCGTGGGCTACCCGGATACCCCCGGCATCTGGTCCAACGACCAGGTCCGTGGCTGGGCCAACGTGACCAAGGCGGTGCACGGCGCCGGCGGCAAGATCTTCATGCAGCTGTGGCACGTGGGGCGGATTTCCCATCCTTCCTACCTGGACGGCGAAACCCCGGTAGGCCCCAGCGCCATCCAACCCAAGGGCCACGTCAGCCTGGTGCGCCCGCTGGCCGACTTCCCTACTCCGCGAGCCCTGGAAACCGCCGAGATCGCCGATGTGATCGAGGCTTACCGGGTCGGTGCGGAAAATGCCAAGGCCGCCGGTTTCGACGGTGTGGAAGTCCACGCAGCCAACGGTTACCTGCTGGACCAGTTCCTGCAGAGCACCACCAACCAGCGTACCGACCAATACGGCGGCTCCCTGGAGAACCGTGCTCGCCTGCTGCTGGAAGTGACCGATGCGATGATCGAGATCTGGGGTGCCGGCCGCGTCGGCGTGCACCTGTCGCCACGAGCCGACCTGCACGACATGGGGGATGCCGACCTGGCGCAGACCTTCCTGTATGTCGCTCGTGAACTGGGCAAGCGCGGCATCGCCTTCATCTGTGCCCGCGAGAAGGAAGGCACCGACAGCCTGGGCCCACGGCTCAAGGAAGCCTTCGGCGGCCTGTACATCGCCAACGAGCGTTTCACCAAGGACAGCGCCAATGCCTGGCTGGCCGAAGGCAAGGCCGACGCGGTGGCCTTCGGCGTCCCCTTCATCGCCAACCCGGACCTGCCGGCCCGCCTGAAAGCCGATGCGCCACTGAACGAACCGCATCCTGAAACCTTCTATGCCAAGGGCCCGGTCGGCTACATCGACTACCCGATGCTGTAAGCATTGCCCATGAAAAAGCCCCGGTTCACCAGAGCCGGGGCTTTTTATTGCCTGCCTGTATGCCGCAAGGATCAGCGCTTGCGCTGGGTCCAGGCCACGGCCAGGCCACTGAGGCAGATCACCGCGATGCCCACCAGGCCGTAGCTGTCCGGGGTATGGCCGAAGATCAGGTAGCCGTACATTCCGGCGAACAGGATCTGCCCGTAACTGAAGGGCGCCAGCATCGCCGGAGCGGCATGGCGGAACGCCTGGGTCAGCAGCAGGTGGCCGAACATGCCACAGGCACCCAGGCCGATCATGAACAGGCCATGGACCAGGCTCGGAGTGCTCCAGAAGAACGGCAACAACGCGCTCATGATCAGGCTGTTGATGATGCCGATGAGAAAGTTGCTGGTGGTCGGGCTATCGATGCCGCTGAGTTTGCGGGTCAGCAATTGATAGAAGCCGAAGCACAGCGCCGATCCCAGGGGAAAGAGGATCGCCGGGGTGAACAGCGAACCACCGGGGCGCACCACGATCAGCACGCCAACGAAGCCGATCAGCACCGCCAGCCACTGGGCGCGGCTGACCCGCTCGCCCAGGAACGGCACGGACAAGGCGGTGACCAGCAATGGCGCGAGGAAGTTGACCGCGGTGGCTTCAGCCAGGGGGATATAGCGCAGGCCGGTGGTGAACAGCAGGCTGGTGCCGATCATGCACAGGGCCCGCAGCAATTGCAGGCCGGGACGCTTGGTCCGCACCACGGCGGAAAAACCACTGCGCGGCACGAACACCACCAGCATCAACAGGGTATGGACCACATAGCGGGCCCAGACCACCATCACGATCGGATAGAAGGCCGAGAGGTACTTGGACAGTGTGTCGTGGCTGGCGAAGAGCAGGACCGCCAGGCAAATCAGGACGATACCCTTCAGGGGATGATCCGCACCTTTGAATGGTGAAGGGCTCACACTCATTCACATCCCCGCAACAAATTGCCTACAAAATACATAGCTCGCTATCTATCAAGACAGGGCCGGCCCGGTATATAAATGCCCCCGTTTCGACCCTGTGGTCCGGGGATGCATGGCTTCATTGCGCAGATCTTGACATAACCAGATTCAATTACGCATTTTGTCTTAATGACGAAGGTTCGGACTCAGGCGCAACATATCCAGCCCGATATCGACCCAGCGCTCCGCCTCGGTATGCAGGACAAAGCTGTCCGGGGCCAACAACCACTGGTAGAGAAGACCATCGACAAAGGCCCGCATGCTGATGGCTGCCCGCCTTGTATCGAGATCTTCGGGCAACTGCCCACGATTCACCGCGTTGCTCAATGTCAGTTCGATATGCAGGTTGCACTCCAGGCTGGCCGCGCGGCGCTGACGACGCAGGTCGCACATTTCATCGGTGAACTCGCACTTATGAAACAGAATTTCATTGATGCGTCGGGTTTTCGGGTCCAGGGCAACTTGATGAAACAAGTGAATGAGCAATTTGCGCATCCAACCCAGAGGGTCCACTTCATCCACATCCTCGCTGGCGGCCGCCATCTCGCCCAAGGGTTCACGCAGGCTGTCGAGCATGGCCTGGACCAGGTCGGCCTTGTTGCTGAAATGCCAGTAGATCGCGCCACGCGTGACTCCCGCCAACGTCGCGATATCGGCCAGGGTGGTCCGCGCCACGCCCCGCTCGTAAAAGGCCTTCTCGGCCGCCTCGAGTATCTGGGCGCGGGTTTCTTGAGCTTCCTCTTTGGTACGACGGACCATGGCAGTAAAACCTCGATCAGGATCTTTCAGCGATGCGCAAAGACCTTCTGAATAAATATGGAACGACATCTCGAGTGCCGTTTACCCAACCTACAATTCAACACTTGCGGGAGCTTTTGTAACCGGATGGGTACGCCACCAAGGTATTTACAAACAGACATGTACGTAAGTATATTCCTTAGCAAGCTACTTATCCACCCAGCCAAGTCTTTTTACCTTTCCACTTTTCTTGTGCGCATCTCGCGTGCCTGACCCGAGGATCTTCATGCAACTCAAGCCAGCTGTTACCGCTCTGGTCACTGCCGTCGCCCTGGCATCGCTGCTCAGCGGATGTAAAAAGGAAGAGGCGGCACCTGCCCCTCAAGCACCTCAGGTCGGCGTCGTCACCCTGCAACCACAAGCCTTTACCTTGACTTCCGAACTCCCGGGCCGGACCACTGCGTTCCGTATCGCCGAAGTTCGCCCACAGGTAAACGGAATCATCCTCAAACGCCTATTCAAGGAAGGCGGTGATGTGAAGGAAGGACAGCAGCTCTATCAGATCGACCCATCGATCTATGAAGCTACGCTGAAGAGCGCTGAGGCGAACCTGCAATCGACCCGCTCGATTTCCGATCGCTACAAGCAGTTGGTCAACGAGCAGGCCGTGAGCCGCCAGGAATACGACACTGCCGTGGCCAACCGCCTGCAGTCCGAGGCCTCGCTGCAAAATGCCCAGATCAACCTGCGCTACACCAAGGTGCTGTCGCCGCTGACCGGTCGTATCGGCCGCTCCTCGGTCACTGAAGGTGCCCTGGTGAGCAATGGCCAGGCCACTGCCATGGCGGTGATCCAGCAGCTGGATCCGATCTACGTCGACGTCACCCAGTCCTCGGTGGAACTGCTGGAGCTGCGTCGCGAGCTGGAAAGCGGACGCCTGCAGAAAGTTGGCGACAACGCCGCCAAGGTCAAGCTGACCCTGGAAGACGGTAGCCAGTACAAGCTCGACGGCAAGCTGGAATTCTCCGAAGTCTCGGTGGACGAGACCACTGGCTCGGTGACCCTGCGTGCGGTGTTCCCGAACCCTGAGCACACCCTGCTGCCTGGCATGTTCGTGCATGCCCAGCTGCAAGCCGGGGTCAACAGCGCGGCGATCCTGGCGCCACAGCAAGGCGTGACCCGTGACCTCAAGGGCACTCCGACCGCCCTTGTGGTAGGTGCCGACAACAAGGTCGAGCTGCGCCAGCTCAAGGCCAGCCGCACCGTCGGCAGCCAATGGCTGGTGGAAGATGGCCTGAAGGCCGGCGATCGCCTGATCACCGAAGGCCTGCAGTTCGTCAAGCCCGGCATCGAGGTCAAGGCCACCGAAGCCACCAACGTATCTGCGAAGAACCCGGCCCCTGCCCAGGCAACTGGCAAGACTGCAGGCGGCAAAGGGGAGTAAACCATGTCGAAATTCTTTATCGACCGTCCGATCTTCGCCTGGGTTATCGCCCTGGTGATCATGTTGGTCGGGGCACTAGCGATCCTCAAATTGCCGATCAACCAGTACCCGAGCATCGCGCCGCCCTCGATCGCGATCTCCGTGACCTATCCGGGCGCCTCGGCGCAGACCGTGCAGGACACCGTGGTCCAGGTGATCGAGCAACAACTCAACGGCATCGACAACCTGCGTTATGTGTCCTCGGAAAGTAACTCCGACGGCAGCATGACCATCACCGCGACCTTCGAGCAAGGCACCAACTCCGATACCGCGCAGGTCCAGGTGCAGAACAAGCTCAACCTGGCCACCCCGCTGCTACCGCAAGAAGTACAGCAACAGGGTATCCGCGTGACCAAGGCGGTGAAGAACTTCCTCTTGGTGATCGGCGTGGTTTCCGAGGACGGCAGCATGTCCAAGGACGACCTGTCGAACTACATCGTGTCGAACATGCAGGACCCGATCTCCCGGACCCCGGGCGTCGGTGACTTCCAGGTGTTCGGTGCGCAGTACGCCATGCGGATCTGGCTCGACCCGGCCAAGCTGAACAACTACAACCTGACCCCGGTGGACGTGAAGACCGCGGTCGCCGCGCAGAACGTCCAGGTGTCCTCCGGCCAGCTCGGCGGCCTGCCGGCCATGCCTGGCCAACAGCTGAACGCCACCATCATCGGCAAGACCCGCCTGCAGACTGCAGAGCAGTTCAAGGCGATCCTGCTGAAGGTCAACAAGGATGGTTCGCAAGTACGCCTGGGCGATGTCGCGGACGTGGAGCTTGGCGGTGAGAACTACGCCATCAGCGCCCAGTTCAACGGCAACCCGGCTTCCGGCCTGGCGGTGAAACTGGCCAACGGCGCCAACGCCCTGGATACCGCCAAGGCACTGCGCAAGACCATCAGCGACCTGGAGCCCTTCTTCCCGCCAGGCATGAAGGTGGTATTCCCGTACGACACCACCCCAGTGGTGACCGAATCCATCAAGAGCGTGGTGCACACGCTGGTGGAAGCCATCGTGCTGGTGTTCCTGGTGATGTTCCTGTTCCTGCAGAACTTCCGTGCCACGGTGATCACCACCATGACGGTACCGGTGGTATTGCTGGGCACCTTCGGCATCCTCGCGGCGGCCGGTTTCAGCATCAACACCCTGACCATGTTCGGCATGGTGCTGGCCATCGGCTTGCTGGTGGACGACGCCATCGTCGTGGTGGAGAACGTCGAGCGGGTGATGCAGGAGGAAGGCCTGTCGCCCAAGGAAGCGACCAAGAAATCCATGGGCCAGATCCAGGGCGCCCTGGTGGGTATCGCCCTGGTGCTGTCTGCGGTACTGCTGCCGATGGCCTTCTTCAGCGGCTCCACCGGCGTGATCTACAAGCAGTTCTCGATCACCGTGGTTTCGGCCATGGCCCTGTCGGTACTGGTTGCCCTGATCTTCACCCCGGCCCTGTGCGCCACCATGCTCAAGGCCATCCCTGAAGGCCATGGCGAGAAGCGTGGCTTCTTCGGCTGGTTCAACCGCAGCTTCGACTACAGCGTGAAGCGCTACGAGCGCGGCGTCGCCAGCATCCTGCGGCACAAGGCGCCGTACCTTCTGGCCTACCTGCTGATCGTGGTGGGCATGATGTGGCTGTTCACCCGTATCCCGACCGCGTTCCTGCCGGAAGAAGACCAGGGCGTACTGTTCGCCCAGGTCCAGACGCCAGCCGGCTCCAGTGCCGAGCGGACCCAGGTGGTGGTCGACGAAATGCGCTCCTACCTGCTGGACAAGGAAAAGGACACCGTCGCCTCGGTGTTCACCGTGAACGGCTTCAACTTCGCCGGTCGTGGCCAGAGTTCGGGCATGGCCTTCATCATGCTCAAGCCATGGGGCGAACGCTCTGCGCAAAACAGCGTGTTCAACCTGGCCCAGCGTGCGCAGATGCACTTCTTCAGCTTCCGTGACGCGATGGTGTTCGCCTTCGCTCCTCCGGCGGTACTGGAGCTGGGTAACGCCACCGGTTTCGACGTGTTCCTCCAGGACCGCGCCGGCATCGGCCACGAGAAACTGATGGCGGCACGCAACCAGTTCCTCGGCATGGCAGCCCAGAGCAAGGTGCTGGCCCAGGTCCGTCCGAACGGCCTGAACGATGAACCGCAGTACCAGCTGACCATCGACGACGAGCGGGCCAGCGCCCTGGGCGTGACCCTGAGCGATATCAACAGCACCTTGTCGATCGCCTTGGGTAGTAGCTACGTCAACGACTTCATCGACCGTGGTCGGGTGAAGAAGGTGTACGTCCAGGGCCAACCCGGTGCTCGCATGAGCCCCGAGGACCTGAAGAAGTGGTACGTGCGCAACAGTGCCGGAACCATGGTGCCGTTCTCGTCCTTCGCCAAGGGCGAATGGATCTACGGTTCGCCGAAGCTGGCTCGCTACAACGGCGTGGAGGCCATGGAGATCCTCGGTTCTCCGGCCCCCGGCTACACCACCGGTGAAGCCATGGCCGAGGTCGAAGCCATTGCCGCCAAGCTGCCACCAGGTGTCGGTATTTCCTGGACCGGCCTGTCCTACGAGGAACGCCTGTCGGGTTCCCAGGCGCCAGCGCTATACGCCCTGTCCCTGCTGATGGTGTTCCTGTGCCTGGCAGCCCTGTATGAAAGCTGGTCGATTCCGATCGCGGTCATGCTGGTGGTGCCACTGGGGATCATCGGCGCGCTGATGGCTACCAGCCTGCGCGGCCTGTCCAACGACGTGTACTTCCAGGTAGGTCTGCTGGTGACCATCGGCCTCGCGGCGAAGAACGCCATCCTGATCGTCGAGTTCGCCAAGGAACTGCACGAACAGGGCCGCTCCCTGATCGACGCCGCGGTCGAAGCCTGCCGCATGCGTCTGCGGCCGATCATCATGACTTCTTTGGCCTTCGTCCTCGGGGTCGTGCCTCTGGCCACCTCCAGCGGCGCTGGGGCGGGTAGCCAGCATGCAATCGGTACCGGCGTGATTGGCGGTATGCTTACCGCGACGATCCTGGCGATCTTCTGGGTCCCGCTGTTCTTCGTCGTCGTGTCGTCCATGGGCCGCAGGAAAGCGGACCAATCAGAAACCACAGCAAATTCTAATGAGGCTGGCCAATGAGCAAGTCGCTACTCTCCCTGGCAATCACCGCCATCGCGCTAAGTGGTTGCTCGCTGATACCGGATTATCAGCGCCCGGACGCGCCGGTGGCGGCGCAATTCCCCCAAGGCCCGGCCTATTCGCCAAAGGAGGCCGCCAACGTGGCGGCCGCCGAACAAGGCTGGCGGCAGTTTTTCCATGATCCGGCCCTGCAGCAGCTGGTCCAGGTCGCCCTGGAAAACAACCGCGACCTGAAGGTCGCGGCGCTGAACATCGACGCCTATGCCGCGCAGTACCAGATCCAGCGGGCGGACCTGTTCCCCGCTATTTCCGCCAACGTCAGCGGCCAGCGCCAGCGCCTGCCGGCCCGGGTATCCGGGACCGGCGATGACCGGATCTCCGGCCAGCACTCGGCTACCGTGGGCATCAGTGCCTACGAGCTGGACCTGTTCGGTCGCGTGCGCAGCCTGAGCGAGCAAGCGCTGCAGAACTACTTCTCCACTGAAGAAGCCCGGCGCAGCACCCAGATCAGCCTGGTGGCCAGCGTCGCCAATGCCTACATCACCTGGCAGGCCGACAAGGAGCTGCTGAAGCTGACCCAGGAAACCCTGGCGACCTACGAGGAAAGCTACCGCCTGACTTCGCGCAGCAACGAGGTCGGGGTCGCCTCGGCCCTGGACCTGAGCCAGTCGCGTACCTCCGTGGAAAACGCCCGGGTGCAACTGGCGCGCTACACCCGCCAGGTAGCCCAGGATGAAAACAGCCTGACCCTGCTGCTCGGCACCGCGATCCCGGCCAACCTGCCGGCGGCCCAGCCACTGTCGGCCGACCTGCTGAGCGAGTTGCCGGCCGGGCTACCGTCGGAGCTGCTGCAACGGCGTCCGGATATCCTCGAGGCCGAGTACAAGCTCAAGGCGGCCAACGCCAATATCGGCGCGGCTCGCGCGGCGTTCTTCCCGCGCATCAGCCTGACGGCCAACGCCGGCAGCCTGAGCCCGGATCTCTCCGGCCTGTTCAAGGGTGGCTCGGGTACCTGGTTGTTCCAGCCGCAGATCAGCCTGCCGATCTTCAACGCCGGCAGCCTGCGCGCCAGCCTGGACTACTCCAAGATCCAGAAGGACATCAGCGTCGCCCAGTACGAGAAGTCCATCCAGACCGCCTTCCAGGAAGTCTCCGATGGCTTGGCCGCACGCCAGACCTACAACCAGCAGTTGCAGGCCCAACGTGATTTCGTCAGCGCCAACCAGGACTACTACCGTCTGGCCGAGCGCCGCTACCGCATCGGGGTCGACAGCAACCTGACCTTCCTCGACGCCCAGCGCTCGCTGTTCAGCGCCCAACAAGCGCTGATCACCGACCGCCTGGCGCAGCTGACCAGCGAGGTCAACCTGTACAAGGCCCTCGGCGGTGGCTGGAGCGAGCAGAGCGCGAAGAACGAGCAAACGGCGGAAAAGAAAGCCCCTGAGCTGCATCTGTTCTGAAGCCTGAACCGGCTGCATGAAAAACCCACCTCACGGTGGGTTTTTCATTTGTAGTCCACGGCCAAGGTCGACCGCCCCGCCCTCGCCTACGGCGCCTGGCGCGACTCCACTCCCAGTTCATCCCACACCGACTCGGCCAGGTGGAAGGTGGCGTTGGCCGCAGGAATCCCGCAGTAGATCGCGCTTTGCATGATCACCTCCTTGATCTCGCCCCGACTCACGCCGTTGTTGGCGGCCGCCCGCAGATGCAGCTTGAGTTCCTCGTTGCGGTTCATGCCGATCAGCATGGCGATGGTGACCAGGCTGCGGGTATGCCGGGGCAGTCCCGGACGGGTCCAGATATCCCCCCAGGCATGGCGAGTGATCATGTCCTGGAACTCCGAGTTGAACTCGTTCAGGGCTGCCAGGCTGCGCTCGACATGGGCCTCGCCCAACACCGCGCGACGCACCTGCAGGCCTTCGGCATAACGTTGTTTTTCATCCACGAATGGCTCCTTGGGCGACCGTTCAGGTCAGCAGGAAGTCCAGGACCCGGGTGCTGAAGGCATCCCCGGCCTGGACGTTGGACAGATGCGCGGCGCGCAACTCGGCGTACTCGGCGCCCTGCACCCGCTGCTGGATGAAGTGCCCGCCAGCCGGTGGGGTTACGGCATCGTCGCTGCCGGCGATCACCAGGGTCGGCACCTTGATCGCCGCCAGGTGCTCGCGCAGGTCGGCATCGCGCACCGCGGCGCAGTTGGCCGCGTAGCCCTCGGGCGAAGTGGCGGCGAGCATGTCGGTGATCAGCTTGGCCTGGTCCGGATGGGCCTCGGCGTAGTCCGGGGTGAACCAGCGGGCGATGGACGCATCCCGTAGCGCCACCATGGCGGCCTGGCCGTCACGCAGCACCGTCTCGATCCGCGGGTTCCACACCGAAGGGTCGCCGATCTTGGCCGCGGTGTTGCACACCACCAGCTTGCCCAGGCGCTCGCCGGCATGAATCCCCAGCCACTGGCCGATCAACCCGCCCATGGACAGGCCGCAAAAATGCGCACGCGGGATATCCAGGGCATCGAGCAACGCCAGTACATCGCGCCCCAGTTGCTCGATGCTGTAGGGCCCCGCGGTGACCAGGGACCGGCCATGGCCACGGGTATCCATGCGCAGGACCCGAAAATGCTCGGTGAAGAGCGGCATCTGCCTGTCCCACATGTGCAGGTTGGTACCCAAAGAGTTGGACAACACCAGCACCGGCGCCTGCTCCGGTCCCTCCAGTTGATAATGCAGTTCGCCCCCGGCGAGTTTCACGAATCCCACGGCAATCTCCTTCAGGCCTTCAAGGCAAAATGTTCAGCCACGGCGCGCTCGACCCAGGTCTTGGCCTGGCCCAGGTAATGCGCCGGATCCAGCAGGCGATCCAGCTCCAGCGCCGACAGCTCGGCACTGACCTGGGGATCCTCGCCCAATACCCCGCGCAGGTGGCGTTGCTCGGCCACCGCGCGCTTGCAGCATTGTTCCAGCAAATGGTGCGCGGTCTCGCGCCCCAGGCGCTGGGCCAGGGCCATGCTCACCGCCTCGGCCAGAACCAGCCCCTGGGTCAACTGGAGGTTGTGCGCCATGCGCTGGCGGTCCACCTCCAGGCCCTCGGCCAGTGACAGGGCCTGGTGCAGGGCACCGGATACCAGGCAGCAGATCTCCGGCAGGGTTTCCCATTCGGCATGCCACAGCCCCAGGCTGCGCTCGTGCTCCTGGGGCATGGCGCAAAACAGTGTCGCCAGCAACCCCGGAACCCGGGTCGCGGCGCTGATCAGCACCGCCGAGCCCACCGGATTGCGCTTGTGCGGCATGGTCGAGGAGCCGCCCTTGCCCGCCGCCGCCGGCTCGAACACCTCCGCCGCCTCGGTCTGCATCAGCAGGCTGATATCCCGGCCCAGCTTGCCCAGGCTGCCGGCCAACAGGCCGAGGGTCGAGGCGAACTCCACCAGGCGATCACGCTGGGTGTGCCAGGGTTGCTCCGGCAGGCCCAGGCGCAGTTCCTCGGCCAGGGCCCGAGCCACCGGTAGCGCTTGCTCGCCCAAGGCCGCCAGGGTCCCGGAGGCACCGCCGAATTGCAGCACCAGCAAGCGCGGCTTGAGTTGCTGCAAGCGTTCGCGGCTGCGGGTCACCGCTCCCAGCCAACCGGCGATCTTCATGCCCAGCGTGACTGGAGTGGCATGTTGCAGCCAGGTCCGGCCCGCCAGGGGCAGGTCGGCGTATCGCTCGGCCTGGACCACCAGGCACTGGCCCAGGCGCTCAAGGTCGTGTTCAAGCAGGTCCAGGGCGCTGCGCAGTTGCAGCACCAGGCCAGTGTCCATCACATCCTGGCTGGTGGCGCCCAGGTGCACATGGCGCTCGGCTTCGCAGGCGTCTGCGGCCACCTGCCGGCCCAGGGCCTTGACCAGCGGGATGGCCGGGTTGCCCGCCGTGACTATGGCCTCGCCCAGGGCGTGCAAGTCATACAGCTCGGCCTGGCAGGCGGCCTCGATCGGCGCGACGGCGCTGGCCGGGATCAACCCCACCCGGGCCTCGGCCCGGGCCAGGGCGGCTTCGAAATCGAGCATGGCCTGGATCCGCCCCTGGTCGCAGAACACCCTGCGCATTGGCCGGGCGGTGAAATAGGCATCGAACAGCTGGTTGCTCGCAGCTAGGGTCATAAGGGTCCTTGGCAGCCTGCGCCCACCCGGACGCAAGCTCGTGGTTCAAAGATCGTGGTGCAGGTAGGCGGCCTGCCTGGGCAATCGCAGGCTGAACAGGAAGGCGATGGCCATCATCACCGTAACGTACCAGTAGAAAGTGTTTTCCATGCCCATGTTCTTGAAGTTCAGGGCCACCCATTCCGCCGAACCGCCGAAGATCGCATTGGCCACCGCATAGGCCAGCCCCACGCCCAGCGCCCGGACCTCGGGCGGAAACATCTCGGCCTTCACCAGGCCGCTGATGGAGGTGTAGAAACTGACGATGGCCAGCGCCAGGGTAATCAGCACGAACGCCAGGAGCGGGCTGCTGACGGTCTTCAGGACCAGCAGGAGTGGCACCGTGAACAACGTCCCCAGCGCGCCGAACCAGAGCATCGAGTTACGCCGGCCGATGCGGTCGGCGAGCATGCCGAACAGCGGTTGCATGCACATGTACAGGAACAAGGCGCCAGTCATGACATAGCTGGCGGTCTTGGCGTGCATGCCGGCGGTGTTCACCAGGTATTTCTGCATGTAGGTGGTGAAGGTGTAGAAGATCAGCGAACCACCGGCCGTGTAGCCCAGCACCGTGATGAAGGCCGCCGAATGGTGCTTGAACAGCGCGGCGACACTGCCGGCGTTCTTGTCCTCGCGGGTTTGCCGGCTGCTGGTTTCCTTCAGCGAACGGCGCAGCAGCAACGAGATCAAGGCCGCGATGGCGCCGATCACGAACGGAATGCGCCAGCCCCAGGCCTTGAGCTCGGCCTCGTCGAGGAACTGCTGGATGATCACCAGCACCAGCACCGCCAGCAGTTGCCCGCCGATCAGGGTCACATACTGGAATGAAGCGAAGAAACCACGCTGGCCCTTGAGCGCCACCTCGCTCATGTAGGTGGCGGTGGTGCCGTACTCGCCGCCCACCGACAACCCCTGGAACAGCCGCGCCATCAGCAGCAGGAACGGCGCCCAGGCACCGATGCTGGCATAGGTCGGCAGGAAGGCGATGACCAGGGAGCCGGCGCACATCATCAGCACCGAGATCATCATCGAGTTCTTGCGCCCGTGGCGGTCGGCGACCCGGCCGAACAACCAGCCGCCGATCGGGCGCATCAGGAATCCGGCGGCGAACACCCCAGCGGTGTTGAGCAACTGCACCGTGGGGTCGTCCGAGGGAAAGAACGCCGGGGCGAAATAAATGGCGCAGAAGGCGTAGACATAGAAGTCGAACCATTCCACCAGGTTGCCGGACGAAGCACCGACAATGGCAAAGATCCTTTTGCTGCGTTCCTCTCCGGTGTAGTGACTTGTAGTTGTAGTCATGTCTTTTCACTCATGGGGGACAGTGTCAGTCTAGACATACTTGGCAACACTCCCGTTCCACAGTCCCCATGACAAGGTGGCCCCGCAGTCGCATCGACAGCTGCGGGCAATCGGCGTCAGACCCGTTCGATGGCCAGGGCCAGGCCCTGCCCGACCCCCACGCACAGGGTGGCCAGGCCTTTCTTGCCGCCGGTCCGCTCCAATTGGTGCAAGGCGGTCAGCACCAGCCTGGCCCCGCTCATGCCCAGCGGATGGCCCAGGGCGATGGCGCCACCGTTGGGATTGACCTGGGGCGCGTCATCCGCCAACCCCAGTTCACGCAGCACCGCCAGGGCCTGGCTGGCGAACGCCTCGTTGAGCTCGATCACATCGAAGTCACCCACCGCCAGGCCCAGGCGCTGGGTAAGCTTGCGCACTGCCGGCACCGGGCCAATGCCCATGACCCGTGGCGCCACCCCGGCGCTGGCCATGCCCAGGACCCGGGCCCTTGGCGTCAGGCCGTGCTGCCTCACCGCATCGGCCGAGGCCAGGATCAGCGCGGCGGCGCCGTCGTTGACCCCCGAGGCATTGCCAGCGGTGACGCTCTTGTCCGGCCCATTCACCGGCTTGAGTTTGTTCAAGGCCTCCAGGGTGGTCTGCGGACGCAGGTGCTCATCATCCTCGATGAGGGTTTCTCCCTTCTTGTGAGTGATGCGCACCGGCACTATTTCTTCGGCAAAAAACCCCGCCGCCTGGGCCGCCGCGGCCTTGCGCTGGCTGCGCAGGGCGAAGGCGTCCTGGTCGGCCCGCAAGATCTGCCGCTCATCCGCGACGTTGTCGGCGGTCTGGGGCATGGCATCCACCCCGTACCGGGCCTCCATCAACGGGTTGATGAAACGCCAGCCGATGGTGGTGTCCTCCAGTTGCATGCTGCGGGAAAAGGCACTCTCGGCCTTGCCCATCACGAAAGGCGCACGGGACATGGACTCCACGCCGCCGGCGATGGCCAACTCCATCTCGCCACTGGCGATGGCACGAAACGCCGTACCCACAGCTTCCATGCCCGAAGCGCAAAGACGGTTGAGGGTCACGCCCGGCACGCTGTCCGGCAGGCCGGCGAGCAACAACGCCATGCGTGCCACGTTGCGGTTGTCTTCGCCGGCCTGGTTGGCACAGCCAAGGAACACTTCGTCCAGGGCGCTCCAGTCCACTTGCTGGTTGCGCGCCATCAGCGCCTTGATCGGCAAGGCTGCCAAGTCATCGGCCCGCACGCCGGACAAGCCGCCGCCAAAGCGGCCGATGGGGGTGCGAATGGCATCGCAGATGAATACGTCGCGCATCAGGCTTCTCCCGGGGTCTGGCCATGGGCGGCGGCGGTGCGAGTCTCCAGTTCGCGCAGCGCCGTCAGTTCCAGCGCGGTGGGCGCGCTGGTCTGGGCCACCTGTTCGGCGAAACGGACGGCCCAGCCCGTGGCCTCCACCACCTGCTCGCGGGTCACTCCCGGATGCAGGGAAGTGACGACGAACTCATGGCTGCCTGCCTCAGGTTCCATGATGCACAGGTCGGTGATGATCCCCACCGGACCGGCGCCCGGCAGCCCCAGGCGCTGGCGCGAATCGCCGCCTTCGCCATGGCCGACCGAGGTGACGAAGTCCAGCTTGTCGACGAAGGACCGGGCGGACTGCTTGAGGATGATCAGCACGCTCTTGGCCGAACCGGCGATCTCCGGCGCACCGCCAGCTCCCGGCAGGCGCACCTTGGGCTGGTGATAATCGCCGACCACCGTGGTGTTGATATTGCCGAAGCGGTCGACCTGGGCCGCCCCCAGGAAACCCACGTCGATCCGCCCACCTTGCAGCCAATAGCGGAAGATTTCCCCGGTGGGGACCACGGTATCGGCGGTTTCCGCCAGTTCACCGTCGCCGATGGATAGCGGCAGGACGCTGGGCTTGGCACCGATCGGGCCGGATTCGTAGATCAGCACCACGTCTGGCGACGAAGTGAGACGCGCCAGGTTGGCGGCCTTGGACGGCAGGCCGATGCCGACGAAGCAGACCGAACCGTTGCGCAGGCGCCGCGCCGCGGCCACGGTCATCATTTCATTGGTGGAGTAAGTCATTGCCGGGCCTCCCGGGCTGCGGCCAGCTTGGCCTGGAATTCACTGAAATCGGCAGTGCCGCGAATGTACTGGTCGACCCATGCGGTGAAGCTCTGGCGATCGCGGGCGATGGGATCCCAGGCCTGGTAGAAACGGTTGTCGCGCTCGGAATACCCGTGGGCGTAGGACGGATGGGCACCGCCAGGCACATGGCACACCGCGCTCAAGGCCCAGGTCGGCAGCACACAGGCATTCATCGGCGCATCGAGGTCATCGACGATCTCCTCGACGGTGACGATGCAACGCTTGGCGGCCAGCGCCGCCTCCTTCTGCACGCCGAGGATGCCCCACAGCAGGACGTTGCCCTTGCGGTCGGCTTTCTGCGCATGGATCACCGTGACATCCGGGCGCACCGAAGGCACCGCCGCCAGCACTTCACCGGTGAAGGGGCAGGTCACGCTCTTGATCAGCGGGTTCACCTTGGGCAAGTCGGAGCCGGCGTAGGCCCGCAGCACGGCGAACGGCAAACCCGAGGCCCCGGCGACATAGGCATTGGCCAGGTCGGCATGGCTGTGCTCTTCGATCTCCAGCGGCCGCGGCCATTGTTTTTCCACGGCGTCGCGCAGGCGATGCAGGGAGCCCACGCCCGGGTTGCCGCCCCAGGAGAAAATCAGCTTGCGGGCGCAGCCGGCACCGATCAGCTGGTCGTAGATCAGGTCCGGGGTCATCCGCACCAGGGTCAGGTCCTGCTTGCCCTGGCGGATGATTTCATGGCCCGCGGCCGTGGGGATCAGGTGGGTGAAACCTTCGAGCGCGACGGTGTCGCCGTCGTTGATCAACTGCTTCACGGCCTCGTGCAGCGAGAGGATTGCAGCCATGGAGGGGGCTCCCGGTGGGTATCCAGCGACTGGAGAAAGGCGCTCAGGTGGCGCCGCAGTGACTGAAGGTTAAGCCGGGGCAAAACCACGAAACAATCCGATAATCGACTAAACGTTCGATTATCGAACACATTGTTGCGAAGCTACCTATTGCCCCGCAGCGCTCGCAACCATCGACTGCTCGCCGGCAAGCGAGCCCAAGGTTCCGGGTTCAAGTGGCATCGGCGTGGCTGACCCGGCCCTTGATCAGCACCGCTGTGGTGGCCAATACCGCAGGAATCACCAGGGCGCTGAGCACCTGCGCGAAACTCCAGCCCATACCCAGCAAGGTCGCGCCCATCCAGGCACCGAGAATCGCGCCGAAGCGACCGACACCGAGCATCCACGAGACACCGGTGGCCCGGCCCTGGGTCGGATAGAAGCGAGCGGCGAGGGACGGCATCGCCGATTGCGCACCGTTGACGCACATGCCGGCGACCAGCACCAGGCTGGCCAACAACACCATGTTGCCCAGGCTCTGGCCAACGGCGTAGGCGAATGCTCCGGCCAGCAGATAGCAGATGCCGATCACCTTGTGCGGGTCGAAGCGGTCCATCGCCCAGCCCACCAGCACCGCACTGAGCACTCCGCCAAACTGGAACAGAGCACCGATGAAGGCTGCCTGTTCCAGGCTCGCCCCGCTGTCGCGCATCAGCGTCGGCAACCAGCTGGTCAACAGGTAGACGATCACCAGCCCCATGAAATAGGTCAGCCATAACAACAGGGTGCCAAGGCGACAGCTGCCGCTGAAGATCACCGCGAGCACGTTGCGCGCCCGCACCGTCTTCTGCTCCGGCACGCTGAAGCTGCCAGCCTCGCGGACCAGGGCCGGGGCTATGGGTACCAGGGCCTTGCGCACCTTGTCGGTGCCAGCACCGCGCACCACCAGGTACCGTGCCGACTCCGGCAGCCAGGCCAGGAGCACCAGGACCAGGAGCAGCGGCAAGACGCCCCCTACCAGCAGCAGGCTATGCCAGCCGAAGGCCGGGATCAGCTTGGCGGAGATGAACCCGCCTGCGGCCATGCCCAGGTTGAAACCGCAGAACATGCTGGTCACCAGCAGCGATTTGTGGCGCTCGGGGGTGTATTCGGCAAGCAGCGTAGTGGCATTGGGCATGCCCGCACCGAGCCCCAGGCCGGTGAGGAATCGCAAGACCAACAACTGCTGGACGCTGGCGCTATAGGCCGACGCCAGGCTGAAGGCGCCAAACAGCGCCACCGCGCCCACCAACACCGTCTTGCGCCCAAAGCGGTCGGCCAGCGGCCCGGAACCCAGGGCGCCGAAAACCATGCCGATCAGCGCAGCGCTCATCACCGGGCCAAGGCTGGCGCGGTCGATGCCCCAGTCCTGGGACAGCGCCGGAGCGATGAACCCCATGGCCGCCGTATCCAGGCCGTCGAGGAAAACGATCAAGAAACACAGGATCACCACCCGCCACTGGTAGGGCGACAGCGGTTGGGCATTGATGAAGGACTGCACATCGAGGCAGTTCCCTACTGCGGATTGCGGTTGGTTCATGGCTGTTCATCCATGCAAGGCCACCGGTGCGCAACATTCCGCCTGGGCAGGCCGGATCATGACGGCAAGGGCAAATCAGCTGGCAGGCAAGGCGACGCGGCAGTGATGGGGGCAAGGGCGCATTGTGAACATGCTCATGGGGCTGGCCTCTTCGTTATTATTGGATGGCGCAACTGGGTGAATCGCACAGGAAATGCGGGCTGTGGATGTGCCCAGCCGAAGACACTGGCACGACATTAAGCAGCCTGGGGAAACAACGTCAATTCGCCGGGAGCGGATCTGGGCGTTTATCGAACAGCTTAAGTGAACAGCTGCGCGCTGAGTTCGCGGCTGACGCCCAGCAGGCCGGGAAGAAAACGCTGCTCCAGCTCGGCGTGGCTGACCCGGCCGGCATGGGTACTGACGTTCAAGGCCGCCAGTACCTGGCCTGACGCGTCGTACACCGGCACCGCGATCGAACGCAGCCCCTGCTCCAGCTCCTGGTCGACGATGCACCAACCCTGCTGGCGCACCTGCTGCAGGCACTCCAGCAATGCCTGCGGGGTATGCAGGGTGCGGCTGGTCTTGGCTTGCAGGTCGGCATGCTCGAGGTATTCGTGCAGCGAGGAGTCATCCAGCGCAGCCAGCAGGATCCGTCCCATGGACGTGCAGTAGGCCGGCAATCGGCCACCCACCGAAAGATCGACGGAAATCAGCCGTTGGGTGGTGGCCGAACGGGCGATGTAGAGGATGTCGTCACCCTCCAGGGTCGCCATGTTGCAGGCCTCGTGCAGCTGCTCGCTCATGCGGTCCAGGTAGGGTTGTGCGCAAACGGCCAGGGGTGTCGAGGACAGGTAGGCATGACCCAGGGTCAGCACCTTGGGCAGCAGTGAATAAGTGCGTCCGTCGGTGGTGGCATAGCCGAGCTTGATCAGGGTGTGCAGGCAGCGACGCACCGCCGCCCGAGGGATCTCCGTACGGTGGCTGATCTGGGCGATGGTCAGGTGCCGCTTGCGTTCCTGGAACGCCTGGATCACCGCCAGGCCCCGGGCCAGGGAGGTCATGAAGTCCGGATCGCCGGTGAACGCCTGGATCCTCTTCGCCGCCGAGGCCACGATCGGCGGTGCCATCGAAGTAAAGGAGTTGCGCATCTGATCGTTCATTCCAGGCTCCCAGCGGCGTGGTTCTGCGGCATTACGGCTGTATCAACCGAGCGCTACAACAGGCAACGGCAATACCGGGCGATTATCGAACCGCTCATTGGCCAGTGCAATCAACCGGTTCGGAGCGATTATCCGCAGTTCATTGATTCATTGAAGGTAACAATCATCCTGTGAAATCACCGTGCTCATTGCTTCATTCACCCATCAGGTCCCGGTAAAGAGCCTGGGAAACTCCCAAAGCATGGGGATGATTAAAACTTTCGCGTAACAAAAGCCTCACAATGAAGTTGGCAATTTTAAACTTCACAGACATACAGCTAATCTCTACCGAAGCTATAATGCACGAATGAGGAAAAAGGGCTTAGCACCCTTCCACCTCATTCAGGTGATTGACTGCGATAACCAAGCACCTGCCGCAAGCGCTTGACCCCAAACACTATTTGGCCAATCCGTTTGCAATAGACGACGCTGTTGCTACGACAGGCGTTTTCATCCGGTGACGTAGCCGCGTGCAATTAAAGGCTCGTTTGCAAGGATTGCGACTCCCACGCCCGAGTGCTGTGGAGTCTGCGTTCCCGTAGGCGCGTCCCTGCCATGCGTTACATCGGAATGGACCTTACACAATTAGGTAACACTGTGACGAAAGACGAACTGCGCGCGGA
Source organism: Pseudomonas sp. FW507-12TSA (assembly GCF_058781435.1). Classification (NCBI taxonomy): domain Bacteria; kingdom Pseudomonadati; phylum Pseudomonadota; class Gammaproteobacteria; order Pseudomonadales; family Pseudomonadaceae; genus Pseudomonas; species Pseudomonas sp. FW507-12TSA. The sequence continues at coordinate 136,819 of NZ_JBYSWT010000018.1, forward strand.
ACTTGAGCGCCAGGAGCAACGTTACAAGGATGTTTACGGTGGCGAAGTGACTCTGTATGCCGCCCAGCCCGAACCTGAACGCAAACCTTGGCGCAAACGTGCCAGCATTCGCGACCAAGCGTTCACCCAGGAACTGCAGAAAATGGAAAAGGAACTCAGGGCCGACCAGCCATGATGCGGGCGGCTTGAGTTTTCTTGGGCTTGCTTCCTTGCCTGCACGATGATCTCGGCGGCAGGCAGACTATCGATGCTCATCATCCCGAGCCTCGGTACCTCGCGCCATAGAGCCGAGGAACGCTACCCGGCAGGCCCTCAGAGTGAAATTTCATACAAGCGTTTTAACCCCATTGAAACCACCCCCGGCCACCAGCCGACAGGTCATGGCCCAATAAAATCAATGGGTTGCCGTTCCTGGGAGGAATCGGAGAAAACTCTGCTCCGGGTCAGTTTTTTCGTTGAAGAATGTTACCGGCGAGCAGCTTGTGCGTTGATTAGCAGGGTTTTCTGGCATAATCGCGCCCCCTTATGACCGGGTCAGAAAACCTTCATGATCGATTTATTCAGCGGACTGGATGCTTGGGTGCTTGTGAGCCTCTTGCTCGCCCTGGCTTTTGTCCTCGCCTACGAGTTCATCAACGGCTTTCATGACACCGCAAATGCGGTTGCCACTGTTATCTACACCAAAGCCATGCCGCCGCACCTGGCCGTATTCTTTTCCGGTGTATTCAATTTCCTAGGCGTGCTCCTCGGCGGTGTCGGCGTAGCCTATGCCATCGTCCATCTGCTGCCGGTCGAGCTGCTGATCAATGTCAATACCGGCCACGGCCTGGCCATGGTCTTCTCCTTGCTGGCCGCTGCCATCGCCTGGAACCTGGGTACCTGGTACTTCGGCATTCCTGCCTCCAGTTCCCACACCCTGATCGGTTCGATCCTCGGTGTCGGCCTGGCCAATGCCCTGCTCAACGACATCCCCCTGGGCGATGGCGTGAACTGGCAGAAAGCCATCGATATCGGTGCGTCCCTGGTGTTTTCGCCCATGGCCGGCTTCATTATTGCAGCGCTGGTATTGATCGGCCTGAAGTGGTGGCGGCCGATCTCGAAGATGCACAAGACCCCGGAACAGCGCCGCAAGGTCGACGACAAGAAGCATCCGCCATTCTGGAACCGCCTGGTGCTGGTGATCTCGGCCATGGCCGTGAGCTTCGTCCACGGCTCCAATGATGGCCAGAAAGGCATCGGCCTGATCATGCTGGTGCTGATCGGCATCGTGCCCGCGCAGTTCGTGCTGGACCTCAACAGCACCACCTACCAGATCGAGCGTACCCGCGACGCCACCCTGCACCTGAACCAGTTCTACCAGCGCAACCACGAGTCCCTGGGCGAATTCCTGGCCCTGGGCAAAAGCGTGAAGGATGATCTCCCTGGCAAGTTCCGCTGTAACCCGCAGCAGACCGAACCGACCATCAGCGCCTTGCTGAGCAGCCTCAAGGGCGTTTCCGACTACCATTCGCTGTCTCCGGAAGACCGCATCGAAGTCCGTCGCTACCTCTTGTGCCTGGACGACACGGCCAAGAAGGTCGGCAAGCTGCCTGGCCTGGCCGCCCGTGAAAAAGCCGACCTGGACAAGCTGCGCAAGGACCTGACCGCCACCACCGAGTACGCGCCGTTCTGGGTGATCCTGGCCGTGGCCCTGGCCTTGGGCCTGGGCACCATGATCGGCTGGAAACGCGTAGTACAGACCATCGGCGAGAAGATCGGCAAGCAAGGCATGACCTACGCCCAGGGCATGTCGGCGCAGATCACCGCTGCCGGCCTGATCGGCCTGGCCAACGTGTTCAGTCTGCCGGTGTCCACCACCCACGTGCTCTCCTCCGGCGTGGCCGGGACCATGGTCGCCAACAAGAGCGGCCTGCAAAGCGGCACGGTGAAGACCATCCTGATGGCCTGGGTCCTGACCCTGCCAGCCACCGTGGCCCTGTCGGCCGGCCTGTTCTGGGCCGCCTCGAAGGTCTTGGGCAGCTGACGAACAAATCCCGGCCAGAAAAAAGGTGCGCCCCTGGGGGACGCACCTTTTTTTATGCCCGGCATTCGATGCCCGGCCCTTTCCTGCAGGCAAAAAAAAGGGCAACCGAAGTTGCCCAAAATGCCTTGCGTGCTCGTTGCTCTGGAGAGACTTAAGGTTTTTTACGCTTGTTCGCGTCTTTCCAGATGAAGAATCCAAAACCTGCGAAGAACAGCACCATGAGGCCGACTGTCAGCACTCCGGCGAACACCACATTGTCGAAAAACATGACCAGCCTCCTGCTCGTGCCTCGTTGCGATGGAGCTAAGTTAACCAAAGAGGCGCAGGGGAAAATTGACCGGCGTCAATGACGCCAAGGACGGGGAGAGAGGAAGGGGGAATAACTGACCTACATCAACGGAAAACGCCCTGTTCAGCGCTTTTTCGGTTTGTTTTTTGGTTTTTTCTTCGGCTTGCCCAGCGGCATCGCTTGCTCGAATGCCTGGCGCACTTCATTCAGGCGTTTTTCGTTGAGGTCATGCACGCGCTTGGCGCGCTCGGCGTTCAGGTCGATCAACTTGGGTTCTTGATTCATGGCGTGCATCACGAAAGATCAATGGCGAATAGGGGCAATAATGCGGCGTGACGCGGCCCCTGACCAGTCATCTGACCTGTGTCGGCGCAATAAAATCTCTGCCTCGGGAGTTTTTTATCCGCACAATGGCCCCTTGAACCGTCCCAGGAAAGCCACCGTGGAAATGCCCAAGCACCTGCCGCCGCTGCTGGCCCTGCGCGCCTTCGAGGCCGTGGCCCGGCACCTGAGTTTCAGCAAGGCCGCCCGGGAGCTGTGCGTCAGCCAGAGCGCCATCAGCCACCAGGTGCACAAGCTCGAAGAACACCTGGGCCAGCCGCTGTTCATCCGCCGTACCCGGGCCATCGACCTGACCCCCGCCGGCGCGGCTTACCACCGGCAGATCCACCCGGCCCTGGAGCAGATCGCCCAGGCCACCCAGGCATTGCAGGCCGCACCTGAACCCAAGGTGCTGCGCGTCGGCCTGCTGGCCTCCTTCGCCACCTTGTGGCTGGCACCGCGCCTGGCCGACTTCAACCGACGCTACCCGCAGATCCAGCTGGAGCTGCAAGCCTGCATCGAACTGGCGGATGTCGCCAGGGCCGAGGTCGACCTGGCCATTCGCTACGGCAAGGGCGTGTGGCCTGGGGTCCGCGCCACACGCCTTCTGACCGAACAGCTAGCCCCGGTCTGCAGCCCCGAACTCAAGGCCACGACCCTGGACCGGGCCCCACGGCTGATGGCGCACTCCCAGCAGCCCTTCGAGTGGCACGCCTGGAGCGCCAGCCATGGTTTCGACCTCAGCCCGCACCCGCCCGTGATGCTGCACGACTACAACATCGTGGTGGAGGCGGCGGTGGCCGGCCAAGGCCTGGCCATGGGCCGGCGCCGCTTGATCCAGCGTCACCTGGACCAAGGCAGCCTGGTGCAAGCCTTCGACCTGCCGCCCCTGGACAGCCAGATCGGCTACTGGCTGGTCACTGCCGAAAACGGGGCAAGCCCGGCCGCGCACTGCTTCGCCCAGTGGTTGCAAGAACAGGCCGAACATCCATGAGCCATTTGGATACATCGGATTAGATCTATCCGTTTGTCACCCCCGGAGCGAAAGCCGATGCTGCTGGTCTTTCATCCGAGGACCCGCCATGAACCACTCCTTGAAGCATCGCGTACAGCAACTGGGCCTGGAACTACCGGAGCCCAGCCAGCCGGCCGCCAACTATGTCAATCACGTACGCAGCCAGAACCTGCTGTTCATCTCCGGCCAGATCCCCCTGCTCCAGGGCCAGCCCGCCCTGCTCGGCCGGCTCGGTGAGAACCTGTCGCCGGAACAAGGCGCCCAGGCGGCCGAACTGGCCGCCCTCGGCCTGCTGGCCCAGCTGAGTGCGGCACTGGATGACGACCTGTCGCGCTTGCGTAGCATCAACCGGCTCGGCGTGTTCATCGCCGCCAGCGGCGACTTCCAGGGCCACAGCGGCGTAGCCAACGGTGCCTCGAACTTGCTGGTCAATGCCCTCGGCGACAAGGGCCGGCATGCCCGTACCGCCGTGGGTGTGGCCAGCCTGCCCGCCGGGGTCGCCGTGGAAGTGGACGGGATCTTCGAGCTGCAACCGTGACCCTGTTGGGCCCGGCCCAGCACGCCCGGCTACGCCAAGCCACGCCGGGCTGCGCCCGGGTCTGCCATTTCAACCATGCCGGCGCCTCGCTGCCCAGCCAGGGCACCCTGGACGCCATGTACCAGCAGTTGCAGCACGAGGCCCGGCAAGGGCCGATGGAGGCCGCCACGACGACAGACTGGCCGGAGCGGGCCCGCTGCCTCGCGGCCCGCTTGCTCAACACCTCGGCCGAGGCGATCGCCTTCGCCAGCAGCGGCTCGGCCGCCTGGAGCCTGGCCTTCAACGCCCTGCCCCGCTGGCGCAGCGGCGACCGGATCCTGGTGGGCCGCCACGAATGGGGTGGCAACCTGGCCTGCATGGCGCCAGCGATCGCAGCGGGGGCGCAACTGGAAGTCATTCCCTGCGACAGCCATGGCGCGGTGTCGGTCCCGGCCCTGGAGTCGATGCTCGATGCACGGGTCCGCCTGATCGCCTTGACCTGGCTCCCGGCCAACGGCGGCCTGATCAACCCCGCAGCCGCCATCGGCCACCTGGCGCGCCAGTGGCATGTTCCCTATTTCATCGATGCCGGCCAGGCCCTGGGCCAACTGCCCTGTGATGTCCAGGCCCTGGGCTGCGACGTGCTCAAGGCCGCCGGACGCAAGTACCTGCGCGGCCCGCGGGGTACGGCACTGCTCTATGTGAGGCCTGGTTTTCTCGAACGGTTGCAGCCCCAGCAACGGGATGTGCTGTCGGCGCCCTGGAACGGCCAGGGCTTCAGCCTGCGCGGCGATGCCCGACGCTTCGAAACCAGCGAGGTGTCGCAGGTCTTGCTGGCCGGATTGGCCAATGCGCTGCAAGAACTGGAGGAGATCGGCATCCAGGCCATCGAGCAGCGCATCGCAAGCCTCAGCGGGCTGCTGCGCACAGCCATGGACCGCATACCCGGCCTGCAACGCCAGGACCTGGGCACGCCTGGGCGGCAATCCGGGCTGATCGCCTTCACGCTCAAGGGCTGGGAAAGTTTTGCCCTCAAGACGCGATTGGCACGCCAGGGCATCAACATCGGCGCCAACGGCGTGGCCTACACCCCACTGGACATGCAGGCCCGGGGCCTGGCCAGCATCGCGCGGATCGCGGTGAGCCATCTCAATACCGAAGGGGAAATCCAGCGCCTGCTGCGGGCGCTCGAAGAGCTGGCCCAAGGGGGGCCGGCGGGCTAGACCTGTACGTCCACCCAGAGGCCCTGGCGCGGGGCGTCCTCGATCAGCGGTGCCACCGGCACCGTGTTGTCGGCATTCAACTCGTCCCCGGGCACCGCCAGGTGCTGCTCGGGATCGTCCTGTTCCTCGCGCTGGCGCCGCTGCCGTTCCTGCTGGCGCTGCTGTTCCTCGCGCAGCAGCAAGGCCGACTGCTCGGCATCGCGCTTTTGCAGGTCGATGGTGCTTTCATTGGAGCTCTCCTGCACCGGCACCACGGGCGGGATATCCGGACGCTGGCGGATCGGATCCTGCTGTGAAGTGACGGGCACGGCACTCAAGGGGAGCATCGGTGGCAGCATGTTATAGGTCTCCTGTCAGCAGGCTGTCGGCTGCGGCATGGGCGACTTGAGCCATCGGTCGCAAAACTGTGACCCAGTCGTCAGCCGATAGTGCCCGCTACCCCGACGAACGCAGCGCTTACGCTACTTTTTATCCAGGGGTTTTCATCAGAATCCTTTGGACTGCAAGCAGGTTCCGTTAAGATAGTCGGCTTTTTCAAAGCGGGAGTCAGGCAGCATGGCGCAGCAGTATCAACCGGGGCAACGCTGGATCAGTGACAGCGAAGCGGAGCTAGGTCTAGGCACCGTTCTGGCACAGGACGGCCGCTTGCTGACCGTGCTCTACCCGGCCACTGGCGACACTCGCCAGTATGCGCTACGGAATGCGCCCCTCACCCGCGTGAGGTTTTCCCCGGGTGACAGCATCACCCACTTCGAAGGCTGGAAGATGACCGTGCAGGAAGTCGAGGACGTCGACGGCCTGCTGGTCTATCACGGTCTCGACGCACAGAACCAGCCCGTCACCCTGCCTGAGACCCAGCTGTCGAACTTCATCCAGTTCCGCCTGGCCAGTGACCGCCTGTTCGCCGGGCAGATCGACCCGCTGGCCTGGTTCTCGCTGCGCTACCACACCCTGGAACACACCAGCCGCCAGCTGCAATCGCCACTCTGGGGCCTGGGCGGCGTACGTGCCCAACCCATCGCCCACCAGTTGCATATCGCCCGTGAAGTCGCCGACCGTATCGCGCCACGGGTACTGCTGGCGGACGAAGTGGGCCTGGGCAAGACCATCGAGGCCGGCCTGGTGATCCATCGCCAACTGCTGTCGGGCCGTACCAGCCGGGTGCTGATCCTGGTTCCGGAGAACCTGCAGCACCAGTGGCTGGTGGAAATGCGCCGGCGCTTCAACCTGCAGGTCGCACTGTTCGACGAAGAACGCTTCATCGAAAGCGATGCCAGCAACCCGTTCGAAGACACCCAGCTGGCCCTGGTGGCCCTGGAATGGCTGGTGGACGACGAGAAGGCCCAGGACGCGCTGTTCGCCGCCGGCTGGGACCTGATGGTGGTGGACGAAGCTCACCACCTGGTCTGGCACGAAGAACAAGCCAGCCCGGAATACACCCTGGTCGAGCAACTGGCCGAGACCATTCCCGGCGTCCTGCTGCTGACCGCCACCCCCGAGCAACTGGGCCAGGACAGCCACTTCGCCCGCCTGCGCCTGCTGGACCCCAACCGCTTCCACGACCTGGCGGCCTTCCGCGCCGAGAGCGAGAACTACCGTCCGGTGGCCGAAGCCGTGCAGGAACTGCTGGACCAGGGCCGGCTGTCCCCCGAAGCGCACAAGACCATCCAGGGTTTCCTGGGCAACGAGGGCGAAGCCCTGCTGGCCGCCGTCAACGATGGCGACAGCGAAGCCAGCGCACGCCTGGTGCGCGAATTGCTGGACCGCCACGGCACCGGCCGCGTGCTGTTCCGTAATACCCGCGCCGCGGTCCAGGGCTTCCCGGAGCGCAAGCTGCACGCCTATCCGCTGCCGTGCCCGGACCAATACCTGGAGCTGCCCCTGGGCGAGCATGCCGAGCTGTACCCGGAAGTCAGCTTCCAGGCCCAGCCCGAGGCCAGTGACGACGACCAGCGCTGGTGGAAATTCGACCCACGGGTCGAGTGGCTGATCGACCAGTTGAAGATGCTCAAGCGCACCAAGGTCCTGGTGATCTGCGCCCACGCCGAGACCGCCATGGACCTGGAAGACGCCCTGCGCGTGCGCTCCGGCATCCCGGCCACGGTCTTCCATGAAGGCATGAACATCCTCGAGCGCGACCGCGCCGCCGCCTACTTCGCCGACGAAGAGTTCGGTGCCCAGGTGCTGATCTGCTCGGAAATCGGCAGTGAAGGCCGCAACTTCCAGTTCGCCCATCACCTGGTGATGTTCGACCTGCCCGCGCACCCGGACCTGCTGGAACAGCGGATCGGCCGCCTGGACCGGATCGGCCAGAAGCACGTGATCGAGCTGCACGTACCCTACCTGGAGACCAGCCCGCAAGAGCGCCTGTTCCAGTGGTACCACGAAGCGCTGAACGCCTTCCTCAATACCTGCCCTACCGGCAACGCCCTGCAGCACCAGTTCGGCCCGCGTTTGCTGCCGCTCCTGGAAAATGCCGACGACGGCCAGTGGCAGGCCCTGATCGACGAGGCCCGCAGTGAACGCGAGCGCCTGGAAGCCGAGCTGCATACTGGCCGCGACCGCCTGCTGGAACTGAACTCCGGTGGCGCCGGCGAAGGCGAGTCGCTGGTGGAGGCGATCCTCGAGCAAGACGACCAGTTCGCCCTGCCGATCTACATGGAGACCCTGTTCGACGCCTTCGGCATCGATAGCGAAGACCATTCGGACAACGCCCTGATCCTCAAGCCCAGCGAGAAGATGCTCGACGCCAGCTTCCCCCTGGGCGACGACGAAGGCGTGACCATCACCTACGACCGTGGCCAGGCCCTGTCCCGCGAGGACATGCAGTTCATCACCTGGGAACACCCGATGGTGCAGGGCGGCATGGACCTGGTGCTGTCCGGTTCCATGGGCAACACCGCCGTGGCGCTGATCAAGAACAAGGCGCTCAAGCCCGGCACCGTACTGCTGGAACTGCTCTACGTCAGCGAAGTGGTCGCTCCACGCTCGCTGCAACTGGGCCGCTACCTGCCACCGGCGGCCCTGCGCTGCCTGCTGGACGCCAATGGCAACGACCTGTCGCCACGGGTGGCCTTCGAGACCCTCAACGACCAGCTGGAAAGCGTGCCCAAGGCCAGCGCCAACAAGTTCATCCAGGCCCAGCGCGACCAGCTGGCACCGAAGATCAACGCCGGCGAAGCCAAGATCGCCCCACGTCACGCCGAGCGCGTGGCCGAGGCCCAACGGCGCCTGGCGGCCGACCTGGACGAAGAGCTGGCGCGCCTGACCGCGTTGCAGGCGGTCAACCCCACCGTCCGCGACAGCGAGCTGATGGCCCTGCGCAAGCAACGGGAGCAAGGCCTGGCCATGCTCGAAAAAGCCGCGCTGCGCCTGGAGGCGATCCGGGTCCTGGTAGCAGGCTGATTCCCCGGCTTCGGCACCACGAAAAAGGCCCGCACATGCGGGCTTTTTTTATCGTCGTCCGTAACAGCCCTGCCTCAGGCCGTCGCTGGCGCTCCAACCGCCTCGCCCGGCGCCAGCCCGTCGCGCATGCGCTGGGCATCGCGCACGAAGCTGCGCGAGGCAATGAACAGGAACACCAGGGTCAGCAGCAGCGCCACCGGGATCAGGTACATGGCATCGTGCAGGCCGATGGCCTTGAACGCCTCGGTCATCTGCCCGGCCCCGGCGGCGTCCATCGCCGCATGGGCAAAGCGGTCGGACAACGCCCCCACCACCACCGGCCCCAGGCCGCCACCCAGCAGGTACAGGCCGGCGAAGAACAGCGCCATGGCGGTGGCCCGCAAACGCGGCTCCACCACATCCTGGATCGCGGTGTAGACGCAGGTGTAGAAGTTGTAGGCGAACAACCAGCCGATACTGAACACCGCCACGAACACACCGATCTCGATCCGCCCGGCATGCAGGGCCCAGGCCGTGCACAAAGTGGAAATCAGCAGGCTGCCGGCGGCGAACAACAACCGGCCGTTGGCCACCCGCTGGTGGATCTTGTCGGCGATCCAGCCTCCCAGGGTCAGGCCTACCAGGCCGGTCACCCCGACAATGATCCCCGTGGCCACCGCTGCTTCCTGCAAGGGCATCAGGAAGTAGCGCTGCAACATCGGCACCAGGAATGAGTTGCAGGCATAGGTAGCGAAGTTGAAGGTCAGGCCGGCCAGGGTCAGCCAGAGAAAGGTCGGGATCGCCAGCACCCGGCGGATCGGCCGCTCGATGCGCTCCTGGGACACCTTGCTGGCTTCCGCCGCCCCGCGCTTGGGCTCCTTGATGAAGAACATGAACACCGCCAGCAACAGGCCCGGTACCGCGGCGATGAAGAACGGCGCGCGCCAGCTGTCGAATGCCTTGACCATCGCCCCGATGGTGAAGAAGGCCAGCAACAGGCCCAGGGGCAGGCCGAGCATGAAGATGCCCATCGCCCGGGCCCGGCGGTGGGCCGGGAACAAATCGCCGATCAACGAGTTGGCCGCCGGCGCATAGCTGGCCTCACCGATGCCAACGCCCATGCGCACCAGCAGGAAGCTCCAGAAACTGCCCACCATGCCGTTGACTGCGGTGAGCCCGCTCCAGACCGCCAGGCCCCAGCCCATCAGCTGGCTGCGCGAGCCGGTATCGGCCAGCCGCCCCAGGGGCAGGCCGGCGATGGCGTAGACGATGGTGAAGGCGGTGCCGATGATCCCCAGCTGGAAATCGCTCAGGTGCCACTCCATGCGGATCGGTTCGATGATGATCGCGGGAATGGTGCGATCGAAGAAGTTGAACAGGTTTGCCAAAAACAACAGGAACAGAATGCGCCAGGCATTCGCCGCTTGAGTCGAGTTATCCATGGGTCGATCTCTCTTATTGTTATTGGGCCAGACACACGCCTGGAAACTGCAATCTAGTCAGCCACGGGGAAACTGTCTGTGATCATTCGCCAGCCTGATACCCGGGCATCGCGCCGCGCCCTGGCAAGCTCCGGCAAACGCTCCACCCAGCAGCCCCGCCCATCGCCCACAGCCCCCGTAACCCGGGGCTTTGCCAATATTTTCAAGGGCTTGGCCGAGGCTGAAAAAATACCTGGCGCCCCCCCTTCCCAAGGCCGATGCGAAGCCTAGAATAGC